>JBARAK010000048.1:0-7487 GCA_049791955.1 Caulobacteraceae bacterium
GACCTCGGCTGCGGCTGGCTGCACTCCGCCGACCGCAACCCCTGGGCCGCGATCGCCGAGGAAACCGGCTTCGCCGTCGACCGCAGCCCGCCGCCGTGGATGCGGCCGCGCATCGACGTCAACTTCCCGATCTCCGAACAGCGGGCCTACGGGAAAGCCTTCGCGGCCTTCGAGGAGAATCTGCGGGCCGCCGCCGCGCAGCCCGACCGGCCGGCCTCGGAGCTGTTCGACGCGGACACTACGCCCTGGCGGCCGATGCTCGACGCCTTTTCCGGCTACTACAACGGCGCCCCGTTCGCCGACATCTCGGTGCACGACTACGCCGCCTACCAGCCGACCGAGCAGAACTGGCGGGTGGTGGAAGGCTATGGCGCGCTGATCCGCAGCCAGGCCGAGGCGCTGCCGATCCTGTACGAGGCGCCCCTGCTCAAGCTCGACTACGGCGGCGAGATCCTGAAGCTGACCACCTCGTCAGCGGAGATCGAGGCGCGGGCGGCCATCTTGGCCGTGCCCACCACCGTGCTGGCCCACGAGGACATCCGCTTCGACCCGCCCCTGCCCGACAAGCTGGCGGCCGCCCAGGCCCTGCCGCTGGGCCACGTGGACAAGGCCTTCCTGAAGCTGGCGCGGCCCGAGGCGTTCGAACCCGACACCCTGGCGCTCGGGCGCACCGACACTGCCGATACCGGGGCCTATACGATGCGGCCGCTCGGCCATGGGGTGGTGGAAAGCTTCTTCGGCGGCGCCCTGGCGGACGGCCTGGAGACCGAACCGCCGGGCGCGTTTGCGGCCTTCGCCATCGACGAGCTGACCGCCCTGTTCGGCTCCAGCTTCCGGCGCGAGCTCAGCCCCATCGCGGAAAGCCGCTGGGGCGTGGACCCCTACACGCGCGGCGCCTATTCCCACGCCCGGCCGGGTCAGGCGCAGATGCGGGCCGAACTGCGCCGGCCGGTGGCGGACCGCCTGTTCTTCGCCGGCGAAGCCTGCTCCCCGCACGCCTTCTCCACCGCCCACGGCGCCTACGAGACCGGCGTCGAGGCCGCCGAGGCCGTCCTGGCGCGGTTTGCGCCGGAAGAGGTGGAGCGGAGAGAATAACTTCTCCTCCCCCGCTTCGCAGGGGAGGAGGCGCATTTACACGCTGACCTGGGCGCCGAGTTCGACCACGCGGCCGGCGGGAATCTTGAAGAACTCGGTGGGGTTGGTGCCGTTCTTCAGCAGGAAGATGAACAGCCGGTCCTGCCACAGCGGCATGGCGGCCTGGGCGGCGGGCACCACCGAGCGGCGGCCGAGGAAGAACGAGGTCGCCATGATGTCGAACTTAACCCCCTGCTTGCGGCAGAGGCCCAGCGCCTTGGGCACGTTGGGGGTTTCCATGAAGCCGTAGTGGATAACCAGCTTCTTGAAGTCGTCACTGAACGGGGTGATGCGGATGCGCTCGCTCTCCGGCACACGTGGCGTCTCGGCGATCTGCACCGTGGCGATGATGTTCTTCTCATGCAGCACCTTATTGTGCTTCAGGTTGTGCATGAGCGCCACCGGAGCCGTATCCGGGTCAGAGGTCAGGAAGATGGCCGTGCCGGGCACCCGGTGAGGCTGGCGGGCGCGCAGCATCTCGATCAGCTCGGTGACCGGCACCGATTCCCGCCGGGTCTTCTCGGTCAGGATCTGGGTGCCGCGCACCCAGGTGTACATGATCATGAACAGGCAGGCGCCCAGGCTCAGCGGCAGCCAGCCGCCCGAGGCGATCTTCAGCCCGTTGGCCAGCAGGAACACCGCGTCCAGGGTGATGAGCGGGGCGATCAGCAGGGCGGCGACCCACAGCTTCCAGCCCCACATGCGGCGGACCACGATGTAGGCCAGGATGGTGGTGGTCAGCATGGTGCCGGTCACCGCCAGGCCATAGGCGTCGGCCAGGTTGTCGGCGGTCCGGAAGGTGGCCACCAGCACCAGCACCCCGATCATCAGGAAGCGGTTCACCTGCGGAACGAAGATCTGTCCCGACTGGGTCTCCGAGGTGCGGGTCACGGTCAGGCGGGGCAGGATGCCGAGCAGCACGCCCTGCTGGCTGAGCGAGAAGGCGCCGCTGATCACCGCCTGGCTGGCGATCACCGAGGCCACGGCCGCCAGGATCACCAGCGGCGCCCTGAGGGCGTCCGGAGCCATGACGAAGAACCAGTCCTGGTTGACGAAGGCGCGATGGTGCTCGGCCGCCCAATGCAGGGATTTCAGCACGTAGGCGCCCTGGCCGAAGTAGTTCAGCGCCAGCGCGGGCAGGGCGAGGAAGAGCCAGGAAGCCTGGATCGGCCAGCGTCCGAAATGGCCCATGTCGGCGTAAAGCGCCTCGGCCCCGGTCACGGTCAGGAACACCGATCCCAGCACCAGGAAGCCCACCAGCCCGTGATGGACCAGGAACAGGATGGCGTAGTGCGGGCTGATCGCGCCCAGGATCTCCGGCGCGTCCAGGATATGGTAGGCGCCAAGCGCTGCGATCGACAGGAACCACAGCAGCATGATCGGCCCGAAGAACAGGGCCAGCCGCGCCGTTCCGCGCGCCTGGATCAGGAACAGGCCGACCAGCAGGACGAACGAGGCCATCGTGATCGACTGGGGCGTCGCGATCTGTTTCAGGGCCGGCACGTCGTGCATGCCCTGGAAGGCGCCCAGCACCGAAATGGCCGGGGTGATGATGGCGTCGCCGTAGAACAGCGCCGCTCCGATCAGGCCCAGGATGAACACGGCGAAGGTGCGCCGCCCCATCGACCGCTGGGCCAGGGCCATCAGGGACAGTACGCCGCCCTCGCCCTTGTTGTCCGCGCGCATCACGAACAGGACGTACTTGACCGTCACCACCAGGATCAGCGCCCACAGCGCCAGCGACACCACGCCAATGACGGCGGGCGAGGTCACCGGATCCTTGGCGGCCTGACCCATGGCGGCCTGGAAGGCGTAGAGCGGGCTGGTGCCGATGTCGCCGAACACGACGCCCAGCGACCCGATCGACATGGCCCAGAAACCGAATTTGCCGTGGCCATGCCCAGCGACGCCCAGCCCATCATCCGCCTCGGCCTGCGGTGTGCAGGTGAGACTTGGGGCGGGGTCGATCTGTCGAGCTGGTTCGGCAGGCGCCTCGACCGGTTTCTCGCCGGCGTCGAGGCTAGGGGCCTGCAGGGGCATCCGCGTCCTCCGGGCCCGAACGATTCGTTCCGGCCCATTTCCGCCGCACATCCGGCGGCGCGTCGCGATACTCCAATCGAGGTTTGGGTTCAACCATGATGGATCTGGTTTTGCGGCGCCGCAATATCGCGACGCCGCCGGATCATACCGATTCCACCAGAGCCGTCAGGGCAAAGGTCCCTGAATAAATAGAAAGTGATACCGCTCGAACCGCATGTTCGGGCGCTGCCGCTCTGACCTCAGCGTTGCGGCGGTCCGCCGCGCCCCTGCGGACCCGCGGTCACCTGGTCGAAGGCGCGCTTCTGGTCGGGCGAGAGCTGGGCGTAGAGCGCGCGGGCCGCGTCGGCCTTGCGATGGAAGACCGCCTGCTGGGCGTTCAGCATGGCCCCGATGCGGTCCAGGCGCTGCGGCGTGGTCATGGTCGCGAGCGACTGGGGGTTCATCTGCAGGGCCTGCATCTCCTGCGGCAGGGGGACGGCCGTCTGGTAGGCGTGGAACGCCGCTTCCTGATCTGGACGGATATGCAGCAAGGTATGGAGGTCAGGTTGCTGCGGAGCATATTGACCCTGTCCCTGGGACTGGGATTGTCCCTGGTATTGGGACTGGGCCTGCGCGGCGGAGGTCGCCAGGGCGCCACCGACGGCGACCAGAACAGCGAAACGAATAAAGGGCTTCAATCTCGGCTCCAACACAAGGCGGGCTTTTCGTTCTCAGAGCGCGCCGGGAGCGACGCGGGTTCCACGCCTCTTACCTCAGCCGTCCTGGGAGGCTACTTTAAGGTCTAAGAGGTATCCGTCCAGAAATGTCCGGCGGAGACGGTCGCAGCCGAACGGCGTTCCCACATCACCGTGGCCGGCCTGCCGGGACCGGCGGACAGCGAAACGCCTCCCCCGCTAGAGCCTTTCCCGTTCAAATGGAATCATTCGAACGGGATAAAAAGGCTCTAAATCATATGGTTAGAGCGTGATAGCCGCCGCAACCGGCTTCCACTTGCAGCTATCACGCTCTAGCGCTCGAAAGGCTTGAGATCATGCTGCTCGCGAAATCGACCTGGCCCGAGGTCGAGGCCTATCTGACGCGCTCGAAGGCGGTGGTCGTGCCCATCGGCTCCAACGAACAGCATGGCCCCACCGGGCTGCTCGGCACCGACTGGATGTGCCCGGAGATCATCGCCCACGCCGCGCACGACAGAGGCGATGCGAGCGCCCCGCTCCTGATCGCCCCCACCTTCGCGGTCGGCATGGCCCAACACCACCTGGGCTTTCCGGGCTCGATCTCGCTGCGCCCCTCCACCATGATCGCGGCGATCCGCGACTGGACCATGTCGCTGGCCGCCCATGGCTTCGAGCAAATCTATTTCCTCAACGGCCACGGCGGCAACATCGCCACCATCGAGGCGGCCTTCTCGGAGATCTACGCCGAGGCGAGCTACCTGGGCCGCTCGCGCGGCTTCGCGTTGAAACTGCGCAACTGGTGGGAGCTGCCCGGCGTGCTGAAGCTGTGCGCCCGCCTGTTCCCCGAGGGCCACGGCAGCCACGCCACGCCTTCGGAGATCGCGGTGACCCAGTTCGCCTATCCCGACGCCATCAAGTCGGCGAACTACGCCCCGCGCATTGCGCCGACCGGTCCCATCCGCGAGGCCGCCGACTTCCGCGCCCGCTTCCCGGACGGACGGATGGGCTCGGACCCCGCCCAGGCCACGCCCGAGAAGGGCGGCGAGATCGTCGCCCTGGCCGCCACCGGCCTGATCGAGGAAATCCGCGCCTTCGCGGCCGGGCCGACGCCGGGCTGACCAGCTCCGTTTAGGATCGGACGCCCGCGGCCAATTCTGGCGACAGCACCAGGACGCCGTCGGCGTCGGCGAACAGCATGTCGCCCGGTCGCCATGTCACCCCGGCGAAGGCGAGCGCCAGGCCGAGCTTGCCCTCGCCCTCACGCGCGGCCTTGCGCGGCGTGGCGGCCAGGGCCCTGACCCCGAAATCCAGGCCCTTCAGCGCCTCGACGTCGCGGACGCTGCCGAAGATCACCGCACCGGCCCAGCCGTTCCTGGCCATGTCCCCGCCGATCATGTCGCCAAGCAGGGCGTCGCGAAGGCTGCCGCCGCCGTCCACCACCAGCACCCGCCCCTCGCCAGGGGTGGCGCTCAATTCCTTGAGGCGGCTGTTGTCCTCGAAGCACTTCACCGTGGCGATACGGCCACTGAACACCGTCCGGCCGCCATAGTCGTGCAGGGGCCTGTCGGGGACCTGCGCCTCGGCCTCGAAGCGGTCGTACAGGTCGCAGGTGTTCCAGGCCATCGGCGCGGAGTCTCCTAGAAACGAACCCTCCTAAAAGAGGACTCTGGGGTTCATGATCCGGTTGGGATCGAAGGCGGCGCGCAACCGCTGCATCAGCTCCACCGTGTGGGGGTCCTTGTAGCGCCGGGCCTCCGCCGATTTCATCACCCCCAGGCCATGTTCGGCCGAGATCGAACCGCCGAGCGCATCCACGATATCGTGGATGATCCGCGAGCCTTCGTCCCGCCTGGCCGCATGCGCCGCCCCGTCGCCGCCCAGCGGCTGGAGCACGTCGTAGTGGATGTTGCCGTCGCCGACGTGACCGAAGGCGACCACCCGCGCTCCGGGCGCGAGGGCCTCCGCCGCCGTCGTGGCGCGGGCCAGGAATTCGGGCACGCGGGAGACCGGAACCGACACGTCGTGCTTCCAGGTCACGCCCTCCGGCTTCTGGGCGGCGGACTGTTCCTCGCGCAACCGCCACAGGGCGGCGGTCTGGGCCTGGGTCTGGGCCAGGACGGCGTCGGCGATCAGCCCCTGCTCCAGGGCGCCGGCGAGCAGCCGCTCCATCGCCGCCTCGGCGTGGCCGCCCTCCGAGCTGGCGATCTCGATCAGGGCCAGCCAGGGATAGGGCTCGGCGAAGGGGTCGCGGACGTCGGGGATGTTCTTCACCGCCAGCTCGACGCCGCGCCGGGCCATCAGCTCGAACGCCTCCACCGCCCCTCCGCTCTCGGCCTTGGCGCGGGCGAGCAGGGCGATGGCGTCCTCGGGCCGCGCGAGCCCCACCATGGCCACCGCGCGCGAGCGCAGGATGGGGAACAGCTTGAGGCTGGCGGCGGTGACCACGCCCAGCGTCCCCTCGCCCCCGATCAGCAGTTGCTTGAGATCGTAGCCGGTGTTGTCCTTGCGCAGCCGCCTCAGCCCGTTGAACACCGAGCCATCCGGCAGCACCGCCTCGATCCCCAGCACCAGGTCGCGCATGGTCCCGTAGCGCAGCACCGCCGTCCCCCCGGCGTTGGTGGAGATCAGCCCGCCCACGGTGGCCGAGCCCTCCGCCGCCAGGCTGAGGGGGAAGAAGCGGTCCGCCGCGCGCGCCGCCTCGTGCACCGCAGTCAGCACCACCCCGGCCTCGACCACCATCACGTCGTCCAGCGGCGCCGTCTCGCGGATGGCCCGCATCCGCTCCAGCGACAGCAGCACCTCGCCCTGGGGGATCTGGCCGCCAACCAGGCCGGTGTTGCCGCCCTGCAGAGTCAGGGCGACGTGGCGCTCGGCGCAGCAGCGCACGACGGCGGCGACCTCGGCGGTCGATCGCGGCAGCAGCAGCAGGGGCGTGCTCCCCTGCCAGCGGTCGCGCCATTCCTTCAGCTTGGGGGCCAGGCGGGCGGGGTCGTCGGACCAGCCGTCGGGACCGGCGATCTCCTTCAGGGCCGCCATTGCCTTGGACTGGGCCTGCAGCTGGACGTCGTCGTGCATGGGGCGACCCTAACACCCCCTCCCCAGCGGCGGGAGGGCCGGCTACCCTGCACGCGATCATGGCCGCCCTCCCCGTCACCCCTGACCTCGCGATCGACGAGGACGAGATCGAGCTGCGCTTCGTGCGCTCGGCCGGACCCGGCGGGCAGAACGTCAACAAGGTGTCGACCGCGGTGGAGCTGCGCTTCGACGCCCGCCGTTCCCCCTCGCTGCCGAACGACGTCAGCATCCGCCTGCAGAAGCTGGCGGGAAGCCGCCTGACCCAGGAGGGCGTGCTGGTGCTGCTGGCCCAGAGCCACCGCACCCAGGAGATGAACCGCAAGGATGCGCTCGACCGCCTGCTGGGCCTGCTCCGCCAGGCCGCCGAACGGCCCAAGCCGCGTCGCCCGACCAAGCCTACCAAGGCCTCCAAGCTACGGCGGCTGGACGGCAAGACCCGGCGGAGCGTCGTGAAGTCCGGGCGCGGGAGACCGTCGGCGGATGGCTGACCCCGTCGAACGTCCGCCTGGCCGGCTGGCGGCCCAGGACTGGATGGCCGCAGCGCCCACCCGCGCGGTAATGGCC
>JBARAK010000049.1:0-3106 GCA_049791955.1 Caulobacteraceae bacterium
ACCTCCGGCAGCCCGAGCTTGGCATCCGGCGCCGCAATCCGGTGAGTGCAGGTCAGCGCCAGCTCCAGCCCGCCGCCGAAGGCCACCCCGTGCACGGCCGCGATCACCGGCTTGGGACTGGCCTCCACCACGTCAAGCACGTCGAACAGGGTCGGCGACACCGGCGGCTTGCCGAACTCGGTGATGTCCGCACCGCCCGAAAATCCCCGGCCGGCGCCCATCAGCACGATGGCCTTGACCGCCGGATCGGCCAGGGCGGCCTGGACCGCCTCCACGATGCTGCGGCGCACCGCGGTGGACATCGCGTTGACGGGGGGCGAATCCAGAGTGACGACCGCCACGTCCCCCAAAGCCGCCATGTTCGCCGCCTCCGTCCGCGCATCCATCTTGGAAATCCTAATTCTTGCTCAATGACCTTGTAAAGCAACGATACTGCAACATACGATAAATTCGAAACGAGCTTGCGACGCGCCGCTCACCCGCGCCGCGTTGATGCGATGTGGAAAGGACGGTACGTCCGTCAGACCATGACCGAGTCCCTCTCCAACCAGACTCCGCGCTATGAGCGCAAGCGGGAAGCCGTCCTGGAGGCGGCGGCCCGGCTGTTCAACGCGCGCGGGCTCGGCGGGACCACCATCGCCGAGGTCGCCCAGGCCGTCGACCTGACCACCGCCAGCGTCACCTACTACTACCGCAAGAAAGAGGACCTCGCCGCCGCCTGCCTGCGCCGCGCGGTCGATGTTATGGACGCCCTGGTGAGCGAGGCCTGGGCGCGCGCGGACGGCACGCCCGTCGACCGGCTGACCCGTTTCCTGGAACTCTACTTCGCCATGCTGGCGGACACGACCGAGGGCCGGGCCCCGGCGATGATCAATTTCTGGGACCTTCGGGCGCTGAGCGGCCCCCAGGCCGAACCGACCCTGACCGCCTTCATCGCCCTGTTCCGCCGGTTCCGCGAACTGTTCCGCGACCCGGCCGGACCCGCCTTCTCCCGCGACGAGCAGAACGCCCGCGCCCACCTGGTGTTCTCGGCCGCCATCCGCGCCAAGGGCTGGGTCGAGCGCTACGAGACCGAGGACTATCCGCGCGCCGCCGCCCGGGCGGCCGACATCCTGATCAACGGCCTGGCCGGCCCGGACCGGACCTGGAGCCCGATGCGGCTGGAACTCGCCCCCTACACCGGCCAGGACGCCGGAGAGGTGTCGCGCGACGCCTTCCTGCGGGCGGCCACCGAGCTGGTCAACGAGTACGGCTACCGCGGCGCGTCGGTGGATCGAATCTCGGCCCGGCTGAACGTCACCAAGGGCTCGTTCTACCACCACAACGAGACCAAGGACGACCTGGTCGCCGCCTGCTTCGGCCACACCTTCGAGGTGATGCGCCGCGCGCACCGGGCCGCCACCGCCGCGATCCCCGACGGCTGGGGCCGGCTCTGCGCCCTGTCCACGGCCCTGGTGCGCTACCAGCTGTCCGACGAGGGCCCGATGCTGCGCCTGTCGGCCCTGTCGGCCACGGCCGAGACCATGCGCCCCGGCCTGCTGGCCGAGTTCGGCCGTCTCTCGGAAAAGACCGGCGGCCTGATCGCCGACGGCGTCGCCGACGGCTCGATCCGCCCGGTCGATCCCGAGATCGCCGCCCTGCTGGTCACCGGCATGGTCAACGCCGGGGTCGAACTCTCCCGCTGGGCCCCCGCCGCCACCCCCGACACCGGCCCGGACCTGTTCGCCCGGCCGCTGATGCTGGGGGTGTTCTCGCCGGTGTAGGGGATGCGTGAGAGCTTAAATCCAGCAACGCCCTGCCCGCTCGAAGTTACTGCGAATGAACTCCTGCGCCGCGGCAGGATTTGATCCTGCGCGACCTCGTCTGCGGCCTCGGTAGATACGAGGACTTTCGCCGCTCATCCGGCCTGACCAACGCCACGCTCAGCGACCGGTTGAGGCGATGCCCCCCATAAGGGCGTGGAGATCGCCTCCCGCGCGACCCTTATGGCCCGGTGTTTTCCCTGCCGAGAAAAATGGATTTGATCGATTGGCGGTCTTCACTCGTATAGATGACCACGCGCCAATCTGTGGAAACCAAAAGTATCTGGCGCGTCCTGACAGAGCAAAAAATATAAAGCCCGATGCTATCGCGCCCTGGATTGCAGGCCGCCCCGGATGCTTTCAAGACCTGTTCGGCGGTTGACGCCGAAGAGCCGACAGGAAACATCTCCTCCGCGGCACGGCGGGCCTCAACCAAACCCGTATCGCCGGGCATGCGAGCGTATCGTTTTATGTTAAATCGCGTTGACCTTGCTTCGTCCGGACCTTGGGCCATGCTTTTCGCTCCGGCGAGAACGAAGTTGCCGACAAAGCCCGAAAGGATCGAAATCAGGAAGAGCGCCCCGCCCAGACGCGCCAGCCCCGGTGGACGAAGGGCGGCGCGATGGGTTCGCCTGAATCGACCGAAGGGGTTCATAGGCTATTTCCCGCTCGTGAACATTAAGAGCCACGCGATTCACGAAACGCAACCGATCCCGGCGAGTTACGCGGCATTTCGCCCAGAACGCGCAACGCCATTCAGATAGGGAATAGCTGGAGCTTTTCTAAGCCGGCGCGTACCCCAGCACCGCCTTGACCTCCAGGAACTCCGTGAAGGCCAGGTCGCCCCATTCGCGGCCGTTGCCGGACTGCTTGTAGCCGCCGAACGGGGCGGCGAAGTCGGGGCCGGCGCCGTTCAGGGTCACCTGGCCGGCGCGCAGTTTCGAGGCCGTCGCGCGCACCTGCTTGAGGTCGGAGCCGGAGACATAGGCGGCCAGGCCGTATTCGGTGTCGTTGGCCATCTCCACCGCCTGGTCCAGGTCGTCGTAGGCGAAGATGCTGAGCACCGGGCCGAAGATCTCCTCCTTGGCGATGGTCATGTCGGGCGTCACATCGCTGAAGATGGTGGGCCGCACATAGAAGCCGCGCTCCAGCCCGTCGGGCCGGCCCGGGCCGCCGGCGACCAGGGTGGCGCCCTCCTCGATCCCGGCCTTGATCAGGCGCTGGACCTTGTTCCACTGAGCCTCGGACGCCACCGGGCCGATCGCCACGTCGGTGGCCGGGTCGCCCACGCTGACGGCCTCGGC
>JBARAK010000050.1:0-5288 GCA_049791955.1 Caulobacteraceae bacterium
GTCACCGCCCACGCCCTGATCATGATCTTCTTCATGGTCATGCCGGCGATGATCGGCGGCTTCGGCAACTTCTTCGTGCCGATCATGATCGGGGCGCCGGACATGGCCTTCCCGCGCATGAACAACATCTCGTTCTGGCTGCTGATCGCCTCGTTCATCGTGCTGTGCCTGTCGCTGACGGTGGACGGCGGCCCGGGCAAGGGCTTCGGCGGCGGCTGGACCATGTATCCGCCGCTCTCGACCATCGGTCATACGGGACCGGCCTTCGACCTCGCCATCCTGTCGCTGCACCTGGCCGGCGCCAGCTCGATCCTGGGCGCCATCAACTTCATCACCACCATCTTCAACATGCGCGCGCCAGGCATGACCCTGCACCGCATGCCGCTGTTCGTGTGGTCGGTGCTGGTGACGGTGTTCCTGCTGCTGCTGTCGCTGCCGGTCCTGGCCGGCGCCATCACCATGCTGCTCACCGACCGCAACTTCGGCACCAGCTTCTTCGAGCCGGGCGGCGGCGGCGATCCGGTGATGTACCAGCACCTGTTCTGGTTCTTCGGACACCCGGAAGTGTACATCCTGATCCTGCCGGGCTTCGGCATGGTCAGCCACATCGTGGCGACCTTCTCCAAGAAGCCGGTGTTCGGCTATCTCGCCATGGCCTACGCCATGGTGGCCATCGGCTTCGTCGGCTTCGTGGTGTGGGCTCACCACATGTTCACCACCGGCATGAATGTGAACCTGCAAGCCTACTTCTCGGCCGCCACCATGATCATCGCGGTGCCGACAGGCATCAAGGTGTTCTCATGGATCGCCACGATGTGGGGCGGCTCCATCGACTTCAAGACGCCGATGCTGTTCGCGATCGGCTTCATCTTCCTGTTCACCGTGGGCGGCGTGACCGGCGTGGTGCTGTCCAACGCCGGCGTCGATTACAGCTTCCAGGACACCTACTACGTGGTGGCCCACTTCCACTACGTGCTCAGCCTGGGCGCGGTGTTCGCCATCTTCGCGGGCTTCTACTACTGGTTCGAGAAGATGTGGGGCGTGAAGTACAACGAGGCGCTGGGGGCTATCCACTTCTGGCTGATGTTCGTCGGCGTGAACGTGATCTTCTTCCCGATGCACTTCCTCGGGATGCAGGGCATGCCCCGCCGCTACGTGGACTATCCGGAGGCGTTCGCCTTCTGGAACAAGGTCTCCACCGACGGCTACATGATCGCCGCGCTGGGGGTGCTGGTGTTCCTGGTGATGCTGGTCGAGGCTGCGGTGCGTCGCCGCAAGGCCGTCGCCAACCCCTGGGGCGAAGGCGCCACGACGTTGGAGTGGACCCTGTCCTCGCCTCCGCCGTACCACCAGTTCAACGACCTGCCGCACATCGAGGCGGAGGTTCACTGAGCCGGTTCCGGACCGGTTGCAGTCCAAGTAGGGCTTGAACCGGACCCCAATTGAGCGTTTGAAGGCGTGGCGCCCCCGGTTTCGGGCAGGCTCCGCGCCTTCTTCGTTTCCGCGCCCGTCCTGTGGGCGCCGCACTGAGGACCTTGATGACTGAAGCCCTGGCGAGTTCCGCCCCGCGCGCCAAGCCGGCGCGGTCGGCGGACTACGTCGCCCTGCTGAAGCCCCGGGTGATGTCGCTGGTGGTGTTCACCGCGCTGACCGGGCTGGTGTGTGCGGGGGCGCCGATGAACCCGGTGATGGCCGTCATCGCGGTGGCCTGCATCGCCGTGGGCGCCGGCGCGTCCGGTGCGCTGAACATGGCCTACGATTCCGATATCGACGCCCTGATGCGCCGCACCCGCGGCCGCCCGGTGCCGCAGGGGCGCATCTCGCGCGCGGACGCGGCCGGCTTCGGCGTGGTGCTGAGCCTGCTGTCGGTGATGCTGATGGGGCTGGCGGTCAACTGGCTGGCGGCCGGCCTGCTCGCCTTCACCATCGTGTTCTACGCCTTGGTCTACACCGTGTGGCTGAAGCGCTCGACGCCGCAGAACATCGTGATCGGCGGGGCCGCCGGCGCGCTTCCGCCGGTGGTCGGCTGGGCGGCCGCGACCGGGCACGTCCCGCTGAACGCCTGGCTGCTGTTCGCCATCATCTTCGTCTGGACGCCGCCGCACTTCTGGGCGCTGTCGCTCTACACCACCACCGACTACGCCAAGGCCGGGGTGCCCATGCTGCCGGTGGTGAAGGGCGCCAGGGCCACGCGCCGGCAGATCTTCGCCTATTCGCTGCTGCTGGCGCCGCTGGGCGTGGCCCCGGTGTTCACCGGGCTGGGCGGTCCGCTCTATGCGGCGGTCTCGATCGGCGGCGGGGCGCTGTTCCTGCTGCTCGCCACCCGCGTCCTGTTCAGCCACGCCGGAGAGGCGGCGGCGGACGGGCCCGAGGGGCTCTACTCGATCAAGCCCGGGGCCAAGACCGCGCGCGACCTGTTCGCCGTTTCGATCCTCTATCTCTTCGCCCTGTTCGCCGCCCTGCTGGTCGAGCACGGGATCAGCCCGCTGATGGCGCACGGCATTTGATGAACGACCCCACCCTCGACGTCGCGCCGGCGACCGGACCGCGCAACGATCCCTTCGGCGAGGGCGTCGCGGCCGCCAAGGCGCGCCGGGCCCGCAGCCTTGGTATCGCCTTCGCCCTGCTCGCCTTCGTGGTGGTGGTGTTCATCGTCAGCATGATCAAGCTGGCGGCGGCGACCCACGTCCCGGGCGGCGTCCACACCCACTGTCAGTCTTTCAAGGGCCGCGTCACATGCCCCAAGTCGATCGCCGTCCTCCGGCCCGCAAGCGCCAGGGCCTGATCGCCGCCATCTGCGCGGCGGCCGCCGTCGGCATGGTCGGCATGGCCTATGCGGCTGTGCCGTTCTATCACGCCTTCTGCCAGGCCACCGGCTTCGACGGCACCGCCCGCCGGGTCGAAAGGGCGCCCCTGGGCGTGATCGACCGCAAGGTGATCGTGCGGTTCGACGCCAACGTGCGCGGCCTGCCTTGGACCTTCACCGCCGACCAGGCCGCCCAGACGGTCAAGCTGGGTGCGCCGGGCATGGCCTTCTTCACGGTGAAGAACACCGGCGACAAGCCGCTGACCGGGCGGGCCGCCTACAACGTGCTGCCCGAATCGGCCGGTCCGTACTTCCTGAAGACCCAGTGCTTCTGCTTCAGCGACCAGACCATCCAGCCGGGCCAGACCGAGCGCTTCCCGGTGATCTATTACGTCGAGCCCAAGTTCGCGACCGACATCAACACGCGCACCTTCCAGGAGGTGACGCTCAGCTACACCTTTTTCCCGGCCCCGGACGTGAAGCAACCCAAGGCGGGATGAGGTCGGAAGGCGTTCGACGCGCCAAACCCCTTGGCTTCACGGCGAAGCCAAGGCTATAGCGTTTCCTGATCCGGCGCCGGGCCCTCAAGGTTGCGGCGCACCTACGCCGTGCAAGGGGTTGTTCAGCGACCATGGCCGACCAAGCCGTCCACCACGACTATCATCTGGTCAAGCCGAGCCCGTGGCCCCTGGTGGGTTCCATCGCCGGCGTCGTCACCGCCGTCGGGCTGGTCATCCTGCTGAAGGGCATTTTCGGCGTTCCCAAGGGCACCCCCTGGGTGCTGGTGCTGGGCCTCGCCGGCCTGCTCTACACCATGGCCGGCTGGTGGACCGACGTGGTCAAGGAAGCCAACGAGGGCGACCACACCCCGGTGGTCTCGATCGGCCTGCGCTACGGCATGATCCTGTTCATCGCCTCGGAGATCATGTTCTTCGTCGCCTGGTTCTGGATGTTCTTCGAGATGGCCCTGTTCCATCACGCCCGCACCGGCTCGCCGCTGGACGAGGTCCGCGCCGCCTGGGCCACCTGGCCGCCCAAGGGCGTGGAGACGCTGGATCCCTGGCACTTCCCGCTGATCAACACCCTGATCCTGCTGACCTCGGGCACCACCGTCACCTGGTCGCACCACGCCCTGATGAATGGCAACCGCAAGGGCGCCCGCAACGGCCTGATCCTGACCATCCTGCTCGGGATCTCGTTCACCTGCGTGCAGGCCTACGAGTACCGCGAGATCATCACCGAGAAGCTGTTCTTCAACAGCGCTTCCTCGGCCTCGGGCCTGTACGGTTCGACCTTCTTCATGGCCACCGGCTTCCACGGCTTCCACGTGCTGATCGGGACCCTGTTCCTGATCATCTGCCTGATCCGCCTGCTGGGTGGAGCGTTCAAGCCGAAACAGCACTTCGGCTTCGAGGCCGCGGCCTGGTACTGGCACTTCGTCGACGTGGTGTGGCTGTTCCTGTTCGCCTTCATCTACGTGGTGTTCCAGGGCCACGCGGCCGCCTGAGGCCGTGGCGGGCGTAAACCCCTTCCTGGCGGGGCTCGCCTGCCGCTGCCCCGGATGCGGGCGAGGGCCGATGTTCGCCGGCTTCCTCAAGTTGGCGCCCGTCTGCTCCGCCTGCGGTCTGGACTTGAGCCGGGCCGAAAGCGGCGACGGTCCGGCGGTGTTCATCATCCTGATCGTCGGCTTCCTCGCCTGTTTCGGCGCGCTGTTCACCGATCTCTCCATGCGTCCGCCGATCTGGCTGACCCTGGCGATCTGGATGCCCCTGGCGGGCGCCATGTCGCTGGCGCTGCTGCGCCCGTTCAAAGGCGTGATGGTCGCCCTGCAGATCCACAACCGCGCCTCCGAGGCCCGCAATGGCTAGTCGCGCCATCGCCGGGACAGCGGGGAGCCCGGGCTCCGTCTGGCAGGGGATCCGGCCGGTCTCGCTGACCGCCGTTTTGGTCTGCTTCGCCATCCTGCTGGGACTGGGCGTGTGGCAGGTGAAGCGCCTGGCCTGGAAGGAAGGCCTGCTCGCCCGCATCGCCGCGCTGCAGTCCGCTCCGCCGGAACCGCTCGGCGTGGTGCTGCACCGGCTGGGCGACCGGGGCGAGGTCGACTTCGTGCGGGTCCAGGCCAGTTGCCCGACCCTGCAGCAGACCCCCACCCTGCGCCTCTACGCCATCCTGGACGGGGTGATGGGCTATCGCCTGATCACCGCCTGCCCGATCGAGGCCGGCCCCTACCGGTCGCTGCTGGTCGATCGCGGCTTTGCGCCCAACGAGCAGATCGATCAGGCCGCCACGCCCCAGGGTTCGATCGCCGGGCCGATCGTGGGGGTGCTGAGGAAGCCTGAGCCCCACAGCTGGACCACCCCCGTCAACACCCCCTCCCGGGGCGACTGGCGCGCCCGCGACCTGCCGACCATGGCCGCAGCGCTCAAGGCGGTCGCCCCCGCTCCGGTGTTCCTGATGCTCGAGCAGCCGGCCGCGCCCGCGC
>JBARAK010000051.1:0-8523 GCA_049791955.1 Caulobacteraceae bacterium
CTGGCCGATCCGGCCGAGATCGACCGCATCCTGGCCGCCGGGGCCGAGCGCGCGTCCGCGGCGGCCGAGCCGACGCTGGCGGAGGTGAAGCGCATCGTGGGTTTCTGGCCGGGGCGGTGATCCCGCCTTTCCAATAATTCACGACAAAATACTGGATCGGGTCGCGCCGCCATGGGACCTTTCCCGCTAAGTAGCGGGGAAGACCTCGATGAGCGATCCGATCTACACCGCCCCGATCGACTACGGCGGCCCCGAGGACAAGACGATGACCATCGTCGTCTACGCCCTCTACCTCATGGGCTTCCTCACCGGCGGGCTGACCACCCTGATCGGGCTGATCATGGCCTATGTGCTGAAGAGCGGGGCCGGCGAGCGGGCCTATAGTCACTATGTGTTCCAGATCCGCACCTTCTGGATCTCGCTGATCTGGCTGGCGGTCGCCTCGGTGCTGGTGGTCCTGGGCATACCGCTCGCCATCATCCTGGTCGGCATCCCGCTGCTGATCCTGGCCAAGCTGATCATCGTCGTCGCCGCCGTCTGGTACGGGGTGCGCTGCGTGATGGGCCTGATCGCCGCTGTCCAGGACCAGCCCTACGGACGCCCCCGCGCCTGGGTCCTTTGAGTCGCCCCATTCCTCACCCGTCCCCTCCTAAGTTGTCCCCGGCGTTCGACCTGGAGGAGTTCCTGGTCCGTCCGATCGAGACGGTCGCGCGGGACCTGATCGGCCTGCGCCTGACGGTGGACGGGGTCGGCGGCGCGATCGTGGAGACCGAGGCCTACCACCGCGGGGAGCCGGCCTCGCACGCCTATCCCGGCCTGACCGCGCGCAACGCGGTCATGTTCGGCCCGGTCGGCCACATCTACGTCTACCGCTCCTACGGCATCCACTGGTGCGTCAACATCGTCGCCGGGACCGAGCCCGGCTGCGCCGTGCTGATCCGCGCGCTGGAACCGCAGACCGGGGTGGAGCGGATGCGCGAGCGGCGCGGGGTCGAGCCGCTCAGGAGCCTGTGCTCGGGCCCGGGCAAGCTCTGCCAGGCGCTGGGCGTCACCCGGGAGCACAACGGCCTGTTCGTGGAGACGCCGCCCTTCGCCCTGGGGCCCGGCCCGGACGCATCCGGCCACGATCCGGAGATCGCCGTCGGTCCACGGATCGGCATCACCCGCGCGATGGAACTGCCCTGGCGGTTCGGCCTGGCGGGCTCGCCCTTCCTCAGCCGGCCGTTCCCGCGCGGGGCGTGACCACCGCCGGACTTTTGGAAACGACCGCTTCCCGATCGTCACAACCCAAGGCTAAGGTCCGGGCAAACAAAGCTTCGGACCCGCGATGACCCTGTTCAGCCGCTACACCGTCTTCGTCCTGTGCGTGATCCTCATGCTGGCGGCCGGGACCGCGGCGGCGACGCTGGCCTGGGACTGGGCCTGGCCGATCGCGGGGATCGGGGCGGCGCTGTTCCTGCTGGGGGTCTGCGACATGGCCCAGACCCGCCATTCGATCCAGCGCAACTACCCGATCATCGGCCACATCCGCTGGATGGTGGAGTTCGTCCGCCCCGAGCTGCGCCAGTACGTGATCGAGAGCGACGAGGAGGCCTCGCCCTTCTCCCGCGCCCAGCGCTCGCTGGTCTACATGCGGGCCAAGGGCCACATGGGCGAGCACCCGTTCGGCACCCTGATGGAGCCCTACGCCGACGGCTACGAGTTCATCGGCCACTCCAACCACCCGGCCCCGCCGTCCGACCCCAAGACCTTCCGGATCAAGATCGGCGGCGACCAGTGCACGCAGCCCTATTCGGCTTCGATCTTCAACATCTCGGCCATGAGCTTCGGCTCGCTGTCGGCCAACGCCATCCGGGCGCTGAACAAAGGCGCGGCCATGGGCGGCTTCTCCCACGACACCGGCGAGGGCTCGATCAGCCCCTACCACCGCGAGAACGGTGGCGACATCGTGTGGGAGGTGGCCAGCGGCTACTTCGGCTGCCGCACCAAGGAAGGGAAGTTCGACCCCGTCCGCTTCTCCGAACAGGCCCGCGCCGACCAGATCAAGATGATCGAGATCAAGCTCAGCCAAGGGGCCAAGCCCGGCCATGGCGGGGTGCTGCCCGGCCCCAAGGTGACGCGTGAGATCGCCGAGACCCGCGGCGTGCCGCAGGGGGTGGACTGCGTCTCCCCCGCCAGCCACAGCGAGTTCCACACCCCGCTGGAGCTGATGGACTTCATCGCCCGCCTGCGCGAGGGCTCGGGTGGCAAGCCGGTGGGCTTCAAGCTGTGCATCGGCCACCCGTGGGAGTTCATGGGCATGGTAAAGGCCATGCGCCAAAGCGGCATACGCCCCGACTTCATCGTGGTGGACGGCACCGAGGGCGGCACCGGCGCCGCCCCCATGGAGTTCACCGACCACCTGGGCGCGCCGATGCGCGAGGGCCTGCTGTTCGTCCATAACACCCTGGTCGGCGCGGGCCTGCGCGACCAGATCCGGATCGGCGCGGCCGGCAAGATCGTCAGCGCCTTCGACATCGCCAGCGTGCTGGCGATCGGCGCAGACTGGACCAACGCCGCGCGCGGTTTCATGTTCGCGCTGGGCTGCGTGCAGTCGCTGAGCTGCAACACCAACCACTGCCCGACCGGCGTCGCCACCCAGGACAAGCTGCGCCAGAACGCCCTGGTGGTCCCCGACAAGGCCGAGCGGGTGCGCCAGTTCCATGACCGCACGGTCCAGGCCCTGGCCGACATGCTGGCCGCGGCCGGGCTGCGGCACCCGTCCGAGCTGGGCGCGCACCACCTGTCGCGCCGGATCAGCGCCACCGAGATCAAGCAATTCTCCGAGATCCACGCCTTTCTGAAACCAGGAGAGCTGCTGGACGGAAGCTGCGAGCACAGCTTCTACGCCCAGAACTGGAAGCTGGCCTCGGCCGAGCGGTTCGAGGCGCTGGCGAACTGACCTCGCGAACTGACAGGCCTCGCGAGATACGGTTAGGGTTTCGTTCACCCTGACGGCGGAGCCTTCGCCCGTGACCGCTTCGCCCTCCGCCTCCGCCTCCGATCCGCCCCGAGCACCAGAACCCCGCGCGCCAGAGCCTCGCGCGCCAGAGTTCGGGGAGCCGGCGCCGCTGTTCAGCGCGCCGACCGACGGGATCGCGGCCTACAGCCTGGACGTGGTGGCGGGCCGCCACGTGGTGCTGATGGCGTTCGGCAGCCTGGGCCTGGACGCCTGCGCCAAGGCCCACGGCGAGGTGCTCGCGCGCCGGGGCCTGTTCGACGACCGCCGGGCGCTGTTCTTCGGGGTCACCGCCGACCGCGCCGACCGGATCGACCGGGGCCTGCGCAACGCCGCGCCCGGCCTGCGCTACTTCGACGACTTCGACCTGCGGGTGATGCACCTGTACGGCCTGGTGCGAAACGACAGCCTGCAGCCGGCGATCTTCCTGCTGGACCCGATGCTGCGGGTGATCGCCGCCGAGCCCGTCGAGGCGACCGGCGCGGTGCTGGATCAGCTCGAAGCCGCCCTGGCCGCCGAGGCCGGAGCGGCGGATGCAGGCTTCGCACCGGTGCTGGAGGTCCCCAGGGTGTTCGAGCCGGCCTTCTGCGCCGAACTGATCGCCTATTACCGGAACTCACAAAGCGAAGAGTCGGGCTTCGCCGTCGAGGCGGACGGCCGCACCGTCAACCGGGCCGATCCCCGCTTCAAGCGGCGGCGCGACGTGACCATCACCGATCCCCGCCTGCGCGAACAGACCCGCGAGCGCCTGCGCGAGCGCCTGCTGCCCATGCTGGTCCGGGCCTGGGGCTGGCGGGGCCGGGAGATCGAGCGCGACCTGATCGCCTGCTACGACGCCCGCGACCAGGGCTTCTTCAGCGCCCACCGCGACGATGCGACGCCCGGCACGGCCCATCGCCAGTTCGCGGTCACCATCAACCTCAATCCCACGGAATACCAAGGCGGAGAGCTGCGTTTCCCCGAATTCGGCCGGCGGCTCTACAAGCCCCCGACCGGCGGCGCGGTGGTGTTCGGCTGCGGCCTGTTGCACGAGGCCCTTCCCGTCCTAGCCGGGGTCCGCTATGCGGTCGTGCCCTTCCTCTACGATGAGGCGGGATCGAACATACGTCGCGCCTATCTGGAGCGGACGGGTCAAGACAACGCGGAGCCGGCGACATTCTGATCGCTGCTCGTCATTGACGCGGCCGCCCGTCTTCAGTATACGCGCCCCTCCGATTCATCCGTCGTCGCTGACGGAGATCACATCCAGGTTGAATTACTCATGGCCAACACGCCGGGCGCCAAGAAAGCGGTCCGCAAGATCGAACGCCGCACCGCCGTCAACCGGTCTCGCCGGTCACGGGTGCGCACCTTCCTGCGGCGCTTCGATGAAGCGCTCCAGGCGGGCGACGCCGCCGCCGCCAAGACGGCCTTCAATGAGGCGCAGTCGGAACTTATGCGCGCGGTCTCCAAGGGCGTCGTTCACAAGAATACCGGAGCGCGCAAAGTGTCGCGTCTCGCGGCGCAACTGAAGAAGCTCTCTGTAGCTTAATTTCCCAAAACTTAAGTAAATTCAAAGCCGTAAGGGTATTCACCCTTACGGCTTTTTCTTTGTGCCCGGAACAATTCTTGCGCGACGATTTGCGCAGCTCCCCCATATCTCAAACAATTCCCGAGTGCGTTTAGGGGCTTGTCCAGAGTCAAACATTTTATCCGCCGACTCGGCTCAGAATCCCCGTTGACCCCCCCCTTCGCCGAGCTACTCTAACCCTCTCAGGACAGCTCATCCCCTTCATCTCGATAGGGCTGCGGCGGCGCAATAGCGATCGCTGACGGGGAAGTTGTGTCTGGTGGGCAGGGGAGGTCGCGGAACATCAGCTCACGCTGAAGTTGAGCGGCCGCCGGGTCTTTGGGGTTGGTCAAGGGCTATGGCGACGAACGTGACGGAGACTTTGATTTCTGATCTGGACGGCACCCCGGGCGCCGCGGCCACTTGGTCACTTGCTTGCAACGTCCTCCGGGGCGAGCTGGGCGAGGACACCTTTGGTTCGTGGATCGCGCCGGCGAAGCTGCGCAAGACGCGCAATGGGGCCCTGGTGGTCGTCACGCCCACCGGGCTGGCGCGCGACTGGATCCGACGCAACGCGTGGAGACGGCTGGGCGAGATCTGGACCCAGGCCGATCCCGAGCACCGTCCGCTCGACCTGAAGTCACGCCTGGAATTCGAGGGCGAGGCCCCCGCCGAAGCCGCGAACGCCGCAGCGTCGACCACGGGAGCGGCCGACGGCCCCGCGCGCACCCTGCGCCTGGTCCCGACGTCCGCCCCTCCCGTCGCCGAAACGCCGCGCCCCACCGGCCTGGCCGAGCGCTTCACCTTCGACAGCTTCGTCGCGGGGCCCTCCAACGAGTTCGCCCTCAGCGTCGCCCGGCGCGTGGCCTCGTGGGCCGACGGCTGCTTCAACCCGGTGTTCTTCCACGGCCCCTACGGCTTCGGGAAAACCCACCTGCTGAACGCCATCGCCTGGGAAGCCTCCCGGGTGCGGCCCGACAAGAAGATCGTCTACCTGACCGCCGAGCGGTTCACCTCGACCTTCGTCAAGGCGCTGATGGATCGCACGGCGCCGGGCTTCAAGAACGAGCTTCGCACCGCCGACCTGCTGCTGGTGGACGACGTCCACTTCATCGGCGGCAAGAAGTCGTCCGAGGAAGAACTGTTCCACACCCTGACCGCCTTGATGGCCGAGGGCAGCCGGGTTGTGTTCGCCTCCGACCGTCCCGCCCACGCGCTGAGCGAGGTGGACGCCCGCCTGCGCTCGCACCTGGGCGCGGGGCTGGTCTGCGGCATCGAGCCAGCGGACCGCAGCCTGCGGATGGGCATCCTGGAGCGCAAGCTCGCCACCCTGTCGCGGGACCTGCAGATCGAAGGCAAGGCCCGTCCGGAGGTGCTGCAGTTCCTCGCCGACCGGTTCGCCGACAGCGTGCGCGAACTGGAAGGGGGCCTGAACACCCTGGTGGCCCGCGCCGGCGACCGCCTGGAGCGCCTGTCGCTCGAGGAGGCTCAGACCTTCGTCCGTCCGCACCTGCGCACGGTGGAGAAGCGCATCACCGTCGACGACATCCAGAAGGCAGTGGCCGAGCACTACGGGCTGAAGCAGGCGGACCTGCTGTGCGAGCGTCGCACCCGCGCGGTCGCCCGTCCCCGCCACGCCGCCATGTACCTGGCCAAGCAGCTTACCACCCGTTCCTACCCTGACATCGGCCGGCGCTTCGGCGGCCGGGACCACACCACCGTGCTGCACGCGGTGAAGCGGATCGAGCAGCTCAAGGGCGAGGACGTGGTGCTGGCCGCGGACCTGGACACCATCACCCGCAAGCTGCGCGACTGACGATCGATACCCGTGCTCCGCATTCCGGCTTCTCCCCCCAGTTGGGACGAGGCCGGGATGACAGGACGGAAAGACTGGTCTAGGTCGCCTCTCATGGAGCGGATGCGGCGACAGCTTCTGTCGCGATCCGATCAAGGGCATTGCGCCCAAGCGGCCCGTCGCGCCGGCCGCCTCCCCCACTGCAGCGGAGACCCCGCCATGACCCTGACCCTCGTCCAGGCCTGGACCTCCGCGCGCGACCGGCTGAAGGCGGCCGGCGTCGACAGCCCGGTGATCGACGCCCGCCTGCTGCTGGAAGTCGCCGCCGACGCGACGCGGGCCGACCTGCTGAACGATCCCTACCGGACGCTCGACGCCGACCAGACCCGCACCCTGGAAGACTACGTTTCGCGCCGCTGCCAGCGGGAGCCGGTCAGTCACATCCTCGGCCGCAAGGGCTTCTGGAAGATCATGGTCGGGGTCAATTCCGACGTCCTGACCCCCAGGCCCGAGACCGAGGTGATCGTCGACCACGCGCTGCGCGCCTTCGAGGAGCACCAGGCCTTCGACCTGCTGGACCTGGGCGTGGGATCGGGCGCCATCGCCCTGGCGATCCTGGCCGAGCGCCCCGCCGCTCGCGGCCTGGGGGTGGACCTCTCGGAAGAGGCCCTGGCCGTGGCGCGCGAGAACGCGGCCAACCTCGGCCTGGCCAGCCGGCTGGCGCTGCTGCGCGGGGACTGGACCGCGGGGCTGCAGGACGACGGCTTCCAGCTGGTGGTGGCCAATCCGCCCTATATCCCCACCCGCGACATCGAGTCCCTGGACCCCGAAGTCCGCGACCATGAGCCCCGGCTGGCGCTGGATGGCGGCGAGGACGGGCTGGACGCCTATCGCGCCCTGGCCCCGGAGATCCTGCGGGTGCTGAAGCCGGGCGGCCTGATGCTGGTTGAGATCGGCTTTGATCAAGGCGAAAGCGTACCGCCCCTGTTCCGCGCCGCCGGCGCGGAGGGGGTGGAGGTGCTGAAGGATCTGTCCGATCGCCACCGCGTGGTCATTGGTCGCAAGAAAATCCTTGGAAATCCTGGGGCGAGTCATTAAGTCTAAGGCGTTCCTGCTCAGACTTGTCGGGGCGATCCCGGCGTGGCCGGCGAATGCAGCCGACGGCGAGACGCGACATCCGTACGCGCCGGCGCGGCTCGCAACTTCGTCCGGCGGCGACGGGAACACGGCTCAGAACCGGCGGTCCCTCTAGCGCACAAGCGTCGCAACCGACGCACACGGTCAGCACACGATGAGAGATTTCAAGAACATGAAACGCCAGCGCGGCCGCAATCGCGGCGGCGGCGGAAGTGGGGGCGGCGGCGGCGGCGGCGGCGGAAAGCCCCAGCAGAACGTCAATCGGGCGTTCGACTCCAATGGCCCGGATAACGTCAAGATCCGGGGCCATGCCCAGCATGTGTTCGAAAAGTACCAGCAGCTCGCCCGCGACGCCTTTGCGTCCGGCGACCGCGTGCTTGCGGAGAACTATCTCCAACATGCCGATCACTACTTCCGGGTCCTGAGGACCATCCAGCCGCAGCGTCCCCCGGCCGAGATCCTCGGCCGCGACGTCTTCGCTTCCGGCCTCGACATCGACTTCGAGGAGGAGATGGAGCCCGGCGAGGACAATGGCGAAGGCCAGCTCCAGCCCGAGGGCGAAGCCGCCGTCGGCGGAGAAGCCAATCCGCAGCAGGACGGCCGGCGCGACAATCGCTACGAAGGCCGGCGCGACAACGGCTACGAGTACCGTGACAGCCGCGAAGGCCAGGGCCGTGAGGGCCGGCGCGACAACCCCGAAGGCCGCGAACCGCGCCGGGAGGGCGGCGAGCGCTTCGAGAACAATCGGGGCGGCGAGCGCAGCGAGGGCCGTGCCGAAAATCGCAGCGCCGAAAATCGCAGCGAAGGCCGCAATAGCGAGGGCCGCGCTGAAGGCCGAAGCGAACCTCGAAACGAACCACGGGGCGAACCCCGCGAGGGCCAGCGCTTCGACCGTCGTGAAGGCCGCCGCTTCCGCGAGGACCGTCCGCCGCGCGACGACCGCCGCGCCGACGAATCCGAAGCCCCGCGCGACCCGTTGGCGGTGGTGGCCGTGGCGTCCGAGGCTTCCAGCTTCCCGCCCGCCGAATCCGTGGAAACCGAAAG
>JBARAK010000052.1:0-2676 GCA_049791955.1 Caulobacteraceae bacterium
GCCCGAGGACGCGCCGGTGACCCTGAAGCCGGGCGCCCGGGCGCTGATCCCGACCGGCCTGCAGATCGCCGTGCCCGAAGGCTACGAGGCCCAGGTGCGTCCGCGTTCCGGCCTGGCGCTGAAGCACGGGATCACCTGCCTGAACTCGCCTGGCACCATCGACAGCGACTATCGCGGCGAGGTGGGGGTGATCCTGGCCAATCTCGGCCAGGAGGATTTCATCGTGCGCCGGGGTGAACGCATCGCCCAGATGGTGATCGCCGCCCATGCCCGCGTGAGCTGGCGCGAAGTGGCCATCCACGACGAGACCGCGCGCGGCGCCGGCGGCTTCGGCTCCACGGGTCGCTGATCGGTGCTTCCGGAGGCCCACTTTCGGGAGTCCTCGCGATAGCTTAGATAAGAGCCATCCTCCCCTTGTCGCGCAGAGACGCGGGCTACCGCCCGTGTTCCGGCGCGCGCTTATCCGGTTCCCCCGTGGCTTCCAGACCCAAGACCCTCGCCCGTCCTCCGATCGCCGCGCTGAAGGACGTCCGCCTAGCCGATGGGCCCGTGCAGCTGTTCGAGGGCGTGGACCTGGCGCTGGAGCCGCGGGTGCGCGCCTGCCTGGTCGGGCGCAACGGCGCCGGCAAGTCGACCCTGATGCGCATCCTGTCCGGGCTGGTGCAGCCGGACGACGGCGACCGCTTCCTCCAGCCCGGCTCCCGGATCGCCATGGTGCTGCAGGAGCCGGATATCACCGGGGCGACGCTGCTCGACTACGCCACGGCCGGCGGCGCGCTCGACTACCGGGCCGAAGCCGAACTGGACACCTTCGGCCTCGACCCCGCCAAGCCGACCCAGGGCCTGTCCGGCGGGGAGACCCGCCGCGCCGCGCTCGCCCGCGCCTTCGCCGAGGAGCCGGACCTGATCCTGCTCGACGAGCCCACCAACCACCTGGACATCTTCGCGATCCAGACGCTTGAGGCGGAACTCATCTCGTCGCGGGCCGCCGCCCTGATCGTCAGCCACGACCGCGCCTTCCTGGAACGGGTGACCCAGCGCTGCTTCTGGCTGGCCCATCGCAAGGTCCGCACCCTGGACGAGGGCTTCGGCGCCTTCGACGCCTGGGCCGAGAAGGTCGAGGCGGAAGAGGCCGAACAGCTTCGCCGGCTGACCAAGACGATCGAGCGGGAAACCTACACCTTCTATCGCTCCATCACCGCCCGCCGCAGCCGCAACGAGGGCCGCGCGCGGAGCCTGGAGGCGCTGCGGGCCACCCACGCCATGGCCATGCGCGACCAGACCCGCGACCTGCAGATGACGCTGGAGTCGGGGGAAAGCTCGGGCCGGCTGGTGGCCGAAGCCAAGAACGTCGCCAAGGCCTGGGGCGACAAGGTGGTGGCCAAGGGTTTCTCCACCCGCATCATGCGTGGCGACCGCCTGGCCCTGGTCGGCCCCAACGGCGCGGGCAAGACCACCCTGGTGCGCGTGCTGCTGGGCGAGATCGCCCCGGACTCCGGCGATGTGCGCCTGGGCTCGGGCCTGCAGGTCGCCTACCTCGACCAGACCCGCGCCGACCTGAACGAGAGCACCACCCTGTGGGAGGTGCTGGCCCCCGGTGGCGGCGATTCCCTGCTGGTGCGCGGCCAGAGCAAGCACGTCGCCGCCTACGCCAAGGAATTCCTGTTCAAGGATAGTCAGCTCCGCCAGCCGGTCCGCACCCTGTCCGGTGGGGAGCGCAACCGCCTGCTGCTCGCCCGGGCCCTGGCCACGCCGGCCAACCTGATGGTGCTCGACGAGCCGACCAACGACCTGGACATGGATACGCTGGACCTGCTGGAAGAGGTGCTGGCCGACTACGACGGCACCCTGATCCTGGTCAGCCACGACCGGGACTTCATCGACCGCCTGGCCACCTCCACCATCGCCCTCGACGGCCGGGGCAATGCGGTCGAGACCCCGGGCGGATGGCAGGACCTGCTGCGGCAGAACCCGGATTTCTTCAAAGGCGCCACCTCACGGGAGGACGCCCCCGTCCGGTCTTCGCCCCCGCCGGCGAAGACCGTGGAGCCCGCCAAGCGCTCAGCCAAGCTGACCTTCAAGGACCAGCACCGGCTGAAGGAACTGGAAGGCCTGATCGAGCGGCTGCCGGCCCAGATCGCCAGGCAGGAAGCCGAGCTTGGCGATCCGGAGCTCTACGCCCGCGACCCGAAGGCCTTCGACCGCCTGATGGCCCAGCTCGACAGGGCGCGCGCCGAACTGAGCTCGGCAGAGGCGGAATGGTTCGCACTGGAAGAGAGAAGGGCCAGTCTGGCCGAATAGCGGGTCGCGACCGGCTCAGGTCAGGCTGATCGCCGACAGCAGCCGGCCGTAGTCGCCCTCGCCCCGGCGCACCGCGCGGCGGTTGGAGAAGAACAACGCCTCCTCCGCGCAGGTGTCGTGGCCGATCCAGCTCGCCGCTTCCACTCCGGCGCGCGCCAGCCGGTCGAGCACGAAGGCCGGCAGGTCGAACATGCGCTTGTCGGCGGAAACGCCCGGGCGGAAGAACCCTGCGGCCTCCGGCGCCTTGGCCATGAAGGCGTCGAGGAAATCCAGCCCGACCTCGTAGCTGTCGGGGCCGATGCAGGGACCGACCGCCGCGACGATGCGGGACGGCTCCGCGCCCAGCTCGACCATCCTGGCCACCGTGGCCTGTAC
>JBARAK010000053.1:0-2864 GCA_049791955.1 Caulobacteraceae bacterium
GGTGGCGGGAGCCGCGACCGGAACCACCGCCGGCGCGCCGGGCAGCTTGCCGCCGCGGCCGACGACCCAGGCGTTGAACTGGTCGGGGCTCACCACGTCGATCTCGATCGGCATGAAGGCGTGGTCGACGCCGCACAGCTCCGAGCACTGGCCGTAGTAGATGCCGGTCTTCTCGGCCTTAAACCAGGTCTCGTTGACCTTGCCGGGCACGGCGTCGGTCTTCAGGCCGAAGGCCGGGAGGGCGAAGTCGTGGATCACGTCGGCGCCGGTGACCAGCACCCGCACGGTCTTGCCCACCGGAACCACCAGGGGATTGTCCACGCCCAGGCGGTAAGGCTTGCCGGCCGCCTTGGCCTTGGCCTCGGCCAGGATCAGCGAGTCGAAGTTGAAGCCGCCGTGATCCGGGTAGGTGTAGTTCCAGTACCACTGGTTGCCGGTCGCCTTCACCGTCAGGTCGGGCTTGGGCATGTCGTGGTAGGCGTACAGCAGCCGGAACGAGAAGATGGCGATGAACATCAGGATCAGGACCGGGGCCACGGTCCAGATCACCTCGACCTGGGTGTTGTGGGTGAAGCGGGCCGGGGTCGGGTTGGCGCGCTTGTTGAAGCGCACGGAGATGTAGATCAGCAGCCCCGCCACCAGGAGGCAGATCACGGTGATGATCGGCATCAGGATGTCGTTGTGGAAGAAGATGACGCTGCGCTTGATCTCGTCGCCGGCCGGCTGGAAGCCGATGCCGCCCGGGGTCGGCTGACCCATCAGGGCCTCGGCGCGGGCCGCGGTGGACGACAGGGCCAGGGCCCCGAACATTACGGCGCGCGACACGGCGCCCAGCGCGCGTTTTCCCGCGCTCGTCCGTCCCGCCGCTGACTTATCTATCACAGCCCACATGCTCCGCTGATGCGCCCGACGCAGCCCCATGCTGGACGCGGAAAAGGGGCTTGGCGCCGGTTGTCCGAGTGCAGCCCATAGCCCCTCCGCTCTGGGTTGCCAAGGGACGCGCGGGGCTGAATCCGGCCAGCGTGGCCATTGCGGAATCCACAGGCCGGTCCCGCGGGGCGTTTCGGGCGGCTACGCCTCCGCTCCGCCGCGGTTTTGGCGTTATCACCCGCGCCCACCAGCCCTATAAGGGGGAATCGGGCGGTTCCGGGACGCTCAGGACAGCGCGCAGACGCGCCTCCAGCCCCGCCTCGTCCTTCAGTTCGCACTCCCAGACCACCTCCGCCCGCCAGCCCATTTCAGCCAGCCTGATCTGCACGGCGGTGTCCCGGGCCTTGTTGCGGCCGACCTTGGCGATCCAGTAGTCGGCGTTGCTCTTGGGCACGCGCGCGCCCCGCCTGCAGTCGTGGCCGTGCCAGAAGCAGCCATGGACGAACAGCGCCGTCCGCCGCCCCGAGAAGGCCACGTCCGGCGAACCGGGCAGGTCGCGCCGGTGCAGCCGGTAGCGCAGTCCCATCCGGGTCAGCAGGCGGCGGACCTTCAGCTCGGCCGAGCTGTCCTTGCCCGGCACCGCCCGCATGACCGCGGAGCGCTGCTCGGGCGTGAAGACGTCGGTCGGCGCTCCGCTCACAGCCCTTCGAACAGGGCGGTGGAGAGGTAGCGCTCGGCGAAGCTGGGGATGATCGCCACCACCTGCTTGCCTTCATATTCGTCACGCGACGCCAGCTCGAACGCCGCCAGCAGCGCGGCTCCCGACGAGATGCCAACCGGCACGCCCTCGATGCGCGCCGCCTTGCGGGCCCAGTCGAAGGCGTCGCCGTTGGAGACGGTGATCACCTCGTCGATCACGTCGCGGTCGAGGATGGCCGGCACGAAGCCCGCGCCAAGACCCTGGATCTTGTGGGGCCCCGGCTGGCCGCCGGACAGCACCGCGGAATTCTCGGGCTCCACCGCGATCATCTTCAGCGAGGGCTTGCGGGCCTTCAGCACCTGGCCGACCCCGGTGATGGTGCCGCCGGTACCGACACCGGAGACCACCGCGTCCACCAGACCCTGGGTGTCGTTCCAGATCTCCTCGGCAGTGGAGACCCGGTGCACCAGCGGGTTGGCGCGGTTCTCGAACTGTTGCGGCATCACCGAACCCGGGATCTCGGCCAGCAGCTCCTGGGCGCGGGCGACCGCGCCGCGCATGCCCTTCTCCGCCGGGGTCAGCTCCAGCCGCGCGCCCAGCAGCGCCAGCATCCGCCGCCGCTCGACCGACATGCTTTCCGGCATGACCAGGATCAGGTGGTAGCCCTTGGCCGCCGCCACGAAGGCCAGGGCGATGCCGGTGTTGCCGGAGGTGGGCTCGATGATGGTGGAGCCGCTGTTGAGCAGGCCGCGGGCTTCCATCTCCTCGATCATGGAGGCGCCGATGCGGTCCTTCACGCTGCTGAGCGGATTGAAGAACTCCAGCTTGGCCAACACCTCGCCCTTGGGCTTGAACTCCGCGGCGAGGCGCGGCAGGCGGATCAGCGGCGTGTCGCCGATGGTGTCGATGATGCTGTCGTAGATGCGGCCACGGCCGGCCCGCGTGAAGCGGGCGGCGTCGTAGTCGACTCCTGGGATGGCGTCCATTCCGGTTCTCTCAAGTCTGAGGGGCCAGGATAGGCTTGGACGCGCCCGGTGTCAGCGACCCGAATCGCGACAGCCGAAACACCTGCGCCGCATCCGCCCACCTGACCTTTGGCCGGGGCGCGCAGATGTCGCAGACCCTTCGACGGTGCGGGCGGGCTAGAGGCACGCCTTGGTTCGGTCCAAGTCGTGGCGAACAGCCTCGCCCCGTTATGAAAGGACTGCATGCCCTCGCTGTTCCACCGCATCCTGATCCTGATCGCGCTGCTGACCGCGGTATCGGCCTGCTCGCGCCCGGCGCCGCATAAGGC
>JBARAK010000054.1:0-7255 GCA_049791955.1 Caulobacteraceae bacterium
GTGGTGGCCTACGCCACGCCGCGCGAATACGCCCTGATCGAAGACGCCCTGCGCAAGCTCGATATCCCCCCACTCCAGGTCGTCATCGAAGCCGCGATCAGCGAGGTCACCCTCAACGACGAGCTCAAATATGGCGTCCAATGGTTCTTCCAGGCCCACGGCAACCAGTACGGCCTGACCCAGAGCTCGACCTCGACCGCCGCGGCGGCGAATTTGCCCGGCTTCGTCTACAGCACCATCTCCACCAACGGGAACATCGCCGCCACCCTGAACGCCCTGTCCACCGTCACCCACGTGAACACGCTGTCGGCGCCGAACCTGCTGGTGCTCAACAACCAGACCGCCTCGCTGCAGGTGGGCGACGAAGTGCCGATCTCCACCGGCTCGGCGGTCGGCACCGTCACGGCCAATGCCCCGGTGGTGAACTCGGTCGACTACCGCGACACCGGGGTGATCCTGAGGGTCACGCCACGGGTGAACAGCAGCGGCCTGGTGCTGCTCGACATCTCCCAGGAGGTCAGCGAGGTCGACAACACGGCCAGCACCATCGCCGACAACCCCATCGACTCCCCGGTCATCTCCGAACGCAAGATCGCCACCTCGATCGCCGTCCAGGACGGACAGACCATTGCGCTGGGCGGCATGATCCAGGACCAGATCACCACGACCCGCACAGGGGTGCCGATCCTAAGCGCCATCCCCATCCTGGGGGCGCTGGTCGGCTCGCGCGACAACACCCGCGCACGGACCGAGTTGCTGGTCCTGCTCACCCCCCGGGTGATCCGCGGCCCCGACGAGGCGCAGGTCATCACCGAGGAACTGAAGCAGAAGATCAAATGGGTGGAGCCGCTTCGTCCGAAGTTCGAGCCATGACGCCCGCCCCGGCCAGAGCTGAATACAAGGGAAGGCGGGGAAAGACCGGCGAAGCCGGCTTCGCCCTGATCGCGGCCCTGGTCGCCGCCGTCCTGTTCGCCTTCTTCGCCTACACCGTGCTGGCCGCCGATCGGGGGGCGGTGGCCGGCGTCGGGGCGCAGCTCCAACGCGCCCGGATGGAGGCCGCAGCGGACGCGGGCCTGGCGACGGTGATGGCGGGGCTCGGACAGCCGGGCTCCACGCGTTGGCCCATCGACGGGCGCTCCCAGTCCCTGGCCATCGACGACATGAACGTCGCCGCCGCGGTGGAGGACGAGCGCGGAAAGATGCCGCTCAATCGCCTTAGGCAGGACCAGGTGCGGCGGCTGCTGCAGGCGGCCGGCGCCTCCGGGGCGCAGCTGGACCACCTGACCGATGGCCTGCTGAACTGGAACGATGGCGGCGTCCGGCCGAACGGCGCCACCATGCTGCAGTACGCCGCCGACGGCGTCCGCCCCAGGGCCGCGCCCGCCCATACCGTGGGTGAACTGGCGGCCATAGCGGGCATGGACCCTGACCTGCTCGACCGTATCGCCCTTTCCCTGACGGTTTTCCCCGACGGCAGCGGCGCTTTCGAACCCCAGACGGCGTCTCACTTAACCATCGTGGCGATGAGCGGGAACACCCCCGACAGCATCATCCAGAGCCGCGAGCAAGCGGGAGAACGGCCCAAGTTGGAAATCGACCCCGAGGCCTCCTACGCCGGACGCACGCTCACGATCCGGATCGTGGTGCATGCGCCGGACGGTGGAACCCTGCACCGCTCCGCCGTGGTCGAGATGACAGGCCAGCCGAACCAGCCGGTCTGGATTCGCGGCCTGGATTGAGCGGACGCCTCAGGATTCCGGCGCCCCGTACAGCCAGACGATCCAGAACGCCAAGGCCAGCGGCGCTCCAAACGGCAGGGGCTGGGTCAGGGTTTCGCGTCCCCTCAGCAGCCGCCGGACCGCCACCCAGACGAACGCTGCGCCACAAGCCGTCAGCACCATCCATGGGAGCGCCCGCCAGCCCAGCCACGCCCCGGCCGCCGCCAGCAGCTTGGCGTCGCCCATGCCGATCCCGTCACGGCCCCGCAACCGCCTGAACCCGAACGCCAGGCCCGACAGGGCGAGAAATCCGGCCGCCGCGCCAATGCAGCGCGCCGCCGCATCCACGCCGCCGATCGCCGCCGCCAGGATGCCCGCCCCGATCAGCGGCAAGGTGATCACGTCCGGCAGGCGCAGCGTCCGCACGTCGACCAGCGCCAGGGTCAACAGGGCCGCGGACAGCGGAAGCGAAACCACCGCCATCCCCCCTCCATCCGACGACCATGTCCCCCAGATGGCCAGCGCCGCCTGCAGGCCCATCACCAGCCAGATCGGGGCGACCGGCCTGCCTCCCGCCAGCCGCCTGGCGAGGCCAGCCACGACGACCCCGGCCGCCACTCCCGCGCCTGCGCCAAGAAGCAGCGTCGCCCACTGGACCTTCATGCGTCAGATCCGGATCAATCCCACGCTCACGGCGCGCGCGACGGCGGCGGTCTTGTTGGCCGCGCCGAGCTTCGCCACGGCGCGCGCAAGATGGAACTGTACGCCGCGTCGGCTAAGCGCCAGTTCGATAGCGGTCTCCTGTTCCGTGCACCCCATGGCCGCGCGGCGCAGCACCTCCATCTCACGCGGACTGAGACGCGCCTCGTGCGCCGCCTCGTTCGAGGCGGCCATCGTCTTCGTGGCGGACTTGTGGGCGTGCAATGCGGCAACCATCGCGAACCCGAAGTCGGCGTCCTGGCGCTCGGGAAGCTGGCCGCTCGCGTACAGGTTCAGGAAAGCCGGTCCGAGCGCGTAGTCATGGACGGGAGCGATCACCCCCCAATGCATTCCCCACGAAGCCATGACGCCCAGGAACCGCCGGCGTTCCGGCCAAGCGCCTTCCAGCTCGGCCAGGCTCCAGGCGAACGGCGTCAGATCTTCGGTGGCGCGGGCGGCCAGCGGATCGTGCTCGATATAGTTCCGCCGCAGATATTGGTCTTCATCGAAGCCGGAGGTCCCCACCACGCAGCGCGGGGCCATCCGGGTCGTGGGGTCCAGAGCGCCCCGGAGTCCATGGCCGAAGTGCATGTAGACCGCTCCGGCGAAGCCTCCGGCCCTGGCCGCCCCCGCCAGGATGTCCCGCAACGCGTTCGTCCCGGACACCTGCGCAGCATCGCCGGAGACGCCTTGGGGCGCCTGGAGCAGGGTGGAGACCGCGGTCATCGGGCGTCGGAAACGCGGGAACGCAGCGCCTCGATGCGGCGTGGAAACGCGCTCCAACCTTCCGCCAATCCGTCCACGCCGCCAACCGCTCCCTCGTCGTCATTGGATTGACAGGAGGACGCGCGGGATCGCGACAAAGAAGATCGTGAACCTTTCATGTCGTTCGATCAGCTCACGACGAAGAATGGACCCGCCGGTATTTCGCGACCATGGTGCGATCAGGGATAGAATCGTCTGCGTTGCACCTTCATGACTACCTCGGCCTTAGCGGGACTGCGTGTCTGCATCGACGCCCGCCAACGGCCGGTCGCGGGCAGGACGGGGGTTGCGACCTATTCCGAGCTCCTGGCCGAAACGCTTGGAGGACTGGGAGCACAGGTCGAATACCTGACCGACGTAACGCCGCCCTCCCCCGCTGGCGCGAAGCGCATCCGCAGGTGGATCGCGGCGGCGAGACCGGGCGAGCGTCAGCTATCCCCGGACGGCCGGGGCCAGGCCGCCGCATGGTCGGCCCTGGACCTGTTCCGCGAAGCCCAGGTGTACTTCAACCTGCATGGACGTCTGCTTCCGGTACGTCACCCCGATCCCCCGGCGGTGATGCACTGGACCTATCCCCTGCCCATGACGATGGCGGGGACCCGCAACATCTACACCGTCCATGATGCGATCCCCTGGGAAAGGCCCGATCTCACCGGCATCTCGCGGTCGCGCCATCTTCGCCTGCTGGAGCAGGTGCGCCAGGCCGCGGATCTCATCGTCACCGTTTCCGATCACAGCCGCGAGGTCCTCCTGCGGCTGCTCGGCTGTCCGCCCGGACTGATCGTCAACACCTATCAGGCCGTCCACGCTCAGACGCCTGCGGCCCTGGAGGCGACGCTGCCGGCCGGACTGAGCTGTGGGCGCTATTTCCTTTTCCATGGCTCGGTCGAACCCAGGAAAAACCTCGCTCGGCTGGTCGCGGCCCACCGGACGAGCGGCGTTGACCTGCCACTGGTGATCGCCGGACCGGACGGCTGGATGGCGAAACGCGCCGTCTCCGAGGAAGCTCTCGCCGGCGGAAACCTGATCCGCCTGCCCTGGCTCGAGCGGCCGATGCTGACCGCGCTCGTCGCGAACGCCCGCGCGGTGCTGTTCCCCTCCCTGGCGGAGGGCTTTGGCCTGCCCGTTCTCGAAGCCATGGCGCTCGGCGCCCCGGCCATGACGGCCAACACCGGCGCCCTGGTGGAAATCGCCGGCGATGGGGCCCTGACGGTCGATCCTGAAGACGTCGAGGCCATGGCCGGCGCTATCGTGGCCCTTTCGCGGGACGAGCAACTGCTGGCGCGCCTGCGCCAGGCCGGCTTCACCCGCGCGGCCACATTCTCTCGGGAAGCCTACGCCGGCCGCCTGGCGCGGACCTACGCCGACCTGCTTCAAACACCCCTCGCCCCGCGCCCAGGCTGACCAACGAGCGGCGTATTGAGCGACGCAAAAACTTCACGTTTCCCGATGTCGCAGATCAGCCCTTCCACTTGTCCATTTCTTGGGAGGAGGGGCGAGATGCAAAAAAACCAAATCAAAGCACCCCGCACACGATCACCGCGCAGTACGGGCAAATATAAATTACCGAAACAATATCAAATTAAATTAAATCTTATTTTCAAAGTGTCAGTTTTCACAAATTCGGCCAAATGGCGCGGCAATTGCGATTTTAGAATTATATTTCCCCTCTCAGTATTTCAAATATATAAATCCCCAATCCAGAAAACACACACCAACTTCCCGTTGGCGACAAGATCCTTGTTGGGGATATGAGTCAATACGACCGATCTCTGAATAATGATTGCGTCCCTCGGTCGATCTCGTGATTGGCCATGGTCGATCGTCCTCCCCAGGCCGCTGCGCCCGCGCCTGCTTCACGCAATTCTTCAGCGGACAAGACCTTTGCTGAACCGGAGCCTCCCACAAGCGAAGACTTCGCCGTTCATGATGTCGAAAGTCCCGTCTTCGGCCCTCCAAATCTGGAGAACGAAGCGGTTAGCTATGCCGACATCGTGGAAATGATCGAGCATATCGTCATCGCCACGCTCCCCAAAAGGATGTCCGAAAAATCCATGGCTGCGGCGGCGGGAATAAAAACATCCGAGCTGCATCGCGCCTTCATGACTGTCAGGGGCGTCCCGACCTATACGTCGCTTCACGCGCTCAGGCTCGATATGGCGGATCGCCTTCTGAGGGAGAACCCTTCCATGTCGTCCGAGGCGGTCGCCCTGCAGTGCGGCTTCGGGCACTATGGCGTGTTCCATCGCAACTACAGACGCAAGTTCGGGCGTGAGCCGAGGGACAATCGCTCATCAACGCTGATCGAGACACGCAGCTTCACGCCTGGCGAACCGCCCGGACGGCGGCGATGACCGGGGCGGGGACCAGCCGGGACAAGGCGGCGACGTGGCGGGGAGGCGTTCCCGGAGTCTTGCGGGCGCCTCCGTTCGGCCGGCTGCGCCCGTCGGTGAGCGAGACCTTCGCAGGCAAGCCGCACGGTTGGATCGGTCAGGCGCTCCTCGACACGCCTTTCCTCTCCGGAGACGAGGAGCGACGCGTCCGCTCCGTCATGGATGCGATCGTCCACGCCCGCATCGGCGGGGATTTCTGGGGTCGACGCCCTTGCGGCCGCACGCCCGGCGAAACCATGGTCCTGCGTCCGAAGACCTTTGCCGGCGCCAGCAGCATGATCCGAACCGCCCTCGCCGCAGGCGAGGCCGCCACCGTGATCGCGTCCATGCCGGATCGGCCATGGTCGCGCCGGTTCGGCGCCGTGCTCGAACGCAAGGGCATGCGGGTCAGCCTTGGCCTCATCGAGCCGTGGGGCCTGCTCGAACGCGCCAGGCGCGTGGCGGTGGAGGGCGACGACGCCATGGCTTTCCTGGCCCTTGCGCTCGGAAAACCCGTGGATTGCATCACGGCGTGCGATCTCTCCGGCTGGGGCCTCACACAAGACGCTCCATCGCTTTCCCAGCACGGCCAGCGCAGCTTCCTGCAGGCGGCCCACGCCGTCCTCATCTCCGGTGTGGTCTATCGCAATCCCTTCACCGGCCGGGCCGCCAGTTGCGAGGAGATCGTCGAGACCCTGGCCGACTGGCGCCGCACGCTCGACCGCAACCGGCGCATCGCCTGCTGCGCGGGCATGTCCATGTGGAAGCGGGGGGCCGTCGCGGCCATGTTGCACACGGGCGAACACGCACCGCCCTTCCACAGGCGCGCGCGCGCCGCCGTCGAAACCGCGGCAAGGCGGACCGGCGGCGTGGCGGTCTGGACCTCCCGTGCGCCGAACGGTCTGGCGGCGGCGTCCGCATGGCGCGACGTCCCCCTCTTCCAGGTCGAGGACGGCTTCCTGCGCTCGGTCGGCCTAGGCAGCAACCTGACGCCGCCCTGCTCCATCGTGGTGGACGCGCGGGCGCCCCACTATGCCTCCGGCCAGGTCAGCGACCTTGAGGTCCTGCTGGCGGAGGGCGAATTCGACGCCGCCCTGCTCGCCCGCGCGGAACGGCTGATCGCCTCCATCGTCGAGGCCGGCCTGACCAAGTACAATACCGGCGGCCTCCCCCTCGACCTTCCGCGCGACCGGCGCCTGGTGCTGACCCCCGGTCAGGTCGGCGACGACCTCTCCGTGCGCCTGAGCGGAGCCGGCCTGTACGACAACCTGGAACTGCTCGCGCGGACCCGGGCGGCCGAGCCGGACGCGGTCATCCTGTTCAAGCCCCACCCCGACGTCGAAGCCGGGCATCGGCCCGGCGCGATCCCCGACGCCCAGGCGCTGCGCTACGCCGACCGGATCGTGCGCGGATACAGCATGGCGCACCTGCTCGGCACGGTGGACGCCGTACATACCCTGACCTCCCTGACCGGCTTCGAGGCCCTGCTGCGGGGACGCGAGGTCATCGTCCATGGCCAGCCCTTCTATGCCGGGTGGGGCCTGACCCGCGATCTCGCCCCCCTGGCCCGCCGCACCCGCCGGCTCAGCCTGGCCGAGCTCGTGGCCGGCGCGCTGATCCTCTATCCTCACTATCTCGACCCCCGCTCCGGCCTGCCCTGCCCGCCGGAGGTGCTGGTCGCCCGCCTGGCCGCCGCTGGGA
>JBARAK010000055.1:0-5349 GCA_049791955.1 Caulobacteraceae bacterium
GGCGGCGTCGAGTTCGGCGGCCAGGGCCGATCGGTCATGGTCGAACAGGTCCGAGCCGCCGCCGGAGCCGCGGGCCCCGACCAGCTTCTCCAGGCGCGTCAGCGCGCGATCCAGCCGGCGCGCCGCGTCGCCGATCGCATCTGGTCCGTTCGCCTCTCGGGCGACGGGCTCCCGCATGGGCGTCCTCACCTCTGTCCCGACTCACCTATAGGCCGCGTCGCGCCCCGACCAAAGCGCGGCTTGCGCGCATCACGGACGCGACCTGGCGTCTCTATAACGCCACAGCGGCTTGCGCGGCGGTCCCGCCTGCCGCAAAGCGAGGCCGCTTGCGATCAGGAGGCCCTATGTCCGAGGCCGAGACCCTTCCCGTCACCCAATCCCCGGTGACGCAATCCGACATGGCCAACGCCATCCGCGTGCTGGCGATGGACGCGGTCGAGGCCGCCAATTCCGGTCACCCCGGAATGCCGATGGGCATGGCCGACGTGGCCACGGCCCTGTTCGGCAGGCACCTGAAGTTCGACCCCAAGGACCCGGCCTGGCCCGACCGCGACCGCTTCGTGCTGTCCAACGGCCACGGCTCGATGCTGATCTACGCCCTGCTGCATCTCACCGGCTATCCCGGCATGACGATGGAGGAGCTGAAGCGCTTCCGGCAATGGGGGTCGCTGACCCCGGGCCACCCGGAATACGGCCACACCCCGGGCGTGGAGACCACCACCGGCCCGCTCGGCCAGGGGATCGCCACCGCGGTAGGCATGGCCATGGCCGAGCGCCACCTGAACGCCCGCTTCGGCGACGCCCTGGTCGACCACCGCACCTGGGTGGTCTGCGGCGACGGCGACCTGATGGAGGGGATCAGCCAGGAGGCGATCTCGCTGGCCGGCCGGCTGAAGCTGAACCGGCTGGCGGTGCTGTGGGACGACAACGACATCACCATCGACGGGGCGCTCAGCCTGTCGGAGACCGGCGACCAGCTGGCCCGCTTCCGCGCCGCCGGCTGGATGACCCGCCGCATCGACGGCCATAACCCGGCCCAGATCGACCGCACCCTGCGCTGGGCCCAGCGCCAGTCCAAGCCGGTGCTGATCGCCTGCAAGACCAAGATCGGCAAGGGCGCGGCCACGCTGGAGGGCCACCACGACACCCACGGCAAGGCGCTGGGCAAGACCGAGATCGCCGCCACCCGCGAGAAGCTCGGCTGGCCGCACGATCCCTTCGTCATGCCCCAGCCGATCGCCGACGCCTGGGCCAAGGTCGGCAAGCGCGGCGCCACCGTGCGCAAGCGCTGGGGCGCGCGGCTGTTCAACTCGCCGCTGAAGGCGGAATTCGAGCGCGCCATGGCCGGCGACCTGCCGACCGACGCCTTCGCCAAGCTGGACGCCCATATCGCCAAGGTGCTGGAGGCCCCCCCGGCGCTGGCCACCCGCGCGGCGTCCGGCGCGGCGCTCGAAGCCATCGTCCCGGCCAACCCGGACCTGGTGGGCGGCTCGGCCGACCTGACCGGCTCCAACAACACCTTCATCAAGGGCATGTCGGTGCTCGACGCCCCCGACTACGGCGGGACCTACGTCAACTACGGCATCCGCGAGCACGCCATGGGCGCGGCCATGAACGGCATGGCCCTGCACGGCGGGGTGATCCCCTATGGCGGCACCTTCCTGGTGTTCACCGACTACAGCCGCCCGGCGATCCGACTGGCGGCGCTGATGGGCGTACGGGTGGTGCATGTGGCCACCCACGACTCCATCGGGGTCGGCGAGGACGGGCCCACCCACCAGCCGGTCGAGCACCTGGCGGCGCTGCGGGCGATCCCGAACCTGAACGTGTTCCGCCCCGCCGACGCGGTGGAGGCCGCGGAGTGCTGGCGCGTCGCGCTGGAAAGCCGCAGGACCCCCACGGTCATGGTGCTGTCGCGCCAGAAGACCGCTCCGTCGCGCACGGCCGCCTCATCTGAAAACCTGAGCGCGCGCGGCGCCTATGAGCTGCGCGCCGCCGACGGCGAGGCCAGGGCCACCCTGTTCGCCACCGGCACCGAAGTCGCCCTTGCGCTGGCCGCCCGCGACAAGCTGCAGGCCGAGGGCGTGCCCACCCGGGTGGTCTCGGTCCCCTGCTGGCGGCTGTTCGAGGTCCAGGACCAGGCCTATCGCGACGCGGTGATCGGCAAGGCCGCCGCGCGGGTAGCGGTTGAGGCCGGCGTACGGTTCGGCTGGGACCGCTTCGTAGGCCCCGACGGCGGCTTCGTCGGCATGGCCGGCTTCGGCGCCAGCGCCCCGGCCGAGCGGCTTTACGAGGAATTCGGCATCACCGCCGATGGCGTCGTCGCCCAGGTGAAGGCCCGGCTGTAGGGCGTATTTCTCCTCCCCCGCTTTCGCAGGGGAGGAGAAAAAGGGCCTATTCCCTCGGCGTGAGGTCGCGCACGTCGTAGGCGGCGAAGGTGGCCATGTTCAGGATCTGGGAGACCGAGGCCGACAGCGAGCAGATCTGCACCGGCTTGCCCAGGCCCAGCAGCATCGGGCCGAGCGCGGTGACCCCGCCCAGCAGGTGCGCCAGCTTGGTCGAGATCGAGGCCGAGTGGATCGCCGGCATCACCAGGATGTTGGCGTCGTCGGTCAGGCGCACGAACGGATAGTTCGCCCGCTTCTCCCGGTCGAGCGCCACTTCCGGCGGCATCTCGCCCTCGTATTCGAAGTCGATGTCGCCGCCCTTTTCGGTGGCGCGGGCGTCCATCATCGCCACCGCCTCACGCACCTTCTGGCCGCGCTCGCCCTGCGGGTTGCCGAAGGTGGAGTAGGACACGAAGGCGACCCGCGGCGTGTGGCCCAGCCGCTTCACCGCCTGGGCCGCCTCGACCGCGATCTCGACCAGCTCCTCGCTGTTCGGCATCTCGGTGACGCTGGTGTCGGCGACGAACAGGGTGCGGCCCTTGGCCAGCAGCACCGACAGCCCGACCACCCGGCCGCCCGGCATCGGGTCGATCACCCGCATGACCTGGCGCAGCGACACGTTGTAGGTGCGCGTCACCCCGGTCACCATGCCGTCGGCGTGGCCAAGCGCCACCATGGAGGCGGCGAACGAATTGCGGTCCTGGTTGATCAGGCGCTGCACGTCGCGCTTGAGGTAGCCCTCGCGCTGCAGCCGCGCATACAGGAAGTCGACGTACTCGGCGTTGCGGTGCGACAGGCGGGCGTTGACGATCTCCAGGCCGGCGGCCTGGATGTCGATGCCGACCGACCTGGCGTTCTCGTGCACCGTCTCCTCGCGGCCGACCAGGATGGCGTGGCCCAGGCCCTGGATCTGGAAGGCGTAGGCGGCGCGGATGACCGCGGTCTCCTCGCCCTCGGCGAACACGATCCGCTTCTTGGGCGAGGACAGCACCTTGGAGGTGATGGCCTGCAGGAAGCCGGCGCTGGGGTCGAGCCGCTGGGCCAGCTGGGCGCGGTAGGCGTCCATGTCCTCGATCGGCTTGCGGGCCACGCCGGTGTCCATCGCCGCCTGGGCGATGAAGGGCGGCACGTAGGAGATCAGCCGGGGATCGAACGGCGCGGGGATGATGTAGTCGCGCCCGAAGGTCAGGTGGCGGCCGTAGGCGGCGGCCACCTCGTCGGGGACGTCCTCGCGGGCAAGCTGCGCCAGGGCGTTGGCGCAGGCGATCTTCATCTCGTGGTTCACCCGCCGCGCCCGCACGTCCAGCGCGCCGCGGAAGATGTAGGGGAAGCCCAGCACGTTGTTGACCTGGTTCGGATAGTCCGAACGGCCGGTGGCGACGATGGCGTCCTTGCGCACCGCATAGACCTCTTCCGGGGTGATCTCCGGATCGGGGTTGGCCATGGCGAAGATGATCGGCTGGTCGGCCATGGTCTTCACCAGGTCGGCGGTCAGGGCGCCCTTGGCCGACAGCCCGATGAACACGTCCGCGCCCTTGAGCGCATCAGCCAGGGTGCGGTGGGGCGTATCCACCGCGTGGGCGGACTTCCACTGGTTCATGTCCTCGGTGCGGCCCTGGTAGAGCACGCCCTTGCGGTCGACCGCGATGCAGTTCTCCGGCCGCACGCCCATGGCCTTGATCAGCTCCAGCGTGGCGATGCCGGCCGCGCCCGGGCCGTTCAGCACCACCTTCACGTCCTCCATCCGGCGGCCGGTGATCTTGCAGGCGTTGATCAGGCCGGCGGCGCTGATGATGGCGGTGCCGTGCTGGTCGTCGTGGAACACCGGGACGTCGAGCAGCTCCTGCAGCTCGGTCTCGATGCGGAAGCACTCGGGGCTCTTGATGTCCTCGAGGTTGATGCCCCCGAAGGTCAGGCCGATGTTCTTGACCACGGTGATGATCTCGTCCGGGTCCTTGGACGCGACTTCGATGTCGATGCCGTCGACGTCGGCGAAGCGCTTGAACAGCACCGCCTTGCCTTCCATCACCGGCTTGGACGCCAGGGCCCCCAGGTCGCCCAGGCCCAGGATGGCGGTGCCGTTGGAGATCACGGCCACCAGGTTGCCCTTGGAGGTGTAGTCGTAGGCCAGGTCCGGGTCGGAGGCGATGGCCAGCACCGGCACGGCCACGCCCGGCGAGTAGGCCAGACTCAGGTCGCGCTGGGTCGCCATCGGCTTGGTCGCGACCACGGCGATCTTCCCCGGGGTGGGGTATTGGTGGAAGGCCAGGGCCTCTTCATCAGTGAAGCTCTTGCGATCGTCGGACATACGGGCTCCCGGAGGCGTGCGGCGGACCCTGCTGCGATCAGGGTGCGGCGAACCTAGACATGATCCCGGCCGAGGGAAACCGTCCTTCGCAACTTTGCAAATCCGCAGGCGACAACCGCGCGCGCTTCCGGGATGAGAACGGTTTAGCTAAGCCTGCAAATCAGATGAACCCGACCGCTCCCCTCCCCCCCGCCGCGCCCCCGCCGATCGCCGCAGACACCACGCCGGTGATGGTCCAGTTCCTGGAAGCCAAGGCCAAGCAGCCCGACGCGCTGCTGTTCTTCCGCATGGGCGATTTCTACGAACTGTTCTTCGACGACGCCAAGGTGGCGGCGGCGGCGCTGGGCATCGCCCAGACCTATCGCGGCAAGCACGCGGGCCAGGACATCCCCATGGCCGGGGTGCCGGTGCACGCGGCCGAGGCCTATCTGGCCAAGCTGATCCGCCAGGGCTTCAAGGTCGCCGTCTGCGAGCAGATGGAAGACCCCGCCGAGGCCAGGAAACGCGGCTCCAAGGCGGTGGTGCGGCGCGACCTGGTGCGGGTGGTGACGCCAGGCACCCTGACCGAGGATTCGCTGCTCGACGCGCGCGGGGCCAACCGGCTGGCGGCGGTGGCGGTGCGCGGGAACCAGGCGGCGCTGGCCAGCGTGGAGC
>JBARAK010000056.1:0-3330 GCA_049791955.1 Caulobacteraceae bacterium
CGCGGCGGTTGGCCTGCTCGCGCACGCCGTCGGCGGTCCTGACCGCCTGGTCGTGCTTCCCGCGCCAGGCCATTCCGACCTCGCCCCGAGCGACGCCGTTGGCGGCCAGGGCCTGGCGGACCGCTTCGGAGCGCCGTTGCGAGAGCCCCTGGTTATAGCCTTCGGTTCCCGCCGCGTCGGTATAGCCCACGATGGCGACCTGCGCCCCGGGCCTGGACCGCTGGTAGCGCACGGCGTCCTGCACGACCTGCCGCGCCTGCGCCGTCAGCAGGTCGCCGTCGAACGGGAAGTAGACGATGAAATCCCTATCCGTGGCCGGCGCGCGGCGGGGCGGCGGCGGGGCCCCCTCATAGGCGGGATAGGGATAGGGCGGCGGGACCGCGACCCCCGGCGCAAAGCCATAATAGCCATAGGGGACAGGTCCGCCATAGCCCCAAGGGCCGTAACCCCAGCGGCCATGACCGTGGCGCCAGCCGGGTCCGTGGTAGGGTCCGTACTGCGCCAGCCTGAAGCCGCCATGATCGCGCGGTTGCGCCACCGAGTAGCCGGCCGCCGACGCCGTGGCGCCGATCACCAGCGCGAAGGCCGCCGCTTTCACCAAGAGTTTCATCCGATCACCCGCTCCTGAAGGTCGCCAGGTCCCCTGGCCGCGCCCTCCCGACCCGGCCAGCAATGGCGCCCCCGACTTGAACGGTGGATGAAACGGCCCTTCAGCTTTGCGACGGATTGGCGTTGGCGCCCTTGCGGTTTTCAGGCGTTCATGGGGTCCCCACCAGCGCCTCGCCGGCCGCCGGGAGCTCGGCGGCATGGCCTTCTGAAAGGACCGCGCGATGACGATCAGCCTGATGCTGAGGATTGATGAGCCGAGGCTCGAAGCCATCTACGGCTGGATTGAGCAGCGCACAGGCTCAAGCTTCCAGCTGTTCGGATGGGAGGCGAACCAGAAGGCCGCGCTGCTGGCCTATGGCGGCGGCCCCACCGATCCATTCGGCTGGGCGAACTGGGTCACCAAGATCGCCGAGGACCCCAGCACCCTGCTGCCCCTGTTCGAGCAACTCGAACTCGTCACCGACGAAGCCGCCGCGACGGCCCTCAACGCCAGCTTCCCCGGCGCCTTCAACGCCGGGGGCCCGCGACCGCAATAATACCCCGTCATCCCGGACGCAGGGCGCGAAGCGACCGGAGATCCGGGACCCAGCAGCTCTGACCTCACCGCTACGGGCGAGCGCCACCGTCTGTGGTTGCTTGCAGCGTCAAGGTCAGCGTGGCTGGGTCCCGGCTCTTCGCCTTCGGCTACGGCCGGGATGACGGTGCTAGAATAATAAACGTCAGCCCTTCGGCTTCACGAACCGATAGGCGAAGCGGTCGGTCTTTCCCTTGATGGCCGGGTCGAAGATCTTGGCGGTCTTCGGGTCGTCGGGATTGGCCAGCAGCTTGCTTTCGCCTTCGAAGCGGAAACCGGCCTTCTCGACCTCGGCGCGCACGGCGGCGGGATCGATCCGGTGCAGGTCTTCGGTGTTCTGCAGGCCCGAGCCGGCCGGCGCGGCGTGGTCGACGATCACGTATGACCCGCCGGGCTTCAGCATGAAGAAGACCGCCTTGTTGAAGGCGTTCACGTCGGCGCCCTTCATGAAGCTATCGTGCATGTCGTGGTAGTTCTCGAACGTCCAGACCACATCCAGCTTGTTGTGGAAATCGGCCGGAGGCTGATCGCCCAGGGGCGAGGAGATCGCCTCCACGTTTTCGCGCCCCGGCTCGGCGGCCATGGCCTTGGCCACGGCGACCGGATCGGACTTGAACTCGGCGATCTGGGCCGGGACATAGGCGTAGACGTGGCCCTTGGGACCGACGACCTTGGAGAAGATGCGGCTCCAGTAACCACCGCCCGGCCATACATCCATCACCACCTGGCCGGACTTGATCCGGGCGAAGGCGGCCATCTCGGCCGGATGGCGCGAGGCGTCGAGCTTGGTGTCCTTCTCGGGCCGTCCTGCGTCGGCGACGGCGGCGGTGATGGTCGGCGAGGGCGTCTGGGCGATGGCCTGCACGGCCGTCAATCCCACGATCGCCGCGGCGGCGGCGAGGTGAAGTTTCATTTTTTGGCCCTTTCAGTGGCGGGACACATACGGCGTCCGGCCGGGCGAACCGTCAAGCTCGCCCTGGGGTTCTGCCGGGGCGATCCGACTGGATTCACGCCTCAGCGGTACAGCGGAATGCCGCTTCCCGTACCGATGGCCCGCAGCCGCCGGTTGGCGTCCTCGTCGAACAGGAACGGGATGAACATGTACCGGCGGCCGCGCGTCACGGGGGTCACCTCGTGGACCAGGGAACAGGAAAACACCGCCGCCCCGCCGAGCGGCGGACGATAGCCCTGGGCGCCGAACTGGGCGAACCGCAGTTCGCCCCCCTCGTAATCCTCGTTCAGGGCGAGGCTGACGGCGAAACGCCGGTGTGCGGTGCCGATCTGGTTGTTGTCGATATGAGGACGGAAATAGCCGCGTCCCGCCTCATAGCAACCGATCTGGCAGCGCTCCATGCGGGTCGCCCCAAAGCCGAAGCAACGCTCCAGCTCGGGGACCAGCCGCGCGCCGATCCGCATGGCGATCTCGCCCCACAGGGCCCGGTCCTCGATCAGCCAGTCCAGGCGCTGCTTGTTCTCGGCGACAAGCTCCAGGACAGTGCCGCCGTCGCGCTCCACGGCGACAAGGCCCGGCTGGCCGCCGTTCTGGTCGAAACGACGGACCAGGTCGGCGCAGAACTCCGGTTCGAACACCCGCGGGACCAGCAGCACGGGGGCGTGGAAAGTCTCGGCCGCGGGCAGTTGGGCGAGGGCTTCCTCGACCGCCTTGCCGTGCGCGGCGGGCTCGCTCTCCTTCACCGCGACGCTGGCCCACACCCTCTGGCGGCGATCGAGGATGACCGAGAACTGGCGATAGGCCTCTCCCCCGGCGTCGCGGACCAGCGCGCCATGCAGGCGGCTGATCAGCCGGCGATCGTCCTCGACCACCAGCGTCATCGCGTTACGGCCGCCCAGCCACCGATGCTCGCCGGTCTCGTCGCGCTTATCGACGGATATGACGAAGACGGCGGCGGCGCTTAGATCGGCCTCCGCCAGGCCGGCGAGCAGGCCAGCCGACGCCGGCGCCGCGGTCGAGCCCAGGAACACCAGCACCACAGGCCGGCCCGCATGTTGCGAGAGGTCCACCCCGCTGCCCGGCGTGACGACCGCCGGCGCGAATTCCCCCGTCGTCAGCATGGATTCCGCCTCCCCGAGCGCGCCCGGCCATGGACTGACCGAGACGTTCCACTGTGGGTGTTTTCGACGGCTAT
>JBARAK010000057.1:0-7975 GCA_049791955.1 Caulobacteraceae bacterium
CCCGCCCGATCTGGCGACCGATAGCCAGGCGCACGGTCCGCAGCCCCTGGATCACCGCCCGCACGCCGCTGCTTCCGGGCCGCAACAGCCAGGCCACGGCCAGCACCTCGGCGTAGGCCCCCACGTCGATCAGCGCCAGCCAGGGACGCATCTCCGCCGCCGCATGTCCGGCGACCATCAGGCCCTCCGTCTTCGCATAGGCCGCCAGCGCGCCCAGCACCACGATGAGGATCACGGAGAGGACGACCATCGACGGCTTCACCCGCGCCATGCGCCGGCAGGCCGCCTCGACCTGAACGCGCACCAGCCGCCCCACCCAGCTCGACGGCGCCCACCGCGCGTACAGCACCACAACGGCCAGGAAGATCGCGAGCATCGGCGCACCTCTGAGCTGGGCTTTAGGTGGGGGGCCGGGTCAAGCTTGCAACTGGGACCTGTAAAACGCCTTCTCCCTTGCGGGAGAAGGAGCCACCACCCACGAAGTGGGGAGGATGAGGGGTCTCGCGACGGTGGATTTCGGGGATCGCTGACAGCGTAGCGCGACCCCTCACCTTCCCATCGCTTCGCGACGGGCCCCTTCCTCTCCCGCAGGGGGAGAGGGAATAAAATCCTCCACAGTAAACACCGAGCGAATCTAGCGCCCGGAAAGACAATCTCCGCGCCTCCGCCCTGCAAGGCGAGATGGCGGTTTGCCGACAGTGCTGGATAGCTTAGCTTGAGTAACTTTCCCTGATGAAGGCCGCTCGGCATGGTGAGGAACAACTGGCTCTTCGTAGCCGGCGCCCTGAACGCCGTTGCGGCGGCGCTGCACATCGGGTGCGTGCTTGGCGGACCGGCCTAGTATCGTTTCTTCGGCGCGGGCGAACCGATAGCGCGCCTTGCCGAGCGCGGCTCCCCGACACCCGCGCTCTATGCGTTCGCCATCGCCGCCGTGCTTTGCGGCTGGTCCGCCTATGCATTCTCGGGGTCGGGCGTCCTGCCCCGCCTTCCATTCCTTCGCCCGATCCTTGTCGCGATCTGCGCCGTCTACCTGCTTCGCGCCGCGGCCCTGCCCGCACTGCTGGCCTATGCTACGGGACCCGGCCGCAGCGCCGCGTTCATGGTCTGGAGTTCGGCGATCGTCCTGGTCTACGGCGTCGTCCACGCGGTGGGCGTCTCGACCGACTGGGCTGATCTCAAGGCGGCTCCCGGGAGCACCCATTCCGAAAATCCGCAATGGGTCGGGAACGGGCGTTGACCCAAAACGCCGTCATCCCGGACGGAGCGCTCGCAGAGCGCGCAGATCCGGGACCCAGCCGCGCTGACCTTGACACCGCAATCGAACTCAAGCGGCAGCTAACCTGTAGCGGTAAGCTCAGCGCCGCTGGGTCCCGGATCTCCGGTCGCTTCGCGCCCTGCGTCCGGGAAGACGGGCCATTTTGTTGGAGGTCCACAACTGGTGGTTATCGCTCCCTGGACGGAGAGTGTCGTTCCGCAAGCGACCAGCTCAGGCCTGCAAATGGAAAAATAATCAGAAACGGCCAAGTCGCATCTCGCTCGTCCATCACACTCGACACCCAGATCAAAAGCCACAAGCAGGCGTTTACAGCGCTTACAACTCCAAAGATCAGCACCCATCCCTTCCAGTGACAAGGCATCCAGCTCCAGAGAACGCGAGCAAACCAGATCTCTCGGCCTTCGCTATTCAGTTGCGCCGCCATTGCCCCCTCGCGCCGGTAGATGGGCGCTATGCTAGCGCAGAGCAGCAGCCAAGGCGCGCCGCGTCCGCGATGGGTCGTGAGCTGCTATCGCGGAAATTGACCATCACGCCAGAAGCGAATGATGGCGTGCTCGCCGAACTCCTGCTGGAACAGTCCCAACGCCTCGACGGCTGATGCGGCGGCGACAGACACTCGCCGGTAAACACCCACCGTATCGCTCGCGTTCACGACGGCGTGGTAGGTCGCAGATCGCAGGTCGAAAGCGGTCATGACAGAATTTGATCCAGGCGTATGAGTTTGATATCGCTTGCGAGCAAACTTCAGAATGTGCACCGTATATTTTCGCCCCACCTCATCTTTCGGAATTCTCCCGCAGCCGTCGCATGAGGTAGGTAAACGTCGCGACTTTATAGTCGGGATCCGAGGCGTCGAACAAAGTTGTATCGAGCTTGGCCGGCGCCCCCTTCCGCCTCTTCTGAATGGCCTTTTCAACAAAGCCCGCATTTTGGGCCGGAGATGTTATCAGGTACCAAATAGCAACTGCCGCCACCAACAAGCTACTAACACCCAAGCCCCCGATTATTCCCGCGTACCGATGGCCAATCACGGGTTGAAGGGTTTCTCGACCAATGATGCAGAGCAGGCACGCTAACCCACACGCCACCGATAGCGCGGCCAATCTTCCCGCGTCACGGACCTTGAGTTCCTGATAGCGCAAGCCCGATCCCCTCACCTGGCAAGAGAGTAACAGTAGCGATTGCAACTTCAAGCCAAGCGTTTCGGATATCGAATGGGTCGGAAGTCGACATCCGCCGACCTCCGCCGACCCAACGATCCATGCTACTGGACTCCCCTGTTCTATGGCGCGATCGGGGGAAGAGCGGCATGAAGGACGGCCATCACAACACCGCGGTTTGCCAATGCGGTCGCACGGCGATCGAGTTGTCCGGCGAGCCGATCCTGAGCGTGATCTGCCATTGCCGGAGTTGCCGCACCGCCGCGGTCGAATTCGAGCAGGCGCAGGGCGCGCCGCGGGTCCTCGATGCGGAGGGCGGGGTCGACTACTGCCTGTATCGCAAGGACCGGGTGAAGATCGTCCGTGGCGCCGAGCATCTGCGGGAGCATCGCCTCAAACCCACCTCGCCGACCCGCCGCATGGTGGCGGCCTGCTGCAATTCCCCGATGTTCCTGGACTTCACCAAGGGCCACTGGCTGACCGTGTTCCGCGACCGCCTGACCGGCGAAGCGCCGGCGCCGCAGATGCGCGTCATGGCCAAGGACCGGGCGCAGGGCGTGGTGCTGTCCGACGCCATCGCGACCTACGACACCCATCCCGCAGGGGCCATGGGCAGGCTCCTCGCGGCCTGGGCGGCGATGGGGTTCCGCCGGCCGGCGGTGGGCTGCTGATCGGCCGCCCCTCGCAGGCGACGGAAACATTGCCGCAGACATCGGAGATTAAGCTGCCGTCTTCGACGTCCGGAGACGCACAATGACCAAGCCAGCCCTGTCCGCGGTGTTCCCCGGCGCCACGAAGGCCTCGGTGGTGGTCCTCGCCCTGTTCTCGATGTTCCTCGCCGCCTTGTTCGCGATCGCCTTCGTCCATCGGATGGACCGCTCGCTGCTCATGCTGGCTGGCGGCGGAGCCATCATGATGGCGATCCTGGCGCTCGCCCAGTTGGGAACGCTCCGCTCGCAGCGATAGCCGGGATCGTAAGCGACGCGGCCCGATTGGCGCCTGACCCAGACGCCGCGATCGACGCGGAACTTCACATGAACGGCGAGACAGCGTGGTCTGGACGGACGTGAGCGGGCCAGATTCCTTGCAATTGAAGTAGGTGTGCGGGACGCTTCGAGCGTCGAGCAAAATTTGCGCAACCATGTCGATTTGCGGCAAGCTCCCTCGTCGTCCCGATGAGACGCCAAAAGGGGCCAGCTCGAACAAGGAGACAGACGATGCGGGTTATGGTGTTCGTGAAAGCCACCGAGGACAGCGAAAAGGGCGTGTTCCCCACGACCGAGGTGTTCGCGGAGATGGATCGGTTCAACGAGGAGCTGGCCCAGGCCGGCGTCATGCTGGCCGGCGCCGGTCTCAAGCCCACAGCCCAGGCCAAGCGCGTCGCCTTCGACGGGCCCGGCCGCACGGTCATCGACGGCCCGTTCGCCGAGACCCGCGAGTTGGTCGCCGGCTTCTGGCTGTGGGAGGTCAAGGACATGGATGAGGCGGTGGCCTGGGTGAAGCGCTGCCCCAACCCCATGCCGGGCCCGAGCGAGATCGAGATCCGGCCGTTCTACGAGATGGAAGACCTGGCCGAGTTCCTGCCGCCCGAATTCCTGGAACCCCATGGCGGGACGCGCGATAAGCTCGGCCTCGCCTGACACCGTCGGCCGGAGCGGGCGGGGAACGGACGTCGCCCCCAAGCGCCGTCATCCCGGACGGAGCGCTCGCAGAGCGCGCCGATCCGGGACCCAGCCGTGCTGACCTTGAGGCTGCGATCACCCGCAGACGGTGGCTCCAGCCCGTAACGGTAAGCTCAGCGCCCCTGGGGCCCGGATCTCCGGCCGCTTCGCGCCCTGCGCCCGGGATGACGGTCGTTTTGGTGAAGGTTCGCAACGGGGCCGAAGACGGAACTGAGCGCCCGATCCGCGGGACCGCACGCTCACAAACCTGAAAGCCGAGTTCTGGTTATTAGTCGCCGCGCCCCCTCGCTTCCGCGCAACCTCGGCTCAAGTTACTCTGAAGACCCCGGGGTGGAGATTTTGCGCCATGGCCAAGCTCGTCTTCGCAATGAACCAATCTTTGGACGGTTATGTCGACCACCAGTCGTTTGCGCCGAGCCCCGACCTCTTTCGTCACTTCATCGGGCAAACGCGCGACCTGACGGGCAGCGTGTACGGTCGCCGCATGTACGAGGTCATGCGGTACTGGGACGACGATCTTCCCGAGTGGGGTGCGGAGGAACGCGAGTTCGCGACAGCGTGGCGGCGCCAGCCGAAGTGGGTGGTGTCGCGCACGCTGAACTCCGTCGGCCCCAACGCCACCCTTGTCGAGGGCGACCTGGAGGCGGCGATACGCGGGCTGAAGGCCCGGCATACCGGGGAGATCGAAGTCGCCGGGCCGGAGCTGGCGCGAAGCCTGGGCGACCTTGGCCTTATCGATGAGTATCGCCTCTACCTGCACCCCGTCGTGATGGGCCGCGGCAAGCCGCTCTTCGCCGGCCCCCGTCCGCCCCTCCGCCTAGTGGCCAATGAGCTGATTACCGGGGACGTGATCAGGCTGACGTACGTCCCTGCCTGATCACGCGATACCGGAGCATCCAATTCCCGAGCCGGAACAAGGAAGAACGGCATGGGCGACGGCGATCGAGGCCGACCCGCTGCGCGACTCGAAAGCTCCGCACGCCGGCCTCTTGCTCACCGCGTTGGAGAAAGATCAGGCGGAGATCAGCGGCTGCCATCTCCAATAGGTGAGCGAGCGCCACGCCCACTCAAGCGGCCCAAAGACAAAGACACGGAGCCAGAGCGAACTCAAGAGAAGATTGGCGGACCAGATCGTAGCAACAACTAACACACATTGATAATATTCAAGCGTTCCATAAAGCTTCCATGGCCCCCACGCGAAGATAAATTGGCAAGCCACGCTCGTCAGAATGTAGTTACTCAACGCCGTGCGCCCAACCGCGCCAAGCGCATTGAATGCGGATCTCATATACCGGCTGCGGACAAGGAGAATTACGATGGCTGCGTTGGCCAAAGTTCCTGGCGCCTGCTCGATACAATAGGGCAGGTACATCCATTGAACCGCGGCGGCAAAGCTGAACCCTCCCAATTTTGTCTGCCACAACCCCACCAGCACGATGGGCACGGTGATGGCGTAACCGGCGGCGGCCGTCGCCAGGTAAGCGCGCGTCGACCGCCGCCCTGACAGGAAGCCATTTCGATAGAGGCCCATGCCGAGCAACATGGCGCCGATCGTTTCGGCAATGCGGCCGGAGGTGAACACGATCGGTATGACCCGCAGTCGCCCCAGGAAACGCGGCGTCACGGACTGTACATATCCCGCACGGCCCTTCAGAATATCCTGATCTATATTCTTTTTAGCTTCGATTTTTTTCTTCGCGTCGGCATCCAACATCGCCTGCTGAGCTTTCGTGAGGGCCGCGCCATCCTTTTTCGCGGCCGTCGCCTTCGCCAGCTGAGCGCCCTCCTCCATGACTTTGGGGATATGGAGGCTGTGCGACATGGCCAAGGTCCCGCCAACCAGCCAGACGGTCAAACCCAGAGCGATCAATTTTTTCGGACCGACATTCCGGAAAGGAAAAAGGATAAGCAGGCCACACAGCCCATAAAATATCAATATATCTCCATCCCATATCAAGGCGCCATGAATGAAGCCGATCAACACCAGCCACATATTTCGCCTTAAAAAGATGTCCGCCGCTTGATCGGACCGCCCCCTTCGCTCAATGCGCTCGATAAGCAGGACGGCGCTGGCGCCAAATAGCAAGGAAAACATACCTCGCATCTTGCCTTCAAAGAAAAGCCACTTTGCCGCCAATATGAAATAATCAAGATTCGCATGCCACCCAATAAAGGCGGCTTTAGCTATACCAATGGGAAAACGAGGCAGTAGATTCGGGCCTGAAAAATCCTCGATGTTCATCATCAGGATACCGAGCAGCGCAAAGCCGCGCAGTACGTCCAGAACGGCGAGCCGCTGAGTTTTGCCGATCGGTGCTATGGACGATTCCGTCACTTCCTCTTCATTGCCCGTAACCGACTGCGCCATATTGCATTTCCATACTCAAACAGGCCTGGGCGGGTATCACGCCTTACCGGGCGGACGAAGCTCCCAATTTTGGTGGATCACTCCCCAGGGCGGCTCGATGGGCGGTTCGCCGCCGTCAGATCGGCCAACGGGCGTTCTGCAGGACAAGGCGGTAGCCATCCGGGTCCTCGAATGTGACGCCCTGCCGGTCCCAGTACGGATTGAACGACGCGACCGGGTCGAACCCCGCGGCGCGCATCCTTGCGACCGCGGCGCGCCACACGGCCTCGTCGGGGAGATAGAACACGACGAGGTTGTCCTGGGTCGGCGCCCGGCCGACGACGTGCCCGCGCGTATGGGTGAACTCAAAATGGTAAGGCGCGCCACGGCGGCCGAACATGAGTCCGTCGACCCCGTCATGATCCTCGAACCGGCAGATGATCTCGAGCCCGAGACCGTCGCGATAGAACCGCGCCACGGCGTCCAGGTCGTCGGTCGGGCGCGCGACGCGGAGGGTCGGGGTTTCATCCATGGGTTCAGCCTATGCAGGCGCGTTTCGCAGCAACGATGACCGGGTTGGGTCGCTGGCGGAAATGGGAACGCGCAGGATGGGTGGGAAGCGGACGTCGCCCCCCAGCGCCGTCATCCGGGATCTCCGGTCGCTTGGCGCCCTGCGTCCAGGATGACGGGTCATTTTGGGTCGAAAGCGGCCCCGTCGCCCTTGCCAGAACCCCGCCACTGGCATGTTTAGGCCAACCATCTCCCAACATTCCATCGGCCCATGACAGACTTCCCCATCACCGTGTTCCACAACCCGGCCTGCAGCACCTCGCGCAAGACCGTCGCCCTGATCGAGGAGGCGGGCTACGCGCCCAAGGTGGTGGAGTACCTGAAGGCCGGCTGGACCGCCGGGCAGCTGCGCGAACTGTTCGCCGCCATGGGCGCCACCGCCCGCGAGGCCCTGCGCGAGAAGGGCTCGCCGGCCGCCGAGTTGGGCCTGCTGGAGCCGGGCGTGGGCGATGAGGCGATCATCGCGGCGATGGTCGCCCATCCCATCCTGGTCAACCGCCCGATCGTCTCAACACCGAAGGGCGCCCGCCTGTGCCGCCCGGTCGAGGTCGTGCACGACGTGCTGCCGTGAGGTTCCACCTCCCCTGCGTAGCGGGGGAGGTGGGTCGTAAGGCGAAGCGGATTTATGGAAAGCCCCGCAGCGCCGCCTCAGCCCTTGGCCAGCTTGTCGAAGGCCGCCAGGTCGTTGGCCTTGATCTGGTTCCAGGCGGCGAGTTGAGCGTCGGACTTGCCTTTCAGTTCGACGAACATGGCTTCGTCCTGGGCGGTCGGTGGGTGATCGCCGCTGCCGACCAGGCTGGCCAGCGCCGCCAGCATGTTGTTGAGCTGGATCGGGAAGTTGAGCGCGTCTTCCGAGGCGTGGGCGCGGGGCTGGATCAGCACCTCCTCCACCGCGGTCATCCGGGCGTCGAGCGCCTGGCCGGCGGCCTCGACCCGGGCG
>JBARAK010000058.1:0-27864 GCA_049791955.1 Caulobacteraceae bacterium
CGCCTTCGCCGTGCGCTTGGCCGGAGCCTGGGGCGCGGCGGCCACGGGCGCTACGAACGCCTTGGGGGCCTTCGTCGAAGGCTTCGGCTTGACCACGCGCGCCGCCTTGGTCGTTTCCGCCTGGGCCGGTTCGGCTTTGGCTGCAGCCGCCGCCTTAACCGGTTCAGCGGCCGCGGCTGGCGTCGCTGTAGCGGGGCGACGCAGTTGGCCCAGGCCCCGCGCCTTGGCGAGAGCCGAGCGCATCGCTGAATAGCTCGGGGCCGTCATCGGATAATCCGATTTCAGGCCGTAGCGCTCACGGTAGCTTTGCGGGGTCAGGTTATGCGTCGATAGATGCCGCGCCAAAGTCTTGTAACGCTTGCCGTCGATGAAGCTGATCAAGTGCTCATCCGAAATCGACCTGCGGACTGCCGCTGGGGATGGCTTTTCCACCTCGTCCGTCGCCGGCGTCTCGGGTTGCGAAAGTTCCTTCAGCGCCATCCCGATCTGGCGGATCACATCGGCGATTTGGTCCCGCTCGACGGGATTGCTGGGATTGCCCAGATAGGCCGCCGCAATCGTTGCGACATGCGCATTATGCTGGTCTTTCTGAGCGTCTTCCATACCGGTTCCCTGGCGCGACTAGCGATTCACTGAACGCTCTAGGGTCCCGAAGGTCAACGATTGGTTACACGGGCGTCCATTACGGCGAAACCAAACACATCGCCTGCAGACGACGCCACTTCACCTGCGGGCGGAACCGTTTTCCACCAACTTAGGCGCGTCGTCTCGGTCGTCCTTTGGGGCGCAATGCATCGCGCATGGCGAAGCTAGATTGCAAGCGGGCGACCCCTGGTAACCGGGAGAGAACTTCAGTGTGAATTACCTCGTAGGCATGGGCGGACTCCGCCACCACCCTGAGGACGTAGTCTGACGCCCCCGTCATCAGGAAGCATTCACGAATTTCGGGGTGGCTTCTGACCGCAGTTTCAAAGCGCACCAGACACTCCTCGGTTTGTCGATCAAGCGTAACCTGAACGATGAAGACGACCTCGTCGTCGGCGTCGCCGCCCGTCAAAACCGTGTACCCGCGGATCGTCCCGTTGTGTTCGAGAGCCTTGATGCGGCGCAGGCAGGCGGACGCGGATAGGCCGACCTCCTGAGCCAGCGCGCTATTCGGCTTACGCGCATCCAGCCGCAGTAGGCGCAACAATTCGCGGTCGATATCGTCCAACGCCATCGCATGCTCCTGGAGCGTCACGCGGAAATCGCAGAACCTTGCGCAAAACGCCGGAATATTGCACCATGGCCGCACGGTTAGCAACTTATAGCGCATAAAGGCGGATAATTCGAACGAACTGCAAGTATGGTCGCGCTTGGGGGGCGCTTCGCATGCTACGTCCAGATATTGTCGCCGCCGGTCGATTGACGATCGATCTGCACAAGCTCGTGCGGAACTATGAAGCCTTGGGGGCGCGGGTTGCGCCCGCCCGGCTGGCGGCCGTGGTCAAGGCGAACGCCTATGGCTTGGGTGCGACGGCGGTGGCCGAAGCCCTGGAAACCGCGGGATGCCGCACCTTCTTCGTCGCCCATCTGTCAGAGGCGCTGTCGCTGCGCCGCGGCCTGGCCGACCATAGTGAGGTTTTTGTCCTCAATGGCCTGGCCCCGGGCTCCGAGGCGCTCTGCGCCGAAATGGGGTGCATTCCGGTCCTCAACTCCCTCGAGCAGGTATCGAGCTGGAACGACCTGGGTCTGGCGCTGGGCCAGACCCTGCCGGCGGCCATCCAGCTCGACAGCGGCATGGTCCGACTGGGCCTGTCGGAGGAGGACACGCGGCAGGTCGCCGCCGCCCCTGAGGCTCTTGCGGGCATCGATCTGCGTTTGGTGATGAGTCACCTGGCCTGTGCGGATAACCCCGCCGCCGAGGCGAACCACCGTCAGCGCCGGCGCTTTGACGAAATGGCGAACCTGCTGCCGCCCGCGCCGCGGTCCCTTTCCAATTCCGCCAGCGCACTGGGGCCTCCCGCCCCGCATGGAGATCTGGTTCGGGCCGGCATCGCGCTCTATGGCGGCGCAGCGCTCCGGGACACGCCCAACCCCATGCAGCCAGTGGTGCGGCTCGAGGCGGCGATCATCCAGGTTCGAACGGTTCCTGATGGCGCGGGGGTCGGCTACGGGTTGATGTACACCACCAAAGGCGTCCGGAGGCTGGCCACCGTGTCGGTCGGCTATGCTGACGGCTGGCCGCGCCGCCTTGGCGGCCGCGGCGCGGTCTTCGTCGGGGGCGTACGCGCGCCCATCGTCGGCCAGGTGTCGATGGACAGCATGACCATCGACGTCACGGCGGCCCCCGAGACTGCGCTCAGACCGGGCGCCCCTGTCGAATTGATCGGCGAGCACCAGTCGCTGGAGCAAGTGGCGGCCGACGCCGGCGCCATCGGCTACGAGATCCTTGCGCTGCTCGGACCTCGCTACACGCGAATCTACTGCGAGGCTCGTCCCCGCGACGCCGTCACGGGAGCCAAGTCATGAAGGTAGCGGTTCTCGGCGGCGGCGTGATCGGGGTGACCTCGGCTTGGCAGCTTGCACAAGCCGGTCACGAGGTGGTGGTGGTCGACCGGCGGCCCGGGCCGGCGTTGGAGACGAGCTTCGCCAACGCCGGCGAGATTTCGCCGGGCTACGCCTCGCCGTGGGCCGCGCCGGGCATTCCGTCCAAGGCTCTGAAGTGGCTGTTCCAGCGCCACGCCCCGCTGATCATCCGGCCGCGGGCCGATCCCTCGATGGCCTGCTGGCTCATGGCCATGCTGCGCGAGTGCTCCGCCCCACGCTACGCCGTCAACAAAGGACGGATGATGCGCCTGGCGGAGTACAGCCGCGAACGCCTGGCTGAGCTGCGCAGCCAGACCCACATCGCCTACGACGCGCGGAGCCAGGGCACTTTGCAGCTCTTCCGCACGGCTAAGCAGTTGGACGGTGCGGCGAAGGATGTCGAGCTGCTGAAAGCGGACGGCGTGCCCTTCGAAGTGCTCGATCGAGCCGGATGTGTAACGGCGGAACCGGGGCTGGCGCACAGCCAGGTCGACATCGCCGGCGGACTGCGCCTGCCCCTCGACGAAACCGGCGATTGCTTCAAGTTCACCGCGGCCCTGGCCGCGCTGGCGGCGGCGCGGGGCGTGCGGTTCCTGTTCGGACATACGGTCAGCCGCCTGGAGTCGCGCCACGGCCGCGTCGTCTCGGCCATCACCGATCGCGGCGACGTCCAGGCGGACAGCTACTTGATGGCCATGGGGAGCTATTCTCCGGCCCTGGTGCGCAGCCTCGGGCTCAGACTGCCCGTCTACCCCGTCAAAGGGTATTCGATCACCGTCCCGATCGATCACCCTGAGCAGGCGCCGGTTTCGACCTTGCTCGACGAGAGCTACAAGGTGGCTATCACCCGCCTGGGCGATCGCATCCGCGTTGGCGGGATGGCGGAGATCTCCGGCTTCTCCCACGACCTGCCGCCGGCGCGGCGCGCGACGCTCGAGCATTCGCTCGACAGCTTATTTCCGGGCGCTGGGCGTACCGGCGAGGCAGGCTTCTGGTCGGGGCTACGGCCCATGACGCCCGACGGCACCCCGATCGTCGGGCCGACCGAAATCCCGAACCTCTTTCTCAACACCGGCCATGGCACGCTCGGTTGGACGATGGCGTGCGGTTCGGCCACGGTGATCGCTGATCTAATGTCGGGCCGGCGCCCGGAAATCCCGGCCGACGACCTGGCCTTGAGCCGCTATCGATAAAGGAGCCTCGATGTCTATCCAACGCTATGAGTCCGGTCCCCGCATGAGCCAAGCCGTCGTTCACGGCGGCGTCGTCTACCTTGCTGGACAGGTTGGGACGCCGGGTGAGAGCGTGACCCGTCAGACCCAACAGGTCTTATCCCAGGTCGATGCGCTTCTGGACCGCACCGGCAGCAACAAGGGGCGTTTGCTGTCGGCTACCATCTGGCTGGCTGACATGGCGGACTTCGCGGAAATGAACGCCGTATGGGACGCTTGGATCGCCGGGGAGGAGCCGCCGGCTCGTGCGACGGGCGAGGCCAAGCTCGCGACGCCCGACTACAAGGTCGAGATCATCATCACCGCCGCCGTGGGATAAGGCGTCGGCGCGGGGGCTCTTGGCTCCCCGCGCCGCAACCTTGCGTCGGGCGCTAGGCGAAGACGCTGCGGGTATTGGTCAGGAAAGTCAGGAACCTGGACACAGAGACGATGTCCTTCGCCTTGTAGCGGATTGTGAAGGCATCCAGCCGTTCGACCTCGTCGATGTAGCTCAGCCACTCAGCCATGTAGCTGCGGTGAAGGCGGAGCTCGAGGGTGGTCGGCGCCTCCACGACATAAGGCGCACGACGGCCGATCCGGTCGAATGCATCGCGGACCCCCTTTCGAATTCGCGCATCGGCCACTTCCGGCGACAGCATCATGGCCGAATAGCGCGCGAAGCTGGTCTTTAGGGTTGCGGTCGCGACATCGCCAAGCAGCTCGCACGTCTCTTCAACCGCGGCGTCGTCGCCGGCGACCATCAGCACCGGTACGCCAAAGTGGCCGGCGATCGCGGCGCTCAGCGCGGCTTCCGAAACCGTGAGGCCGTTCAAGCGCACCTCGTGGAAGTCGCCAGTCATGGTGTGGGCCATGATGCCGCGAGGGTTGGTCGCGCCGGTGTGGTAGCCGATGAAAAAGGCGCCGGCGTATTCCCCGACTTCGATTCCCTGCATCATCCCAAGGGGCCTTGGCCAGGACCGCACCAATTGGACGTAGGAGGGCATACGTTCGTAACGGATGTTCTGGCCGTTGCCGTGGGAGTCGCTGACGACAACCTCTTCCGCACCGAGCTCGTGGGCGGTCTCACAAGCGGCGAGGACCGCCCTGGTCATCATCTCGCGCGCGTCTTCGTAGTCGAAGCGGCCGGGAAACAGGCTGTCGGCGGCTGCAACACCCTGAATCCCTTCGATGTCGGCGGAGATATAGATTCGCATCGTCATTTCTCCTGACGGATATCCGGAACTGTCGTCGCCGGAGCGACATAGGCTGGCGCGAGCGTTCTTCCGACCGTCACACGAACCACCAGGAGGATGGCAGCCGAGACAGCCATCAAACCAGCGTGCAGCAACCAGAACGAAACGCCGCTCATGCGGTCGAGCAGGCCGCCAAGCTCGCCCACCAGCATGTTGGCGATGAATAGGTGCGTATAATAGATGCCGATCATCAGGCCCGTCAGGCTTTTCGGTGCGGCGCGCGTGTAGAGCGCCTGCCCGATCGGGATGATGTTGGCGAAACCCAAGTCGTTGACGACCTGGAACAGGACGCCCCAACCGAGTGAAACCCGTTGGCCAGTTCGGGCATGTAGAAGAGCGGCCAGCGCGAGTGCGAGCGGAGCCAGCATGCACACGATTGTGCCGAAGGCCATCTTGGTGAGTTCGTCAGGCTCACGCCGGCGGATTCGCCACCAGCGCCAGAACACCACCGACGCCACGATGGTCACGGCGCTGCTGAGATTGGCGAAGGACTGCAACCAGGTCACCGGCATGGTCCAACCGAAGAAGACGAGGTTATAGGTGCGCTCGGCCCAGACCATGTAGGCGTTGAAAATCTCGTTGTTGCCCACCATGCCGAGCGCCAGCACCGGGAGCAGGGCAACCAAGATGATTATGTTGCGCCAATGTGAGACCGTCAGCTTGGGACGCGCCGAAACGTCGTCATCACGGTTCAGTCTCGGCTGCTGCGGCAGGGCGTAGCGTCCGAAGAGATAGGCGCTGAGGCCGAACATCATGCCGATGCCGGCGGCCGCGAAACCCCAATGCCAACCGAAGACTTCGCCAAGCGTGCCACAGACCAGCGGCGTGAGGATGCCGGAAATCTGCGTCACCAGGAGGAAGATCTGGAAGGCGTTGCCGCGGCGCGGATCGTCCTGGGCGTAAAGGTCGCCGACCTGGGAGGCGATGTTGCCCTTGAAGCAGCCGACGCCCACCACAAGGAAGAGCAGGGCGAGGAGGAAGCTGGTGTCGAAGGCCATAAGGAAGTGGCCGAGGGTCATCAGGCTCGCGCCGAGGACGACCGTGCGGGTGCGTCCAAGGACGCGGTCGGCCAGCAGCCCGCCCGCCAGCGGCGTCAGATAGACCAGCCCCGCGTAGAGACCAAAGATCGCCGAAGCCAGCGCCTGTGGCGAAAGCGGTCCGTAGACCCCTTCGATGGCCCGGCGAAACGGCGCGAACCCCTGCACATGCTCGACATGGCCCGGCAGCAGCAGGGTATGGGTCATATAAAGCACCAGGAGCGCCTGCATCCCATAGTAGGAGAAGCGTTCCCAAAACTCCGCCGCACTCAGCCAGCCCAGGCCGATGGGTTGGCCCAGAAAGGCTGAATCTGCACTCCTGGCCATCAAGCCCCTACCCTCACGTCCCGGTCCTTGGTCACCGAGCGGCGGCGCGGCGATAGTAGATTAGGTGTCTTCCTGTCGAAGGAGGCTGCCAATGGCGAAATGCAGCCTGATCCATGGCTCCGAGCTATGACCCATTGAGCGCCATAGCTTCCGGCTAAGGGTCACATCCCTCTTTTGGATTGCGCCAGGCCCTGGCGCTCAAGACTGTCTCGCCAGAGCCTCGACGCGCTGGAGGAGAAGGCTGCGGTTCGCACGGGCTCCTTGTGAAGCGGTCCCGCGGCGCGCTCCGACCTGATCGTCAGGTTAGCCGTGTTTTCAAGCGTCATGGCGAAGCGCAAAGGTCGAGCGGACCCGGCGAAACGTCGCCATCGCCCGGCGAGAGTTCAAGATCGGAGAAGCACGATGAGCGTGTACGGCGGGCCGGTGTTCGAGATGGCGAAGGAGCAATTCGTCGGCGTGGCCGACTACCTGGGCATACCCGAGGACGAACGCGCCCGGCTGCTTTATCCGAAGCGGGCGATTTCAGTGTCCATCCCGATCCATCGCGACGACGGCCGCACGGAAGTCTTCCAGGGCTTTCGGGTCCAGCATCACCTGACGCGCGGCCCCACCAAGGGCGGCACGCGTTTTTCTCCGGACCTCCATCTCGGGGAGGTAGCGGCCCTGGCGATTTGGATGAGCTGGAAATGCGCCCTCGCCGGGCTGCCCTATGGGGGCGCCAAGGGGGGCGTGACCTGCGATCCTTGGAGCTTATCGCCTCGCGAGCTGGAGGCGGTCTCCCGCCGCTATATGCAGGAGATGATCCCGTTCGTCGGCCCGCACACCGATGTCATGGCGCCTGACATCGGCACCAACGAGCAGGTGATGGCCTGGTTCATGGACACCTATTCCATGCACCAGGGGCACACCACGGCCGAGATCGTGACTGGCAAGCCTGTCGCCGTCGGCGGCACCGCCGGCCGGCGCGAGGCTACCGGTCGCGGGGTGGCGTTCCTGGTGCAACTGGCGATGCAGCGCCTCGGAATGACCGGCCCTCGCAGCGCCATCGTCCAGGGGTTCGGCAATGTCGGCTCCACCTCCGCCCTGATCCTGCAGGCCGAGGCGGGTGTCGCGATCACCGGGGTCAGCGACCATACGGCCGCCTATTTCGACCCGCGCGGCCTCCCCTTGCTCGACATCCAGGCGCATGTGGAAAAGCATGGCGTCCTGGCCGGGTGGTCGGATCAGGCTCACATCGATCCAGCAGTTCTGCTTGTCCAGGACTGCGATATTCTGGTCCCCGCGGCCGTGGAACGGGTGATCGGGGCGGCCAACGCCGGTCAGCTGAAGTGCCGCATACTGGCTGAAGGCGCCAACGGTCCGACGACTCCTGAAGCTGATCGCATCCTTCAAGACAGCGATATATTCGTCATTCCAGATATTCTCTGCAATTCAGGTGGCGTGATCGTCTCCTATTTCGAGTGGGTCCAGGATCTGCAGCGCCTGTTCTGGAGCGAATCCCAGGTCAACGAGCAACTCAAGCAGCTGCTGCACAAGACCTTCAACGAGGTCGTCGAGCACGCGACGCTCAGCAAGATTTCCAATCGCCAAGCCGCCATGGCGATCGGCGTCGAACGCGTCCACGCCGCCAAGCGGCAGCGCGGCCTGTTTCCGTGATGCGGCTTGGGGCGAGGTCGCAAGGTCTCGCCCTGCGTCCTCGGCTCCAGGGCGCGAAGCGACGTCCGCGCGCCTCCGGGCCCCGCGTCGGCCGGACCACCTGGACCGCCCCCCACTCGAGGGGCGGCTAGAAGACCGACCAGTCCATCCGCTCGGCCAAGCATTCCAGGGCGTACGCCCCTGCGACCGAGGTCCCGGCCGTCGACAGGCCGGGCGACCAGACGGCGAGGGCCGCCGCACCGGGCGCAACGGCCAGGATGCCGCCGCCGACGCCGCTCTTGCCCGGTAGCCCCACCCGAAAGGCGAAGTCCCCGGACTCGTCATAGTGCCCACAGGTCATCATCATCGCGTTGATGCGGCGGGCGCGCGCCGGGCTGGCGACGCTTTCGCCGGTGAGTGGATCGACGCCGCCATTGGCGAGAAACAGCCCCGCCCGTGCGAGCTGCCGACAGTTCATCGCCAGGGCGCACTGGTGGAAATAGACGTCGAGCACCGCCTCAACCTCGCTCACTAGGTTGCCGGAACTCTTGAGGAAGTTGGCGAGGCTGGCGTTGCGAAAGCCCGTGGCGAGCTCGGATTGAGCGACGTCCAGGTCGATGCGGACGCTGTCGTCCGCCGCGCGCCGTCGCACGAAGTCGCCGATCCGGCCGATGGCGGCGTTGGGCAGGCCGCCGCTGAGCAGCGCGTCGCACACTACCATCGCCCCGGCGTTGATGAACGGGTTGCAGGGGATACCCTGCGCCTCCTCCAGGCGTATGCCCGAGTTGTATTGCGAGCCCGACGCCTCGCGTCCGACCCGCCGCCACAGCGAATCCCCGACCTTCTCCAGGGCCAGGGCCAGGGCGAAGACCTTGGAGATGCTCTGGATGGAGAAGGCGACGTCGACGTCGCCCACGACACCGACCGTCCCATCCAGAGTGGCCACGGCCAGGCCGAAGCGGTTCGGGTCCACCCCCGCCAGGGCCGGGATGTAGTCGGCGACCCGGCCCCCGCCGATGTGGGCCTGTACGTCCGCGCGAACGGCCGCCAGGACAGCGGCCAGGTTATCGGGGGAGATCATCGGGCGACGGCGCCAGCCGGGGCGTTCAGCCCCAGAAGCTGGGCGTGGGCGGCGCAATCGTGCCCTGCCGGTAGCACAGCCCGTCGGGCCAATCCTCGGCCAGCAGCAGCGGGCCGTCGAGATCGACGAAGGTGCAGCGCTGGCCCACGACGGTGCCCGGGGCCATGGCCAGAGAGGTGCCGGCCATGCAGCCGACCATAACCTCCAGGCCCATCGACAGGGCCTGCGCCTGCAGCTTCAGCGCCGAGGTCAGGCCGCCGGCCTTGTCCAGCTTGATGTTGATCACCGCGAAGCGGCCCTGGGCGAGCGAAAGATCGCGCTCGTCCTGGATCAGCTCGTCGGCGCAGAGCGCGACAGGACAGGCGTAGCCGTCGAGAAGCGCTTCGTCCCCGACCTTGATCGGCTGTTCGAGCAGCACCACCCCCAGGGCCGGCAGGCTCGGCGCGATCGCCTTCAGGAAGTCGACGCTCCAGGCCGTGTTGGGATCGATGATCAAGCGCGCATTCGGCGCGCCGGCATGCACGGCCTCGATCGCGGCCAAGGGATTGTCGGTCCCGACCTTGACCTTGAGTAGGGCATGATCGGCGTGGGCGCGGGCTGCCGTTGCGTAGCCCTCCACGTCCCTGATGCCGATCGTGAACGCCGTTGCGAGCGGCCGAGGATGGCCTAGACCCGCAAGGTCGAAGACCGACCGGCCGGACCGCTTCGCTTCCAGATCCCAGAGCGCGACGTCGACGGCCGAACGGGCGCCGCCGGCGGGTAGAAGCTCGAGAAGATCCTCGCGGCTGGCTCCCCTTTCAAGCTCCTGGCGGACATCTTCGATTTGTGCCTCCATCGAGCTCTGCGTTTCGCCGTGATAGGCGACGCCGCTGGCCTCGCCACGTCCGCGGTTTCCGTCCCCGTCATCGAGGACGACGACGATGGTTTTGGCTGCATGCTCGACGACGCGTGAAATCGCGAACGGTTCGCGCATCGGCCACGAGCGCTGATCAACTCGAACGTGCATTATAAACTCCACTTGGCGATGCGTTTGACGGGGTGGCTGCAATCGCGACTCACGCCTGCTCCGGTGCGGGGCGCGGTTGAGACAGAGCAGGGGCCAGATCGAAACATTCGAGAAGCCGGTCGACGATCCGCTGGACGCCGGTCCTCACCGGGTCCCCGCAAGGCACTCCGAGCTCCGCCTCGACGTCCTGCATGGCGTCGCGGGCCTGCGACGGCGTGAGACGCGATGTGTTGAGCGCGACACCGACAGCAATGGCGGCGGGGTTGGTCAGGCGAGCGACTTCGAGGTTGAGGTCCAGGCATTCCCCCAGGGTCGGAAGCCGATAGCTGGGCAGCCCTCGCGTATGGGGCCGTTCGGCTTCGTGACACAGGACCAGGGCGTCGGGCTGCGCGCCGTGCAGGAGGCCAAGCGATACGCCCGCGTAGGATGGGTGGAAGAGGGACCCCTGCCCTTCGATGACGTCCCACCCCCCATCGTCTCGCGCCGGCGAAAGCTGCTCGATCGCGCCGGACAGGAAATCGCCAACGACAGCGTCGAGCGGGACGCCGCCTCCGGCGATGAGAATGCCGGTCTGCCCGGTGGCCTTGAAATCAGCCGGGCGCTGGCGGTGCCTCAGCTCCTGTTCGATGGAAAGCGCCGTGTACATCTTCCCGACCGAACAGTCGGTGCCAACGGTCAACAGGCGCCGACCTGAACGGCGCCCGCCGTCGCCAACCTTCAGGTCCCCGGGAGGGACTCGGATATCGAAAAGCGCGCGGCCGAGCTCCGCAGCCAAGGTGCGGATCTGCAGATTGTCACGCAGATGCTGATGCAGTCCGCTCGCCACGTGCAGTCCGGCCTGCAGGGCGGCCAGCACGTCGCGAACGACCCCGTCCGACATCCTGCCGCCGGCGTTGGCGAAGCCAAGGACCAAGGTCTTCGCGCCCGCTGCGACCGCGCTCTCGAAGTCCATTTCACCCAGACCCAGCGTCGCAACGTTGGTGGCCTGACGGTACTGGCCAACCACGAGTTCCGGCCGCCAATCAGCGATGCCCCGCGCCGTCTTTACGGAAAGGGGATCGGGCGCTTCGCCCAGGTGCAGCAGGTAGGGTGACGGAATGCGCATGCAACAGCCCGAGCCGAAGTGACCGACGTCAGATGTCGCCTGAGCCGCCCCGCCCGCCAATGGCAAAGGAGAAGTCGATCCATGGCTTCCGGCTATGGGTTAAGCGCGCCGAAAACATTCGCAGAACAGCACTACGTCAAAGACAAGGCGCAAACCAATCAGGTACAAAGAAAAAAACTATGAAACACAAGAGATATATCTGACGATGATGGTGACCGCAGATATAAGCCACGACTTCAACCCCATGCTCCAAGATACGCCAGCCTATGCGGCGAGCGCCTCGCGGACTGCGCTCATGAACGCCGTCGCGACACGCGAAGGCGGATGATCTTCGCGGTGGATCTCGTAGACATCGAAAGGGGCGGCGCCGGCCAGGGGCCTATAGTCGAGCTCTGGCGACAGCACCGCCTTGGCCGTGAACTCGTCAATGATGGCGACGCCCGCACCCTCCCGAACCAAGGCCCCGGCGACGAAGTAGGTTTGGACCATGATCTGCGAAGGCAGGTCGGGTCCGGGAAGCTGCCGCGCCTCGCACAGGGCGCCCACAGTGCCGCCGTTCACCAGGCGGATGAGACATCGATGGCCGAGCATCGCGAGCGATAGCCGAGCGGGGGCCTCGACGATGTCGTCGCGCCGATACAGCACGACCAGCTCGCCAGAGCCGAGCTTGGTCTGGTTCAACCGCGGCTGGCTCGGCCGATCGAAGGCGATGGCGACGTCGCAGCTACGCTCATAAAGCGAGGGCACGATCTCCTCGCTGTGCACGGTCTTGATGTCGAACGACACGCCTGGATTGCTCCTGGTGAAGTTCGCGATCGCGGTCGGCACGGCTTTCAACCCGAGGGAATGGAGGACCGCCAGGCGCAGATGACCGGCCTTTCCGCGCCGTAGGTTTCGCGTTGCGTTGTTGAACGACTCCACGCGCGCCTGGATAGCCGCCGCTTCGTCGGAAAGCAGGTGCGCTTCCTCTGTGGGTACGAGGCGTCCACGAACGACGCGGAACAGGTCGAAGCCCATCTGATCCTGGGCATGTTTCAGGACCTTGCTCACCGTTGGCTGGGTAATGCCGAGGGCGCGCGCGGCGACGCTGACCGACCCCGCCTGATAGACGGCATGGAATATCTCGATCTGGCGAAGGTTCACCATCTGACGCCCTCTACGGACGTGGATTTCTCGAAAGCGAATCTACCCGAATGGCCCAACGATCGCCGTTGCGCCGGGCCCCGGGCCTTCAGCTTTGGGACGATGGACAGCGATAGGTCGCCTGCCGGCGAGGCTGCAGGATCCTGTCTGCACGTATACCCGGTCATGGCCGCACGCGGGTGAACTGCGATGTCGTCCAGAAGGATGTGATGGCCCCCGCGCCGCCCTTGGCGCCGCGCCACTCAAGCTTCACGTCGCCTGTGCCCTCGAAGAACGTATTGGCGGAGGTGGGGTGCAGAGCCTCCGCCGGAGCCGCCCCGAAGCGGAACAGAAGGCGGCGCTGGCGATAATCGACCTCGAAACGCCGCCCATCCGAGGTGACGTAGGCGCCAGCGAGACGCGCGAGCTGCTTGTTGGTCGGAGATCGCCCCTGCTTGACGGAGACCTCGTAGCCCTTCCAGCCATAGTGCGCGGCGATCGTGCGCAGGACCTCTTCTCTCAGGCCGTCGGCATTGTCGCTGTCGGCCATGACCACAGCTCCGTCCGACTGGGACAGGTAGCCCACGAAAATGGTCTTGTAGCCCTCGTTTGACCCGACATGGTCGAAACGACGACTGGCCCCCTCGCCTTCGACTTCGAAGCCCAGTCCCCAATGACCGAGGCCGGGCGTGAACATCATGCGCGTCGTCGCCTGGGTGAGCAGCTTGCCCCTGCCCGCGGCGGAGCGCTGCAACTCCATGAGGAAGAGCGCCAGGTCCGAAGGCGTGGTCCATACCCCCGCCGCGGCGAGCTCAGGGTAGGTCCGCGGGCCGCCGTCGAGCGGCGCGCCATCCGCCTTGTAGCCGAGCGCGATGCTGCTCCAACGCTCCGGCGGCAAGGGTTGGGTGAAGTCGCTATGGGTCATGCCCACAGGTTCCAGCACCAGTTCCTGCATCAGCTGAGCGAAGGGCTCGCCCGTCACGTCGACGAGCAGCTGCTGGACGATGGTGTAGCCGCCGCCCGAATAGCTCCAGGCCGATCCGGGCGGAGTGACGATCCGGACCGGCGGGTTCACGGCTGGCGGCGCGCCGTCCAGGACTTGGACCGTCGTCGGAAAGGGATCGCCGACGCGATAGCCGGTGAAGCCGCCGACGTTTAAGCCAGCAGTATGGGACAGCAGTTGGCGCAGCGTCACGTGCTGTCCAGGCCCTTCAGGCAGTTTCCACTGCTTCAGATAGACATTCACATCCTCATCCAGGTCGAGCTTGCCCTGCTCGACGAGCCGTAGGACCGCGACCGCCGTGATGGTCTTGCTGAGCGAGGCCCCCTGAAATCGCGTGTCTGTCGAAGTGGGCGGTCCCTGCAGTCGGGTCCGGCCATAGCCCCTCGCCCATAGGATCTTGCCATCGCGGACCACCGCGATGCTCACCGCCGGGACGTGCAGCCTGGCCATTTCACCCGACAGCGTGAGGTCCGGCGCGTGACCGGGCGTGAACGCGATGGCTGGAACCAACCGTTGGTCCGGCTCGAACGCCTTGGCCATCTCCGCCGGCGCCCCGGCGCGAGCGACGTTGTGAAGCGCGGCCAGGCTCAAGATGGCGCCGACCGCCAGGGCAGGATGCCCGCCCTTAAATCCCATCAAGCGCCGCTGGATCACGACCGGTGCTCCACCGACCCTAAGCTCGCCCTGTCTACCCCTCTGAATGTGCCGAGCGCCCGATCCTTGATCACCTCCCCAGCCCGGAAAACCGCGCCGTTCATGGCGATGTAGACGCCAGGCTCCGCCATCTGCGCGGTCGCGAACGCCATGCCCAGATTGAACGCCGCATCGCTGTCGGCGAAACGCGCCGGCAGGAAGGAGCCGACGAGCACGACCGTCTTCGCAACGCCCTCCGCCGCGAGCACCTCCGCAGTCCGCGGCATGGTGTCAGTGCCGTGCGTAATGACGATGTGCGGGGTCTTAGCCTCTCGCACCGCCGCGATAATTGCGGAGCGATCGGTATCATCCAAATCGAAGCTGTCCTTGCGCATGAGATCGATCACGTGAAACGGCCTCGTTACACGCGCAATTTTGATCAAATCCGGGATTTTGCTCCCATCAAACTGGTAGCGGCCGACCCCATCGAAATAAGTCTTATCTATTGTTCCGCCTGTCGTGAGAACGAGGATTTCCGGCCCGCTCATCATTCCCCCCTGCGCTTGGGACGCATGATTTTTTTGACTCCGCACAGGCCAACGCGGCCTGCCGATAACCCGAAATCTGCCATATTATCCCGTATAGAGCAAATGTTTCTCAGGAGGACGCTCGTCAGGCGTCCTGTAACGCCTCTACCCCAGCGGCAAAACGCTTGGAGCAGAGTCGTTCGCCCGGCCCACACCTTGCGCGGCGTTTTGCCGCTCCGACGCTAGCTAGGCGCAGGCCTCCCGCGGCGCACGGGCACGGATAGCCGGGACCATGCCCGATTACGAAGTGACGGATTAGCCTGATTGGAGTAAGCTGTTTCTAAAATAGCCGGAACGGGACATGGCGGAGCAAACTTTGGGAGGAATCCTGCGGCGCTTCCGGGAGGAGCGGGGCTGGACGCTCAGGGAGATGAGCGCACGAAGCGGGATCGCCTTCTCGACGCTCTCGAAGATCGAACACGACCGCCTGTCGCTGGCCTTTGACAAGCTGCAGGAGGTCAGTCGGAAGCTGAACATCTCGATGTCGGCTCTGCTCGCTGAGGGACAAGACGTATCGCGGGGAAACGGAGCCGGCCGAAAGAGCGTCGGCGGAATCAGCAGCGCACTTCGGATCAATACCGCTCACTACGATTATTTTTACCTCCACACAGACCTTCGGCAAAAGCAGATGGTGCCGGACGCAATAACAATCCGGGCAAAATCACTTGATGAATTTGGGGAATTGCTTCGCCATGACGGAGAGGAATTCAGCTTTGTCTTAAAAGGACAAGTGATCGTTCATACAGCGTTTTACGAGCCAATAATTCTGAACGAAGGCGAGTCTATATATTTAGATTCCGGCATGGGTCACGCCTATATTGCTGGACCCGATTGCGACGAAGCCACCATGATCGGGGTCATGTACAACCCTCACGAGAACGCCATGAACTCTCTTATTGAGTTGGTTGAGGAGCGAGCGAAGGCTGTATCGCGCTAGCAGTCGGCGTTAAGTTGTAAATCCAGATGTTCATTTCTAGTCATTTCCGATGACGCGCCTATCTTATCGCGTCAGGGCATAGCCTGAGGCTATGGGCCATAGAGACCTTTTGGATTGTGGCGGAACTGCGGATCGCTCAGCCTTATTTCTTGAAGACTTTCTGAAGAGCGCGCACCTTAGGGACTGAAACGTCGATGAATGCTTCGGCGCTACCCGAAAGGCCAATGGCGCCTCAAATAATAAGGGGAGGAAATATGATCACCGAAACGCGCACCAAACATATGCTGGCAGGCGGCGTCGCCCTGTCCGCGATGATCGCCTTCGGGGCGAGCTCGAGCGCCTACGCCCAAAATGCAGCCAGCGCCGCCCCGCCGGCGGCCGCCGCTCAGGCCGCCAACACGGCGACGGACACTGAAGTGAAGGAGGTGGTGGTCACAGCGCAAAAGCGCTCCGAGAGGCTGCAGGACGTACCGCTGTCGATCTCGGTGCTCGGCGGCGATCAGCTCCAGAAGAACCAGGCGCATGGGTTCCAGGATTATGTGGCGACGGTTCCGGGGCTTAACTTCCTGTCCTCGACGTTCGGGCCGAGCGGCAGCCAATTGGTCGTCCGCGGCCTGTCCACCGGCGGCACCGTGCTCAACAGCTCCGTGGCGACCTACGTCGACGAGACGCCCTACGTGGCGACCGGCGCTATCGCCGCCGGCCTGGTGGCGCCGGACCTGGACACCTTCGATATGCAGCGCATCGAAGTGCTGAAGGGCCCGCAGGGCACGCTCTACGGCGCCAGCGCCCTAGGCGGGCTTTTGAAGTTCGTCACCAATGCGCCCGATCCATCGCACTACTCTGCGCAGGTCGAGACGGGCGTGGATTCTGTCAACAACGGAGGCGCCGGCTACGACATCCACGCGATGGTGAACATCCCCGTCGCGAGCAACGCCGCCCTCCGCCTCGTCGGCTACAACAACGACAATCCGGGCTACATCAATGATCCGTCCCGGGGGGCGGACGGCATCAACCGCTCGATCTACACCGGCGGCCGCGCCTCCTTCCTGTGGGAGCCGACCGACAAGCTTACGATCCGCCTGAGCGCGCTGTACCAGAAGAAGTCATACGACGACTCTGGCGACGAGGACGTCGAGCCCGGCACGCTCAAGCCGATCAACGGCGACCTAACTCAAGAGCGACTGATCGGTCAGCCCGGTTTCACGGAAAATCAGGTCTATAACGCGACCATAAATTACGACGCCGGCTTCGCGAAGATATTGTCGACGACCAGCATTCTGCGATTCAGATCGCAATTCGTCGTCGACTTCTCTGGATATCTCGGACAGGGCATTTCCCAGCTCCTCGGCGGAAACTATGGCGGCGCGGTCCCTGACAAGCGCTATCTGAATGGCGTCAGCCAAGAGATCCGGGTCTCTTCCGAACGGTCCGGTCCGCTGCAGTGGCAATTCGGGGTCTTCTACATGGACCAGAAGGTCGGGCAGTGGGAGGCTGACTATCCCATCAATGCAGCCAATGGCCAGATCATCACCAACGGCCCCGTGAACCTTGGCCTCTTCCCCAGCACGGACCCCTATCAAGAAGAAGCCGGCTTCGCGAACCTCGACTACAATATCACTCGCACGCTCGACGTGGCCGTAGGCGGGCGTATCAGCCATAATAATCAGAATTACACTCAGAACTTCACGGGCGTGTACGGCGGTAACAACCAGTTCAGCACCCCGTCTTCGGACACCGTCGGCACCTACTCGGCAGATCTTCGCTGGCACTTTCTCCCAAGAGACACCTTCTATCTGCGCGTAGCTTCCGGATACGTGCCGGGCGGCCCCAACGACATCTCCGTGCTGACGCAGAACGTTCCTCACAGCTATGCACCGTCGACGACGGTCAATTACGAAGCGGGCGTCAAGACGACCCTGCTCGACGGCCGCCTCACCGCGAACCTCTCCGTCTTCGACATCGAGTGGAAAGACCTGCAGCTCTACTTCCTGATCAACGGCACCTCCGCGATCGGAAACGGCGGCGCCGCCCGCAGCCGGGGCGCGGAGTGGGAATTCGATTATGTCCCCATCCACGGGCTGACGCTGAACTTCAACGGCGCCTATACGGACGCCTATCTGACGGCCAACACGCCTTCCGATGTCGGCGGCTCGGCGGGCGATCGTCTGCCCAATAACCCCAAGTGGCAATCTTCGGCCAGCGCCCGGTACGAGAGGCCGATCACTGACAGATATACCGGCTTCGTCGGCGCCAGCTGGCGCTACCAGGGCTCGCGCCTCTCCGACTTCGTTTCTGGCGGTGCCCGTGAGAACATCCCGGCCTACAATATGGTCGACCTTCGGGGTGGCGTAGAGTGGGATAACTTCACGTTCACGGTGTATGCCAAGAACGTCGGCAATACACTCGCGCTGGGATACGTAAGGCCATACACCTCGTTGAATACCGATGGTCCACTGTCAGCCGCGGTGCTGCCGCCGCGGATGATCGGAGCCGAAGTATCTGCGAAATTCTAACTTTTGCGTTCGATGATGAACGATGGAAAATACACCCACCGCCACTTACCCATCTAACTGCCAGCTGCGATTAGATGTGCGATGCTTAGGCGCATCCGACGACTGCACTCGGGCATGGTTCAATCCTCCCTAGCGGACCTTGTCCCTTGTCCCTTGTCCCTTGCCCCTTGCCCCTTGCCCCTTGCCGCTCGGCGCCGTCGCGCCGGGCGGTTCTTTATGTCTGGCTCCGACGGACGCCGCCCCCAGGGAGAGCCTGGACGATTGGATCACTCGTTGCGGACCCAGATCCCGGGCACGAAAACCCACCCGCTAGGTAAGCGCCTCCAATAGGCGGGCGCGTAATGGAAGCCAGGACGGGTCTGGATCCAGCGGCCCTGGGTCCAGGCGTAGCCCAGCCCGACCCAACGCCAATAGCCGGGGACCCAAACCCAACCTGGCCCGGGAGCGGGAATGATGGCGACGGGCGCCCGCGGCGGCGGCGGTGGAATCAGGATGCTCGGCGCCGGCGTGTAGACGGCGACGGTCACCGCCGCGCACGAGGCGGCGGCCGCGAGGACCGAGCCCCCCGCCCCCCAGGCCAAGGCGACGACGTTCAAGCGCCAGCTCAAGGGCGGGAAAGGTCGTAAGGTCATCTTGCTCTCCTTGACTGAGGAGAGGTCCCATGCGCGAGTAACGGCTTGATGTGATCTCGGTGAGCGAGTGTAACTCTGTGTTGCACTGCTTTCAGCCCAGCTAAAGAACTTTCAGGAATGTTAATTTTGCGCGGAAGCCGCCGCCCGGAGCGTTGGAGAGAACGAGCGCGCCGTTACAACTCTCCGCTAGACCCTTGACGATCGCGAGACCCAGCCCCGCGCCGCCGGTTTCGCGGCCGCGGGAGGTTTCCAGCCGAAGAAATGGTTGGGTCAGCTCCTCGAGGCGGTCCGCCGGGACGCCTTTGCCATCGTCCTCGACGGTGACCTCGATGGTCCGATCGCCATGGTCGAGCGAGACTCGCGCGCGCGCGCCATAGCGGATCGCATTGTCGAGCAGGTTGTTCAGCATTCGCCGGAAACTCGCCGCAGGACAATAGATCGGGAGCGGCGCGCCCGTTATCTGAAGCTGGTCATTCAGATCGATCCCCTCCCCTATCTCCCTTCGTTGTGAAATCAGGTTCCACAGCTCGGCATTGGCGTCACAATGTTCTGCGGGCCTGCTCGCTTTGGGCGTGGTTTGCTGCGCGAAGAGCAGCGTATCGTCGATGAGTTGGGCCATTTCCTCGATGTCTCGCTCTGCACGTCGGCGTTGATCGGGATCGGCGACGAACTCCGTGCGCAGGCGCAGACGGGTCAGATAGGTTCGCAGGTCGTGGGCGATGGCGGCGAGCAGTCGTGTGCGCTCGGCAGCCAGTCCTCGAATGCGCGCCTGCATCGCGTTGAAGGCGACTGCCAGCTCCCGCACCTCCTGCGGCCCCTGGCGCGGCAGGTCGGGCGCCGCCTGGTCCAGCGAGAAGCGCCTGGCCGACTCTGCGAGTCGCCGAACCGGTCGCGCGGTCTGACGCACCGCCAAGTGCAGGCCTGCGAACAGGACAAGGGCGATGCCTGCGACCAGGGCGGTCCAGCGGCCGATATAGCTCCGCGCCAGGACCGGGGGGCGATTCTCGATCACCAAGATGTCCCTGGTCCTGAGGCTCACCATCATCCGGATGGTGGGCTTCGGATCGCGTTCACGTCCCACCCCCAGCAGGAAGACCATCGAATGCGGCTTGATCTCAACCCGGATGGCGCGGTCGCCTAGCTCGCGGCTGTACGCTGCGAACTGACGTTCAAGCTTCGGGGAGCGCTGCAAGTCGGGAGAAACGGGAGGGAAGGCAGGCTCCAGGTGCACGGTGGCGATGCTGCTGGTTAGGGCGCGGACGATCAGGGGTCGGCTCTGAGGCGTGCTCGCTTCGAGCGCATCTACGATCGCTCGCGTCTCCGCCGGCACAGGCAGCTGGAGGACGCCGGGTCCGAACGCCTCCTTGGGGCCCGGGGTGAAGGTTGCAACCGTGGATACCAGGGCGATGACGACCAGACTGCCCAGCAGGACGCCGGTGAACCTCGCCGCCAGGTTACGTAGGATTGGCGGCATCACCCTTCACGTTCGACAGGCAGGGTGAACAGATACCCCCCGCTTCGCACGGTCTGGATGACCGCGGTCGGTCCGCCTCCCCCTAACCTCTTGCGCAGCCGACTGACCTGTACGTCGATGGCGCGGTCGTAGGGGGTGGCGCTTCGCCCCCGGGTCCAGTCGAGTAGCTGGTCGCGATTGAGCACCCGTTGGGGGTGCTGAACGAAGGCGAGCAGCAGATAATACTCGCCGCCCGTAAGGGCGACGGCCGTGCCCGAGGGTGAAACCAGTTCGCGCCGGCCGGCGTCGAGCCGCCAGCCGGCGAAGCGATATGCGGTCTGCGTCGAATCCCGGCCGAGCGCGGAATTTGCGTCGCGCGTGCGGCGCAAGATCGCGCGGACGCGCGCGACCAGCTCGCGGGGATTGAACGGCTTGGGCAAGTAGTCATCTGCTCCGAGCTCGAGACCGACCACACGGTCGATGTCGTCGGCCTTGGCCGACACCATCAGCACCGCCGTGTCACCGCGCACGCGCAGGCGACGGCAGATCGACAACCCGTCTTCCCCGGGCATCATGATATCTAGGATCACCAAGTCGACCCGCTGACGCTCCAACGTTCGGTCGAGGTCGCGGCCGTCCGTACAGGGTTGAACCTTGAAACCCTCGCGCGACAGCAAGGCGCTGACCAGCGCCCGAATCTCCGGATCGTCTTCCACAACTGCGATCAGGGTATCCTCGCTCATCGCCCCCCACATGCCGGAGCGGCGCCAGTGAGGAAAGGCCTCATCGGCAAGGGTTACACTTCGATACAAAGTCGCGAGCGGCGGCAACCATCGAGATTCAAATCTGAACTTTGAATGGCCGCGTCACTAAGGCTTCGGCGCGGAGGAGTTCGGCGACGGGGCGTCGGCCAGGGCGACGTCCTCGCAGAGTCGATCCTGGGGCGCCAAGGTTTGCCGTCCAACGACCCTGCCGTCGGAGCAGGCCGCTCCAAGGCAATCGCGCACCTCGCCCCTGGAGCGATCGCCTCACACGTTCAACACAACCCGGCGCAAGGCGGCGTCACGAGAACCAACCACACACCACAGCTTGAACTCCACAAGCCATGTCACCGTCGCGTCCGGTCCATCCGAATTCACCACGAGATCTTCACGCCGTCAGGACCTCATCTTGAAGCTCCACATTTCCTCTTTGACTAGAAAATACCTCGTGCTGATGACAACGCTCTGTGTGTCTGTCGGCGCGGCGGTGGCCTTCCCGAGCAACCGCCTGCATGAACTCGAACGCAGATCTTCGACGCTCACGCAACATCAGGCAGAGGGGGTCGCCCTCCTCTCGCGATCGTCCCAGACCGCGCAGATGTTGACCGCGGAGATTGCGGCCCGGATGCCCGACGGAAGGGCGAACCGGAAGGCCTTGGAACGTATTGACGCGGCGAAGAGCGTCATAACGGGCGACCTTACCGAGGCCGGGAAAGCTGACGCCACGCACGCCGCCGCTTATAGCCGTATTGCGGGCTCGGTTCGGGCGGTTTTCGCGGCTTGCGAAGACAGGATCCACCTTGGCTCAGGGGCGAGTGACCTCAGGGCGCGTGGTGAAAACCAAGTGATGGCCGCCCCGGATTGCTCACCGCTCTTCGCCGGCCTCGCGACCAAAACGAAAGACCAGGCCGACGCTCTGTTGGCGGCGCAGGGCGTGATCAACGCTCAGCTGGAAAATAAGGCCCGCGCAACCGTTCGCACCGCTTGGATTGCGACCTTGTGCGGTCTGCTCCTCGTCATGGCGCTGGGGGCTGCGCTGGTGCGAACGACGATAGCAAAGCCCGTCGACCGGCTTGGCAAGATCATGGTGCGTCTGGCGGGAGGCGACCTCGGGGTGGAGGCTCCAGGCGTCGGGCGCAAGGACGAGCTTGGAGCCATGGCGCGGGCGGTCATGGCGCTTAAGCTGGCGGGGATTGAAAAGCAGCGGCGCGAGGCGGAAGCGACCGCGGCGCGCATCGCCATTGAGGACGAGCTGGGGCGAAACGAAGCCCGCCGCGCCCAAACGGCGCGCGAACAGGCGATGGCGCTGGAGGCGCTCTCGCGTGGCCTTGGCCAGCTGGCTGGCGGCGACTTGGCTCACGCGCTCGACCAGCCTTTCGCCCGCGACTACGAAGGCCTGCGCGCTGACTACAATGCCGCGGCGGCCGGGCTGCGCGACACCATCGCCGAGGTGGCGGCGAAGACGGCGGCGATCCGCCTATGCGGTGAGGGGAGCTTCAGCGCCGTCAACGACCTGTTACGCCGTAGCGAACAGCAAGCCGTTGGCCTCGAGGAGAGCGCCACAGCGCTGGAGCAAATCATCGCCAACGCCCACAAGACCGCCGCTGGCGCGTTGGAGGCCCGCAACGCCGCCGCCATCACCAAGGCCGACGCTGAGCGTTCTGGCGCGGCGGTGTGCGCGGCGGCCGCAGCCTTAGGCGGGATCGGACAGTCCTCCAGGCAGATCGGCCAGATCATCAGGGCGATCGAGGAGATCGCCGTCCAGCTCGAGGTGCTGGCCCTGAATAGGGACGAGGGGGCCGCCCGTCCGGGCGACGCCGGTCGCGGCTTCGCGGTGTCGGACTCGGACGTGGGGGACCTGGCCCGGCGCACAGCTGCGGCCGCCCAGGAGATCAAGACCCTGCTCCTGTCCTGTGACACCCAGGCGAACACCGGGTTGGACTGGATGGACGAGGCGGGGGCGGCGCTGGACCGGATCACCCCGCAGGTCGCGCGGGTCAGCGCGGTAGCGATCGAGCTCGCCGCCTCGGCCTGGGAGCAGGCGATTGGGCTAAGCCAGCTCAACGCCGCAATCAGCCAGATGGACCAAGTTTACCGGCAAAACACCGCCTCGATCAAGCAGTCCGCCGCCGCGGCCGCGGGGCTAAGGGAGGAGACCGAGCGCTTGATGACCCTGGTTGCCGGTTTCAGGATCGCCGATGCCCCACCGCAGTCTCGGCCGGTCGTCCCGACGCGCCCCACGCTCCGGCTCGTCGGCGGCGCAGGGTGAGGCGGTCCGGTTTGATCTGTCTAACCATTATTGGCGCAAGTCTGGATCAAGGTTAGATGACACCAGGGAAAACCCTGGCGCGGGAGCGGCGAATAGATCAAAGAACCGATTGGCCAAATCCCGGCGTCCAGAGAGCGAGCCCGGAGGTAACTCCGAATGATCTGATGGCCCAAATAGGTGTTGCAGAAGCGAATCTCGTGGCAGTGTCACGGTTACATCGGCCGCTTGACCAGGCCTCCCGTAACGGAGAACAGAATTTCGCACCATCAATACCAGAGATTTTTGACGCTCAGGGAACACAAAGCGGATCGTCATGTCGACACCCGCGGCTTTGGCAGGATCCAAGCGAACAGCTAGAAGATCCGCGATTGCAGTGTCCGGTCCCTTGGCGAGGAGTTTTGCGCTTCCGCTGAGAATATTGGTCCCGTGTGGCCCCTGGCGCAAATCGGTCGCTGCGGAGAGATAGATGTTTCGCCACACGGCGTTTTCAGATCGATAGCCGAGTTGAATGTAACAACTGGCCATAAGCTCCCGGGCCTCACGATTCTGCGGGTCGCTCATCACCAGGTTATTGAGCAATTCGACCGCCCACTGATCGTTTCCGTTGTGGTGGGCTTCAGCGGCAAGAGCTAGGACTTTAGCTGGACCGCCCATCGCCTTCACATAGGCGGCGCCGGCCGTCGCCGGCGGCAGGGGATCGAGATGCGCCGGGTTCCCATCGTACCAACCCAGGTAGCGCTGATAGACGGCCCTGACATCGAAGCTGAGGGACCCGTAGTAGCCGCGGGTGGACCAGTCCTCTTGCAGGGCCTTCGGCAACACGATCCGCGTGGCGATCTCATTGGGCGTGAGGCCCTCGTTCATTTCCCGGATGGTCTGGTCGAGGATGTATTTGTAGAGGTCGCTTTGATCGATGATGAAGCGCCTCACCGCCGCAGCGCCGAACACCGGCCAAGTGTGCCCGAGAATGACGGCGTCCGTCCGCCCCCCGAAGAGCGTCAGAGCGTCCTCGAGGCCGTCGGACCAGGCGCGCGCGTCCCGGACAGGCGCGCCACGCGGCGGAAGCAGGTTGTGCAGCGAGTGGTTGGCGTTCTCCGCCAGGCAGAGGACGCGCGATTTCGGGAGATAGAGGTTCATCTCCGCGGCGGCCTCTGTATTCGGCGTCAGTTGAAATTCGAGATCGACGCCGTCGATCGTCAACCTTTGGCCGGTCTTGGAAATGAACAAGGTCGGGGGGACAAGCGACAGATAGCCCTGAGCGATGCCGAGCGCGACTCCGATCCCCATCGATCCTGTCGGCGATACGGGGAGGCCGACGCCGAACTGATATTGGCCGCGACGCCCGATGACATTGCCGGTCATCACCTGTTCGTCGAAGAGCGCTTCGGTGAAACCCATCGGCGCGACGACGGGGACGTCGCCGGCCGGCGGGACGCCGCCCGCGAATAGGCCGCCGCTTCCGCCATAGTGGTCGGGATGGGGATGGGTGTAGACGACGCCCGTGATCGGCCTGTCGCCGAGTTGGGCCCTGACCAGCGCCAGGGCGGCCGCTGCGGTCTCGACATAGTTGAGCGGGTCGATGACGACATACCCGCGCGCGCCCTCGATCACGGTCATGTTCGCCGCATCGAAGCCCCGGACCTGGTAGACTCCGTCCGCCACTTTGAAGAGGCCGGTACGGTCCAGCAGCTTGGCCTGGTGCCAGAGGCTGGGGTTGACCGTATCCGAGGGCTGATCCGGCAGTTTGGCGGACAGGTCCCAGACCAGCCGGCCAGTCGCGTCCACGATGCGCGGGTCGGTCCGGGTCGCGATGAAGCCGCGCGCCGCATCCGCCGAGTCCTGGTCGATCCCCGTCGGCAGGTCCTGGGCCGCGCGATGATTGGCCTGGAGCGTCGCTGCGCTGGCGGGCTCGGCCTTAGCCGGAGCCTGGGCTGCGGCGGACAAGGCGTACGACAGGCCCAGGGCGAGGCCGATCGTCAGCGCCGCCAAACGGCTCCTCAGGCGCATACCCTGTCCGGCCTCGCGCCCTTCACCCTTGAGGTTCACCGACGTCCCTCGCGACCCAAACATTGACTGCATCATCTCCGTTTCAAGCCTTGGCGGCGGGATTGAAGGTCTCGATCGTGGCGGAGTTGGGCGCCGGAACCGCCCGGTCCGGCAGATCCGCGCGGAGTTCCGGAATGTAGGGGTTGTTGATGTCGGTGTTGCTGCGGTCGCCCGGGAAACGGGGGTCGATGCGCCCGAACGGCAGGGCCTTGAAACCGAGCAGTTCCCGCTCCTTCCGGCTCAGGCTGTGATAGACTCGGTCCTGCAGTCCGGCGGTGTAGTTGTCGTGCTGCCGCAGGAACGCCTGCGAATAGGCGCAGGTCACTGAATAGCGCGCCGTGTCGGCGGTGGACGCGCCCGAGCTGTGCCACAGCCGGCCCTCGAACATGATGGCCGTCCCGGGAGGCGCTTCGGCCGAGATTTGTTCGATCGGTTCGGGGTTCACCCGGTCCATGATCGTCTCGTCGAGCACCATGTTCGGGGGCGGCCCCAGATGGCTTCCCGGCCGGACCCGGGTCGCGCCATTGGCTTCGGTGAATTCGCTCAGACAGACCATCGTGTTGCTGATCACCGGCATCGGCGTCTCGAACGGGATGTGCTGTTGGTCCACGTGCGTGACCATGGGCACAGCCCCCTTGCGGATGATGGTGCCGTTGGAGCTTGCCAGATACCAGGGATTGCCGCGGAACATGAAGTCGTTGAGCTCGGCGAGCTTGGCGTTCTGCACCATGTCGATGAAGGGCCGTCCTTTGTTCAGCAGCGTGCGCACCGTCTGCCATGGCGGCAGGGGCGCATCGGCCTTGGGGTGGCCGACCCAGGTCTGGCCGCCGCGTCCGCCGTTGCCGAGCCAGGCGACACCCTGTTCACGCTCCAGCGCGGCCTGTTCGTCGAGGCGCTCGAGCAGGCGTTTGCGCTCATCGTCGGTGATGACGTCCGCCAGGAAGCAATAGCCCCAGTTCGCCAGATCCCGCTTGCACTGCTCGAGATCGTGGGTCAGCTGCGGCAGCGTGGCGTTGCTCCACTGGTTCATGACATGTCTTCCTCGTTATTCTTTGAAGGCGAAGTCTGCGCGGCGCCGGCGGGCGCCAAAAGCCAAATCCAGCCGGGCGGCGCCCCTCCCATCCGATTCTGGCGCCCCGCGACGCCCCTCGGGCCAGGGCCCGCCGGCGTCAGGGTCGCCGGCGACAAACCGACCCCGCGTATGCCCGCTTGCATTGCGGCAGGTGGTTCGAAGCACGCCCGTGAGGCCACGCACACTCGGCGACGCCAGGAGCGACGGTGCCGTTCCCCGGGCGTCGCACAGCAGGGCGGCGTGAGCGCCTGGCTAGGCCGCGTGGAAGGCGATCGACTTGGCGTAGGTGTACTCCTTGAGGCCCTCGAGACCGAACTCCCGACCGAAACCGGAACGTTTGACGCCGCCGAAGGGCGACGCGCTGAGGAAGGTGCCGCCGCCGCCATTGATGTTCACACCGCCGGTTTTCAGCTGTAGCGCCATCTCGTAGGCCCGGCCGGTGTCCCCCGAATGGATCGCGCCGCTCAGTCCGAAGCGGCTGTCGTTGGCCAGGGCGACCGCCTCCTCGTCCGTGTCGAAGCCGATGACAACCCCGATCGGCCCGAACACCTCCTCCTGGGCGATGCGCGTGCGATTGTCGACATCGTCGAAGAGAGTCGGCTCATGGAAGAAGCCCTTGGTCAGGCCGGCTGGCCGCTTCCCGCCGGTGACGAGTTTGGCGCCCTCAGACAGGGCCACGTCCACATACATCTCGGTCCGATCGCGCTGGGCGGCCCGGATCAAAGGACCGTAGTCGACCGCCGGATCGGCGGGGTCGCCGATGGTGAGCGCCTTGGCCCTGGCCGCGAGGGCCTCGACGTATCGCGCCCGGATGGAGTTGTGGACGAGATGGCGGGTAGTCAGCACACAGCCCTGACCGCAGTGGGCGGTGAAGCCGATCAGGCCATCGTTCACTGCGGCGTCGAGGTTGGCGTCGGCGCGTACGATCAGGGCTGACTTGCCGCCGAGCTCCAGCAGGACGCGTTTCAGGCTCGGGGCCGCCTGGGCCAGAATCGCCTCGCCCACCCGATCCGAGCCGGTGAAGCTGACGAGATCCACCAGAGGACTGGTGGTCAGTATCTCGCCGACCTCCACGCCGCCGGTGACGATGTTGAGGACGCCGGGCGGCAGGCCGACCTCCTGGGCGATCTGGCCCAGGAACAGCGCCTCGATCGGCGTGTAGGGCGAGGGCTTCAGCACCATCGTGCAGCCGACGGCGAGGGCCGGGATGATCTTGGTCAGGTTTAATAGGAAGGGGGCGTTGTAGGGCGTGATCGCCGACACGACGCCCATCGGCTCGCGCACCACGATCGCGCCGCTTAACCAGGATCCCCCACCCGGTATTGGCACGATCTCCGGTGCCAGGGCTTCGACTGGCTCGTCGGTGCAGTGATCGACCATGTACTGGGCGAGCTTCATCGGCATGCCGAACTGGAGGTGTTCGGTCAGGCCCGCTGTCGACCCTGCCTCAGCGGTGATCAGCCGGCAGATGTCCGCCTTGCGCGCCCAGAGCGTGTTCAGGAACAGCTGCAGCTTGGCCTGGCGTGCCCGCGGGCTGAGGCGCGGCCACTCACCCTCGTCGAAGGCGCGTCGGGCGGCGGCGATCGCGGCCTGCGCGTCCGCCGCCGAGC
>JBARAK010000059.1:0-1616 GCA_049791955.1 Caulobacteraceae bacterium
CCCAAGTGCCGTTCCACACCGGGAGGACTGGGTACGAGTTGCCATGGGCGAAGGTCGTGGTGACATAATTATCCAGCAATGTAAAAGGGATATCGGTCTGCCAAGGGTCGGTGCGGGCCCAATCATAAACTCGGAAATGTGGCGTGCCCTGACCATCATAGGCAACGAATGCCTCCACCCCGAGCCCGGATCGGTTGGTCGCGGTGAGATAGAGCCATGTGTTCACATTGCCGCCCGGCGGGACCGGGCACACAAAGTCACAGCTGAACGATGTGCCAAGGCCCCAGCTCGTCTTGAAGTCCGGGTTATAGAAGAAGCCCTCGCCGACGCCACCGGGGCGTGGCTGGGTCACCATCTCCGCCGCCTCCTCACCCAGACGATCGAGCAGACTGGCAACTGCCTGATCGCGCGCGGCAATGTCGAACCGGGGATGGGTACGAGCAATAAGCAGCTTGTTTCGCCGGAAGGCTGTCTGAAACTCTTCGTCCACCGGGGTCGTGGCGGATATCGCGGCGAATGCCGCCTGGTGATCAGCCGTGTCTGTGTGCGGTCGATTGAGCGGCGGAGTGGGGCTCTTCACCAGATTGCCGTCGGTTTTCATTTCAATTTCCTCGCATCGGCTCGGCGCACCGAGCGTCGCTGCACAATGATTGCGTCAGCCTTCGCCCCCGGTGTGAGGATCACGTCTAAACGTTTTCTTTTCCTTAATAAGATCCGAAGATCTGGGCGGACCCGGCTGTGGCCCGCGTCCTTGGGCGCCTAATCTTCGGGAAAATCCAAAGTTTATGCGGGGTGGTTCAGGAAGAATTGGCGCGGCGCGGCTGATGCCTTGCCGACCAGAGCGAGGCCGCCGTAGCTGGGCGATCTGCGCCCATTGGCGGACCGTCAAATTGTCGCGCCGCGCGTTCGATGACCCGCTCGCGCCCGCTCTTGCTGGCGTTGCTCTCCGGGATCTCGGGCAGCGGGCCGTCGAGGTCGAAGTCGGATGCCGCTGTCGCGGTGCACGAGGCTGTCGAGCAAAGCCCGCTTGTCGCGGGGCCTCCTCCGCGGTGTCGCCGACGACGACGAGACAGCCGGGCAGGATCTTGATGTGGTTGGGCGAACGCCGAGCAGGCGTGACGGGCTACAATCATTCATTGAAGCGACGCCTGGCCGTTTGGTGCTCCTGCAGCATATCAGGAGCAAAATCGCCCGCATTGGTTGTAGCGGGCCTGCTTGAGATCACCGGACCGGCCTTGCCGAAGCACATGCACCCCTGTTCCGCCTTTTTTATCAGGTCGAGATCAGGCATCACTAAATTCCTTCGTCGAAAATCCCGAACCGCTCACAGCTGTTGACGCCCGCGACGGTGCAACGAGACTGTGGCAATTGCGGGGTTGTTACGTAAAGATTGCTGGATTACCGTCGACTCGACGGCAACGACCGGACGGCATTGGGATTAGCCCGATCTCAGGACACTGGCGTTCGCCACCTGACGGTGGCTCTGGACACTCACGCCGATACTGCTGACAACCTCAAAGGGCCGTACCGAGTGCATCCACAAATATATGGTGCAACCTGAAGGGACTCGGTCCGGTTGGCCTCTCATGGTCGGATTCGCGTGCTGTAGCTAACCC
>JBARAK010000060.1:0-41792 GCA_049791955.1 Caulobacteraceae bacterium
CCCTGGCCCTGGAGCCGCGGATGGCGGCCGCCCACTGCAACCTCGGCGTCGCCAACCGTGCGCTGGGCCATCGCGAGGCGGCGGTGCAGAGCTTCCGGGCCGCCGCCACCCTGCATCCTCCCTACGCCGACGCCCACGCCAATCTCGGCGTAACCCTGACCGAACTCGGGCGGCCGGCAGACGCCGAGACGCCGCTGCGTACTGCGGTCAGCCTGGCGCCGGAGTCCGCCGAGGCGCGCTTCAACCTGGGCAATGCGCTGCTGCGTCAACTCCGGTTCACCGAAGCACGGGACGCCTATCTGGACGCCATCCGCCTTCGCCCCGCCTACCCTCACGCCCACGGCAATCTCGCTGCGACCTACAAGGGCTTGGCCGCGCTCGACCTTTCGCTGGCTCACTACGCAGAGGCCGCCCGACTGGCTCCCCGCGACACGACGCTGCTGCATAACTACGCCCTGATGCTGGCCGAGCTGCGGCGGTTCGGCGAGGCGATCCCGGTCTACGAGCAGGTGATCGGCCTGGAACCCGGCAACGCGGCGCTCCACACCAACCTGGGCAGCGCCATCCAGGAATTCGTGCGCGACAGGCACGAGGTGGACGTTCTTATCCTGCTCGACCGCGCCATCCTCGCCCACCTGCAGGCGCTGACGATCAAGCCGGACCTGATGGCCGCGCAAATGAACCTTGGCCTCGCCTTGCTAGCGCGCGGACGGCCCGGCGACGCGATCGCTCCGTTCGAGACCGCCATCGCCATCAATCCGAATTCGGCCGAATGCTATTGCAACCTCGGACAGTGCCTCGCCGACGTCGGGCGTTTTGAGGAGGCCACCGCCGCCTGCCGGCGTTCGATCGAACTCAACCCCTCCCTCCCCGAAGCACACTCCACCCTGGGCAACGTCATGATCGCCCAGAACAGGGTGGTGGAAGCCGAACCCCACTTCCGCGACGCCCTGGCGCTGAGGCCCGAGATGCCCGGCGGCTGGTGCAATCTCGGGGTTTCGCTGTTCCGGCAAGGCCGCGCCAGCGAGGCGGAGGAAGCCTATGAAAAGGCGCTCAAATACAGCCCCGACCTGCCTGACGCCCGCTGGAACCATGCCTTGGCGCTGCTCCAGCGCGGCCTGTTCAAGGAAGGCTTCGCCCAATACGAATGGCGGTTGAAGCGCCCCGGCCGGCTGCGCCAGGACGCCAGCTTCACCCAGCCGCTCTGGGACGGGCGGTCGCTGGAGGGAGCCTCGATCCTGCTCCACGCTGAACAGGGCTTCGGCGACGCCATCCAGTGCGTGCGGCTGGTCCCGCAGGTGGCCGCGCGCGGCGGAAGAGTGGTGCTCCAGGCGCGCAAGCCGTTGAAACGGCTGTTCGAGAACCTGCCGGGCGTCTCCGAATTCGTGATCGATGGCGAGCCGGCGCCGCCCGTCGCCTGCCGATCGCCCCTGTTCAGCCTGCCGCACCATTTCGTCCACACCGCCGACGATCTCCCGGGCCCCCTGCCCTATCTGCCGGTCGAGCCCGATCTCGCCGCCACCTGGGCCGAACGCCTGGCCAGGATCGCCCCCGATGGGCTGAAGGTCGGCGTCGTGTGGAGCGGCAACCTGACCTCGGAGGTCGAGATCGGCCGCTCGATCCCACTGAAATCCTTCGCCCCACTGGCGGCGACACCCGGCGTACGCCTGATCAGCCTGCAGAAGGCCGACGGCGTCGACCAGTTGGACGATCCGACGCTGGGCTTCGATGTGGCGCGGCTGGGCGAAGCCTACGACGTGGGCGATTTCGCCGAGACGGCGGCGGTCATGGCCAACCTCGATCTGCTGGTGAGCTGCGACACAGCCTCTGGCCACCTCGCCGGCGCGATCGGCAAGCCGGTCTGGATCGCGGTTAACCGGGTGTCGGACTGGCGCTGGATGGAAGAGCGCGAGGACACGCCCTGGTATCCGACCATGCGCATCTTCCGCCAACCGACGCTGGGCGACTGGGGGTCGGTCTTCTCGCGGATAGGAGAAGCTTTGGCCAGCTTCTCCCCCTCTTCAAAAACCTGACGCTTTCAGTCCTTAAGCCGCCAGGTAGCGGTCCCTCCGGGACCGTCCAGCACCTCGACGCCAAGCTCGGTCAGCTCGCCGCGGATCAGATCCGCGGCAGGCCAGTCCTTGGCTTTGCGAGCTTCGGCGCGGCGGGCGATCAGATCTTCCACGCGGCTCTTGAGCGCATCGTCGGCGCCGCCCTGGAACCAGGCGTCCGGATCGGCTTGCAGGAAACCCAGCAGGGCGCCGGCGTCCAGCAAGGCGTGCAGCGCCGCCGAGGCCGTCTCGGGCGAGCCGGACAGACCCGCGCGGGCCTTGTCGGCGAGCTTGAACAGCTCGCTGATGGCCGCCGGCGTGTTGAGGTCGTCGGACACGGCCTCCAACACAGGCGCCGTCAGGGCGTCCAGCTGCTCGGCAGACGGCCGGACCGCCAGGGATTTCAATTCGCGGCGGGCGTCCTGGATGACCCGGTAAAGCCGATCCAGCGAACGGCGCGACTGCTCCAGCAGGTCGGAGGTCCAGTCCAGAGGAGCCCGATAGTGCGCCGATAGCAGAGCCCAGCGCACGACCTCGCCCGGAACCTGCTTCACCAGTTCATGCACCAGCAGCACGTTGCCGAGGCTCTTGGACATCTTCTCAGCGTCCAGCGTCAGGAAGCCGTTGTGCATCCAGTAGCGGGCGTAGCCGGCCTTACCGTCCGCGCCGCCTTGCTGAGCACAGACGCCCTGGGCGATCTCGTTCTCGTGATGGGGGAAGATCAGGTCATGGCCGCCGCCATGGATATCCACGGGCAGGCCGAGCTGCGTCTCGATCATGGCCGAGCATTCGATGTGCCAGCCGGGACGGCCCGGACCGAAGGCGCTGTCCCACACCGGTTCGCCGGGCTTGGACGGCTTCCACAGGACGAAATCGGCGGGGTTGCGCTTGTAGTCGGCAACTTCGACCCGCGCCCCGGCGATCATGTCGTCCAGTGAACGACCCGACAGGGCGCCGTAAGCGGGGAACGAGCCCACGTCGAACAGGACATGCCCCTCGGCCGCATAGGCATGGCCGGCGTCCACCAGCCGCCCGATCATGTCGAGCATCTGGGGGATGTGAGCCGTAGCGCGCGGTTGCAACGTCGGCGTCAGCGCGCCCAGCGCCGCCATGTCGGCCTCATAGACCGCGGCAAAACGGTTGGTGATGACCGAGATGTCCACGCCTTGCTCAATGGCGGCCTGGTTGATCTTGTCATCCACGTCGGTGAAGTTCCGAGCGTAGATCACCGCCTCATCGCCATAGAGCCGGCGCAACAGGCGGAACAGCACGTCGAACACCACCACCGGCCGCGCATTGCCGATGTGGGCGTAGTTGTAGACGGTCGGCCCGCACACATAGAGCGTCACCCGTGAGGGATCGCGGGGCTTGAACGCCCGCTTCTCGCGGCGAAGGGTGTCTTGGATCTTCAAAGTCATCGGCGGCCTATAGCGCGGCTACCACAAAATGTCGTAGCCTCTCCGCTATATTTAGGCGGTCGCCGGTCAGCGATCCTCGTCGAAGCGGTCGGCGATCAGCTGGGCCAGGCCATCGACCGCGACCTCAGCATCAGGCCCCTCGGCCGCGATCTCGATGTGGGAGCCGGGCCCGGCCCCCAGCATCATCAGGCCCATGATCGACTGGGCGTCGACGCTCTGGCCTTCCCGCAGGACAGTGATTTCGCAGTCATACTGGGCCGCGGCCTTCACGAACTTGGCCGACGCCCTGGCGTGCAGGCCACGGGCGTTGACGATCTCCACCACCCGCTTGGCGCTGCGGCTCACTTCTCCCCCGCCAGGACGTATGACGCGACAGAGATGTATTTACGGCCAGCGTCCTGCGCATGGGCCACACAGGCCTGCAGCGGCTCGCGACCGCGGACGCTGGCGAGCTTGATCAGCATCGGCAGGTTCAGCCCGGCGATCACTTCCGCACGCGCCTCGTCCATGGCCGAGATCGCCAGGTTGGAAGGCGTGCCGCCGAACATGTCGGTGAGCAGAATCACCCCTTCACCGGAGTCCACCGCCTTGGCGGCCTCGACGATGTCGGCGCGGCGACGCTCCATGTCGTCTTCGGGGCCAATGGAAATAGCGCGCACCGCCGTCTGCGGTCCGACCACATGCTCCATCGCCGCCACAAACTCTTCGGCGAGCCGCCCGTGGGTGACGATCACCAAACCGATCATTCCATCCCCTTGCAGGGCCCCGCCCCCAGGCCACCTCGCGGACGGGAGGCGCGTACAAGGGTTAGCTAGATACCCTTACCATCGCCCCTGTCAAAGCCGCCCACCGCCGCTATGGCCTCCTCGCCCCTCCAGCGCCAGCCCGATCTTGGCTAGCGCTGACGCCTGACGAAGGTCCAGCTGAAGCCGTGGGATGCGCGCAGCCAGGATGGGAATCTCCGCGGGGTCGGGCATCCGCTCCACCGGCTCGGACACCGCGTCCACCACCAGGGCGATCCGCGTGAACCCCAGCGCGCAAATGGGAACGACGCCCACTCCCCTCGCCTCCAGCAAGCCGGAAATGGTCTGGGGCGCCCGACCATAAAGTTCGCCGCCGGACATCCACACCAGGGTGCGATCATCGGTCACCAGACGCCAGCCAGCATGCAGCGCCCGAAGCGCCAGATCGCTTTTGCCCGACCCCGACGGGCCGCGCACCAGCACCCCCCGCCAAACGCCGTCCACCCGGCGGGCGAGAGTCGTCGCGTGCAGCATGCTCATGGCGCCGCCGCCGGCAGCTCGACCACGAACCGCGCGCCCCTCACCGCACCCTCGGCGCTTTCGAGGTTCTCCGCACCGATCGAACCGCCGTGCGCCTCGACGATCTGGCGAGCGATGGACAAACCGAGCCCGGAATGACCGCCGAACGCCGCCCCCCCGGGGGCCTGGCCCTTGGGACGTGCGGTGTAGAAACGCTGGAAAATGGTCTCCAGGTTCTCGGGCGGCACGCCCGGGCCCTCGTCCTCGACATGGACAGCAACAAAAAAGCGGCCGCCGCGCCGCAGGCGGTGCAACCCGATCCGCACCCGGCCACCGGGCGGACTGAAGGAGCGTGCGTTGTCGATCAGGTTGCGGAAGACTTGGCCGAGCGGTCCCTCGCGACCCACCACGCGGAAGCCGTCAAGGGATTCGCTCTCCTCCAACACCACGGTCGGCGCGCCTTCCGGCAAGATATCGGCGGGGTAGAGCCCGGCCACGTCTTCAAGAAAACGCTGCAGGTCCAGCACCCGCGGCGGATCCCGGGACAGCTCCGCGTCCAGGCGCGAGGCGTTGGCGATGTCGGTGATCAGCCGGTTCAGGCGGCTTACGTCCTGCTTCAGGATCGCCGTCAGTCGGTCGCGCGTCGGGCCGGCTGGCGCCATCTCCAAGGTCTCCAGCGCCGAGCGCATGGAGGTCAGTGGATTCTTGATCTCATGGCTCACGTCAGCTGCGAAGCGCTCGATCGCGTCCATGCGGGCGGTCAGGGTGGAGGTCATGGAGTCGAGCGAACGGGCCAGATCGCCTACCTCGTCCTGGCGCGCGGCGATATCAGGCAGGGAGATAGCCCGCGCCCGCGACAGGCGCACGCTGTCCGCGGCCCGCGACAGCCGCCGGATCGGCTCGGCCACCGCCCCATTCAGCAGCAGGCTGGACGCCAGGACCGCCGCCACCGCCATCATGATGAACGGGATCAACGCCATGCGCTGGGCCGCCACGATCCGGTCCACGTCGCCGGCCTCGATGGTCAGCACGCCGAGCACCGCCTGGACGCGTTGGATCGGGATCGAGACGCTGACCAGGCGGCCCCCCTGCTCCGACATCCGGACCCCCGCCACGCGCCGGCCAGTCAGCGCACGGGCGACCTCGGCTTTTTCCTCTTCATGCGCACGCGCCTCGCGCCGCTCCTCGAACGCGACGCCCGACCAAGGCCAATGAAAGTGCTGACCTGGCTTGAGCGCCGGTGGGAGCGGGCGCTCAGCCACCTTGTCGGCGATCACGTCGGTATCCGCGATCAGGTGGCCGCTCTTGTCATAGAGCCGCGCGCGCTCGGAACGTGGAATGTTCAGAAGTTCGAGGATCTTGCGGGCGTCGTCAGGCACCATGAACGGCGTGGGCTCACCAATCGTGGCGCCGTTGATGATCACCTGCGTCACCCAGTCACCCTGAGTGGACAGGCTGTCCACCCGCGCCTCCACCAGCCCGCGGCTGAACTCGTTCAGCACGAGGGCGCCCACCACCAGGATCGCCAAGCCGGCCAGGTTCAGGCCAAGGATCAGGCGCGCAAGACGCGATCCGCGAAAACGCAGCCTGCGACGACGGCGTTCCGAAACGGGCCGCCGGGCAGATGTCGAGGAAAGGGTCGAATCGGAACCAGCCGGTATGGATGGCCCAGCCCCCGGGGGGCGTCTTACTCCAGCGGACTCAGACAAGCCTCGGCGTCCCTGACTGTAGACGCCAGCACCGTGAGTCCACCGCCCGCATCCGACGCGCTTTTACGGGCGATCCCAACTCAGGTCTCCCGGTAACGATATCCCACGCCATAGAGGGTCTCGATCGCGTCGAATTCGGGATCGACCTGACGGAATTTCTTCCGCATCCGCTTCACGTGGCTGTCGATGGTGCGGTCGTCGACGTAGACCTGATCGTCGTAGGCGGCGTCCATCAGGTTGTCGCGGCTCTTCACGAAGCCGGGACGCTGGGCCAGCGACTGGAGCAGCAGGAATTCCGTCACCGTCAACTTGACCGGCTTCTCATCCCACAGGCAGTCATGACGCTGAGGGTCGAGCGTCAGTTTGCCACGCTTCAGCGGCTTGGCCTGAGCCGCCGCAGCGCTGGCGGCCGGCGACAGGCCCGCCTCTTCCTCATCATCGGCCCGAGCCCTGCGCAGCACGGCCTTGACCCGTTCGATCAGGAGCCGCTGGGAGAAGGGCTTGTGGATGTAATCGTCCGCGCCAAGGTTGAAACCCAGGATCTCGTCGATCTCCTCGTCCTTGGAGGTGAGGATGATCACCGGCAGATCCGAGGTCTGGCGCAGGCGGCGCAACACCTCCATCCCGTCCATGCGCGGCATCTTCACGTCCAGGATGGCGATGTCCGGCGGCTCCTGCTCGAGCGCGTGCAGGCCGCTGACACCGTCATTGTAGGATTTCACCACATGGCCATGACTCTCCAAGGCCAGGGAGATGGAGGTGACGATATTCTCGTCGTCGTCGACTAAGGTGATTTTCGCCATGTCCAGATGGTCGCCCGTCCGAATGGAAGCCGCAAGCCGTCCTAGATCATGCGACTTCAGGCAAATTTAAGCCGCTTGCGGATAAAAAGAAGGCGGGAGGGCCTTCATGGTTGACGATAAGGTCCATTACGAGCTGTTCAGCCGGCGCAAGTCGAGCTCGCCATGGACGCTCGAGTTCGCCACCGAGGATCGCCGTCACGCGGTGCAGAGCGCCGAAGAGTTGCTCACCGAAAAGCGCGCCGCGGCTGTACGCGTGACCAAGGAGATCCTCGACGCCGAAACCGGCGAATTCCGCAGCATCGCCATCCTTACCCGCGGCGACATCCAGCTTTCCAAGCCCAAGACCCGCGTCATCCAGGAAGACCACGGGCTGCTGTGCGTGACGCCGTCGGACCTCTACACTTTCCACGCCCGTGAACGCATTGGACGCCTGCTCGAAGGCTGGCTGCGACGCCATCGGGTCACGCCGTTCGAGCTTTTGCATCGCCCCGACCTGATCGAACGGCTCGAAGCCTCCGGGCTGGAAATCCAGCACGCCTTGCAACGGGTCGCCGTGCCCGAGGCCCAGGCTCGCCAAACGTCTGTCCACGAAGTGATCCGTCGTTACCAGAAGCTGGTCGACGACGCGATCGCGCGGGTGCTCGCCGACCGCCGTCGCCACCTGTTCCCAAGCGTCTCGGCCGGAAACTTCCCCGCGGCGGTTGAAATCGCACTGCTCTCATCCGAACCCGCCTACGTGCTGGGCGGCGCTGCAGCGGGGGCGATGGCGGCTGGGCGAAGTTGGCTCGAGAAGGTCGCGCTTCTGCTGGACATGGCCGAGGCCTCGCCGCCGGACGGTCCTGGCCGGGCCCTGGCGTTCCGGGTGCTCGAACAGCCGCTCGGCGAGATTCTTGGCTCGCGCGGCGGAATGGCTGCGCTGGTGGGCGAGAACACACCCGACATGGGATCGGGGCTGGCGTTGATGACGCGCCTGGTGGCGCCGGAAACCGTACAGATCCTGTTGGATAAGGACCCCGCTCTCGCCAGGCAGTTCCCGCCCGTCGACGTCGCCTTGAACCGGCTCGCACGCTGGCTGGCCGACGCGGCCTTCGACGGAGTGCGCGCGGCCCTCGCCCGGCGCATCCTGGAAGAGCTCAACAGCCCTCGGCGATTACACCCCGATGACCCTGAGGGGGAAATCCGGGCCATGCGCGCGCTCGCCCGGGTGCTGGTCATGGCCGGCTCCAAGGTGGTCCAGCCGGAAGAGGTGCAGGCCGCGTTCGTGCAACGCTCCAAGAGCCTGCTCAACTCCAACTTCGTCCAAATCTACCTCGACCAGGTGGGTGGGGACCCTCTGAACGAGGCGCAGGCGCTGATCCGGCTTAGCGAGAACGTCGTCGGGGGCGCTAACAAGCGCGCCGCCGGCCGCTGGCTCAAGGCGACGGTGGGCGCGCTGCGCTTCGAACGCGACCTGCTGGTCGCCCCCGAATCACCGGCCTGGAAGCTCGCGCACCTGGCGGAACTCGAACATGCGCTTCGCCGGGTCGGCCTGGCGGAGGAAGATCGGGCGGAAATCGCCACCCGGATCGGCGAGGTCGGCGGTCTGATCGAGGCCGACGCCAAGCTGGTGGCCGCTATCGGCCGCGCCCATGCTTCGGCCGCTCACCGCCTCATGCTGCTGTTGAAACTGGTGTCCGGCGAAACGGCGCCCTTGGGAGCCGTCTCCGCCCGCGCCAAGGCCGAGGCGATCCGCCTCGCCCGGGAGCCGGCCACGCGTGCGGAGCTGGCGGCCACGCCGGACCTGCTGACGCGGGTGCACGAACTGATGACGGCGGCGGGCATGGCCGCCTGACCCTCCAGGCAGCGGCGCCAACCCTCAGTGCGCCTCGTCCCAGTTCGCCGCGGCGCGGGCCTCCACAGTCAACGGAACCGACAGGGCCACGGCGGGCTCAGCGGCGCGGGACATCACCTCGGCCGCGACCCGACACAGGGCTTCGGCCTCGGCTTCCGGCGCCTCGAACACCAGTTCGTCATGCACCTGCAGGAGCATGCGGGCGCTCAGCCCCTCGGCCTTCAGCACGCCCTGCATCCGGATCATCGCGCGACGGATGATGTCCGCGGCCGCGCCCTGGATGGGAGCGTTGATGGCCGCGCGCTCGGCGAACTGGCGCTGGCCCACCGATTTGGCCCCGATCTCGGGGATGTTGATCCGCCGTCCGAACAGGGTGGTGACGTGGCCATGCTCGCGCACGAAGGCGCGGGTCTTGTCCATGTAGTCGCGGATGCCCGGGAAACGCTCGAAATAAGTACGGATATAGGCGCCAGCCTCGTCCTGGCGGATGCCAAGCTGGTTGGCCAGGCCGAAGGCTGAAATGCCGTAGATGATGCCGAAGTTGATCGCCTTGGCGCGGCGGCGGACCATCGGGTCCATCCCCTCGACCGGCACGCCGAACATCTCGGATGCGGTCATGGCGTGGATGTCCAGCCCCCGGCGGAAGGCTTCCTTGAGCTGGGGTATGTCGCCGATGTGAGCCAGCAGGCGCAGTTCGATCTGGGAATAGTCGGCCGAAACGATCACGTGCCCCGGTTCGGCGATGAAGCAGGTGCGCAGCTTGCGCCCCTCCTCCGTACGGATCGGGATGTTCTGCAGGTTGGGGTCGGAAGAGGACAGTCGCCCTGTCGTGGTCGAGGCCAGCGAGAAGGACGTGTGCACCCGGCCGGTCGCAGGCGCCACGGCGGTGACCAGGGCGTCGGCGTAGGTGTTCTTCAGCTTGGCGATCTGGCGCCAGTCGAGGATGGCGCGCGGCAGGGCGTGGCCCTGCTCGGCCAGATCCTCCATCACCTTGACGTCGGTGGACCAGGCGCCCGTGGCTGTGCGCTTGGCGCCGGGCAGGCCCAGTTCGCCGAACAGCACGTCGCCGATCTGCTTGGGACTGCCGAGGTTGAAGGGGTGGCCGGCCAACTCGTGCGCGCGGCCCTCCGCCTCGACCATCTTGATCCCGAATTCGTGGGACAGTGTGCGCAGGCGGTTCGGATCGACCTTGATCCCCGCACACTCCATCGCCGCCAGCACCGGCGGCATGGGTCGCTCCAATGTCTCGTAGACGGTGACCAGCTTCTGCTTCAGCAGGCGCGGCTTCAGCGCGTGGTACAGCCGCAGCGTCACGTCCGCGTCCTCGGCGGCGTAGGCGGTGGCCGGCTTCAGCTCCACCTGGGCGAAGCTGATCTCCTTCTTGCCGCTGCCGGCGACCTGCTTGAACGGTATCGGCGCATGGCCCAGGTGAAGCTGCGACAGCTCGTCCATGCCGTGACCGTGCAGGCCAGCGTCCAGCACATAGGACATCAGCATGGTGTCCTCGATCGGCGCGACCTCGATCCCGTAGCGGCTCAACACCGCCAGGTCGTACTTGGCGTTCTGCCCCACCTTCAGCACGGCGGGACTTTCCAGCAGCGGCTTCAGGCGTGCGATGGCCGCATCCAGCGGGATCTGGCTCCAGTCCAGGGCCTCGGCGAGGTCCAGGCCGTCGGCCGCGCAGTGGCCAAGCGGGATATAGGCCGCCTCGCCCGGCGCCACGGCCAGGGAAACCCCGCACAACCCGGAGGCGGCTGAGGACAGGGCGTCGGTCTCGGTGTCGAAGGCGATGACGCCGGCCTCGAACGCCCTGGCGATCCAGCCGTCCAGCGCCTCAAGGTCCTGGACGCAGGCGTAGGCGGATGGATCGATCTTGACGACCACATCGGCGGGCGGCTCAGCAGAAGGCGGCATGAGGGCATGTCCCGCCTCCGACACCCGCCGCGCCAGGGTCCTGAACTCCATGGCGTTCAGGAACTGAGCCAGGGTCTCGCCATCCGGCGGGCCGACCGCGAAGTCCGCCACCGGAACAGGGACGGGCGCATCGTCGGCCAAGGTCACCAGCCGTCGGGAGATGCGCACCTGGTCCGCATGGGTCAGCAGGGTCTCACGTCGCTTGGGCTGCTTGATCTCGCCGGCCCGCTCCAGCAGGGAATCGAGATCGCCGAACTCGGCCAGCAGTTGGACGGCGGTCTTGATGCCGATGCCCGGCGCGCCCGGAACGTTGTCGACGCTGTCACCCGCCAGGGCCTGGACCTCGATGACCTTTTCCGGCGGCACGCCGAACTTCTCGATCACCTGCTCGCGGCAGATGCGCACCTGCTTTACCGGATCGAGCAGGCAGATCTGCTCGTTGACCAGCTGCATCAGGTCCTTGTCGGAGGAAACCACCACCACCTCGCCCCCCGCCGCCGCGACCTGGCGGGCGTAGGTGGCGATGACGTCGTCAGCCTCATAGCCCTCCAGCTCCACCGCCGGCACGCCGAAGGCGCGGGTGGCTTCGCGAATCAGAGGGAACTGGGGGATCAGGTCCGGCGGCGGCGGCGGCCGCTGCGCCTTGTATTGCTCGTAGAACTGGCTGCGGAAGGTCTTCTCGCTGGCGTCGAACACCACCGCCAGGTGGGTTGGCGCGCCCAGGCCCTTGCCGTCGTCGCCGTCCTTGGTGTCGCAGATCAGCTTCCACAACATGTTGCAGAAACCCGCCACCGCCCCGATCGGCAGCCCGTCCGACTTGCGCGTGAGCGGCGGCAGGGCGTGGAAGGCCCGGAAGATGTAGCCGGAACCGTCGACCAGATAGAGCCGCATGGGCTTTGCCGGATCGACCTCGATAGGCGCGGAGATCGTACGGTCCGCCTCGGCCTCGGCCGGATCCAGGATGGTGATATCGGTCATCCGGGGAAGATAGGCGCGCCCGGCTCCGGGGTCACGGCCTGTCCATGGCCTTTGATCGATCCGCTACGCGGACGGCGACACACTCAGGCGCTCCGGAAAGATCGTCGCCCAGCCGCAGCACGGCATGCCTGAGCGCGGGGTCGCAGCTGGCCACCACTGTCCCAGCGGCGACGCCAGGCAAGGCGGCGGCCGGAATGCGCTCGACTGCGAGCCCATGTTCCTTCCACAACAGGGCGTAGAACCGGAGCTGGGGCGCGTAGTCGCGCGGGACGTTGGCGGACGCTGGGAACGTGTAGGCCGAGCCGGAAGCGAAGACTCCGCTATCGACGACCTGAACGCGGGCGGCCCCTCGCCGCGACAGGGACGTGAATAGCTCGCCGTATTCGGCCTGCGGTTTGAATTCCAGCCTGGGCAGGAACACCGTGCGGAGCCAGACCGCCCGCACGGCGATCAGACAGACGATCAGCCCCAGTAGCGCGACAACGCTTCTGCCGCCCGTCCGGCTGACAGCCCCACTCGACACCAGCCGCGCCAGGGTCCTCAGACCCATTCTGACTGCGATCGCGACGGCGGCCGCGATGAAGGGATAGGCTGTCAGGGCGTAGTGGTTGAGCTTGGTGGCGCTCACGCTGAGCACGCCCAGCACCGCACCGACGACGCATAACGAGAAGATCAGCCCCTGACGCGCCACACCCCGCGCGCCCACAAGTCCCAAGGGAGCGGCGAGCGCCAACAGGCCGGCGCTGAAGAAGGCAAGCAGGAAGGTTGATTCGAGATAGAACCAGGGCGGCTGGACGTGCCCCTCGAAGGCCGAGCTAAAGCGCCCACCGGCATCGTTGAACACGACCGCCCGCAGGTAACCCGGCGCAGCCTGCTCGCGCAGGAACAGGAAAACCCCCACCGGCAGGACGGCGCAGACCAAGGCGGCCATATACCAGGGGCTCTGCAACGGCCGCCGCCACCGCCCCGCGAGCAGCAGGTAAAGCGGAACGGCCACGCCTGGAACAAGACCGGCGACGCTCTTGGTCATCACCGCGCCCGCGACCAGGAGCCCGGCCAGGACCAGCCGCCACGGGCCCGGCCGCCTCCGATGCGTCGCGAAGAACAGGACATAAAGGTAGGCGGTGGTGAAGAAGCAGAGCAGGGCGTCGTAGTCGCCCGTGCGCGCGCCAAACTCACCGAAAAAACCGAAGCTGGTCGTGAGCAGAAAAGCCGCGAGCGCGCCAGTCCAGAAAGAACCAGTGACACGTCGCACCCAGGATACGCTCAGCGCCAGGGTCCCGATCGCGGCCAGCATCGACGGCAGGCGAACGGCCCACTCCCCCTCCCCGAATACGCTCATCGCCGCCCACATCAGCCAGATCTGCAGCGGCGGCTTGGTGTTCCAAAGATCGGGCCGGAAGCCATAGGTCGTGACCAGACCCAGACCGTGCTGGCGCATTTCGAGCGCGTTCACCGCCTGCCGGGACTCGTCCCACAATACGATGGGCGGCGTTCGCAGGTCGATGAACATGAAGGCTGAGCAAGCCACCAGGATGACCATGTAGAACAGAGCCGTCCGTACGCGCCGAACATTGAGGCGTCCCCCGACGTGAGAGGAATCTCGACTCAGCCCCTTCGCAAGCGACGCAGCCTCCAAGTGGTCTAACCTCGGCACGGGCGTAGAACGGTGATCAGATCGTCCTCCAGTGCATAGGACTTCCAGACCAGACTGCCATGCAGTGTCTGCGCAGCGCAGTATCCGTTGGCTTTCGCTACGGCCAGGGCCTTAGGAATATCCGCGACCATCGACATCAGCACCATGTCCGGCCTTATGCCGACAAGCGTGCGTTTCAGATCGGAAGCCTCCGGCCGAGGCCTTAGCGGCTGGTGGAAGCTCCATTCGAAATACGCCGGGCGCGCGGCTCCTTCATTGTAGTTGACGAAGATGTTCGAAGGGAATTTCGGCTGGACCGAGAATGCGCGGTGCCCGAGCACAGCGATCCTTGCACCCGGCTGGCTCGCCCTGAGCTTCTCGACCGCCGCCGCGGCCGCGCTGCTGGACGAATACGGGTTCCGGACATCCCTGGCGAACGCCAAGGCCGTGCAGCCCGCGCCGTAGATCACGATCGCCGCCAGGACCGCGTTCAGGCAAGATCGGTCGGCGCGCGAAAGCCTCCCAAGGGATGGCCAGGCCATCCACATCAGCGCGACGACATAGAGGAACAGCACGCCCGCATGCCAGGGGGCGCCATGCTCCAGTGCGGAAAATATGAAGAAGGCGAGAAGGCCTCCGAAGAACACCGCAGCCAATTGCGCCCTGGCGCACAGGATGCCGACGGGCGTCAGGACAAACAGAGTGAGGGCTATGCCTCCCAGACGCGATATCGCTCCAGGCGCGGTTGGAGCGAACACGTCCATCCTGTCGATGAACGCTTCGCTGATCATGACCAGCGCCCAAACCGGTCGGGGCTGTTGCATCGCTCCGTTGGAGTCGATGTCGGCAACCGGCCACGCCTGCAATACCGCAGCCATGGCCAAGGCGGCGTAGATCAGACTGGCGAGCCACGCCTTAGGAACTCGGTGAAGGATTTGCCCGCGGAGACGCCAAGCCAGCTCCAGGGCCAGAACCCCTGAGAGCACAAAGCTATGTGCATTGGCATTGGCGAGCACGCCGAGCAGAAGCGCGTAAAGCAACGGCCGCTCAACACGAGCTGAAAACGCAAGTGCAATTAAGGGGAAGAGTAGAACATCCAGCGAGTAGCTACGCGCGACGATCGAGAATTGGTAAGCTATGAAATAGGAGAAAATCAGACCACCCCGGACCCACAAAGGAAACGGCGACCTATAAAGTATGACCCATGCGCCCCCCGCCGCGAGCGTTGCGCTTATCAGCCAGAGACCACCATACGGATAACCCAGGCGCTGGAGGGCCCAGAGGACGAGATGCCAGAGCGCCGGCGAACCTTCGTAGCGGGCGACATGGCTGACGATGACCCAGGGGGTGCTATCGCGCGCGATCAGCCAAGCCTGCGCCTCATCGAACCAGGGCTCGTGATACGCCCCTCCGAAAACCAGGAGCGCAAGCAGGATCACGTAGGCAAGGTGAGCGGCCCAGCTCTTCGCCCGCGCCTCGGTCCGAAGGCTCAAGAGACCCATGTCATCAGGCGGATCATATCCGTGGACGAAGGAGGTCTTCATCACCCTTCCAAACCGATTCTTCCCTTTCGAACATCACACAGCCATCCCTCTCATTCACTATTGGACTCCCAGCTTCGGCTTCGCTCGCAACGTGCTCGGAAGGAATAGCTGGACCCTGCCAACGCCTGCGTGGCTGATGCTTCTCAATATCGACCATATCGGGCGGGGGCGCCTCTGGCTCTCATCTCAGTGTTCGGCCTTTCCGCCGCATGGGCGCTCAGGGAGGGTCGTATGGGACCCCCGCAACTCCCCTCTCGATCTGCGACCCGCGGCCACTTGAATTCGATATAGCGCCGGGCGTGCTGATATCAGGCCTTGAAAGGGCCGGGCCGGCGCCCTTAAACGCGCGCGCACTCTGCGCTAACCGAGGATCCCGCCCATGGCCGACACCCGCCCCGTAAAGAAGGTCGTGCTCGCCTATTCGGGCGGGCTGGACACCTCCATCATCCTCAAGTGGCTCCAGACCGAGTATGGCGCGGAGGTGGTGACCTTCACCGCCGACCTGGGCCAGGGCGAGGAGCTGGGGCCGGCGCGGGAGAAGGCGCTGCTGCTCGGCATCAAGCCCGAGAACGTGTTCGTCGAGGATGTCCGCGAGGAGTTCGTGCGCGACTACGTCTTCCCGATGTTCCGCGCCAATACGGTCTACGAAGGCCAGTACCTGCTCGGCACCTCGATCGCTCGCCCGCTGATCGCCAAGAAGCAGATCGAGATCGCCCGCAAGGTCGGCGCCGACGCGGTGTGCCACGGCGCCACCGGCAAGGGGAACGACCAAGTCCGTTTCGAGCTGGGCTACTATGCGCTGGAGCCCGACATCCGCGTGATCGCGCCCTGGCGGGAATGGAGCTTCAAGAGCCGCGAGGCCCTGCTCGACTTCGCCGAGAAGCACCAGATCCCGATCGCCAAGGACAAGCGTGGCGACGCCCCCTTCTCGGTCGACGCCAACCTCCTGCACTCCTCCTCCGAGGGCAAGGTGCTGGAGGATCCCGCCGTCGAGGCGCCCGAGTTCGTGCACCAGCGCACCATCTCGCCGGAAGACGCCCCCGATAAACCCACCGTCATCACCATCGACTTCGAGCGTGGCGATCCAGTCGCCATCGACGGCGAGGCGATGTCGCCGGCGACCCTGCTCACCAAGCTGAACCAACTCGGCCACGACAACGGGATCGGCCGCCTGGACCTGGTGGAGAACCGCTTCGTCGGCATGAAGTCGCGTGGCGTCTACGAAACCCCTGGCGGGACCATCCTGCTGGCCGCGCACCGGGGCATCGAGAGCATCACGCTGGACGGCGGGGCCGGCCACCTGAAGGACGAGCTGATGCCTCGCTACGCGTCCCTGATCTACAACGGCTTCTGGTTCTCGCCGGAGCGCGAAATGCTCCAGGCCATGATCGACAAGAGCCAGGAGAACGTCACCGGCCAGGTGCGCGTGAAGCTCTACAAGGGCAACGTCACCGTGATCGGCCGCGAGGCGCCCCACCCGCTCTACGATCAACAGTTGGTCACCTTCGAGGAAGGCGCGGTCGCCTATGACCAGCGCGACGCCGCCGGGTTCATCCGCCTGAACGCGCTCCGTCTGCGGGTGCTGGCTCAGCGGGACCGCAAGGCTTCGCAGAGCTGAAGCTAAGCTGGCGCTGTTCCCCGGAACAGCGCCAGGAACCTCCTCTGGAGGCGCTCAAGCTTATGTGCGCGGATTTGTGACGAATTCGCGCAACGAATGGTTAACGCAACGCTTGATCTCCTGTGGGCGCGCATCTGCGCTTGGAGATCGACGATGGAGACTCGCGACTTCGAAACCCAACTCCGCGGCGGCCGGCTGACCACGGCGGAAATCCTCTACTACATGCCCGATCATCCGGGCCTCCTGCAGCGCTTCCTGTGGCAGACGCTGGACATCGCTCCCGAGTTTCCCCGCGTGCACAGGTTCCTCAATTTCTGGAGCCGGGAAATCGACGCGGTGATCCACTCCGTCGCGATCAGCGCCCAAGGCGTCGTCGCCCCGGCCCGGATTCGGTTTCGAAATACTCCTGAAATGCACTGACTGGTATTTCTCAGCCTGCCGGAACAGGTTTCCGGAATGTACATTCAGTGCGGCAGGAGCCTCCCCTGAAGGGTGGCTGGAGAGAAAGCTATGAAGCGGGCCCTGATCGCCGTGGCTGCGGCGCTCCTTCTGACGGGGTGCGAGACCGCCACGCCGTACCAACCCCTCGGCGCCCACAATAGCCAGGCATCGGGGGGCTATAGCGAGCAACAGATCGAGCCGAACCGCTGGCAGGTGGAATTCGCCGGCAATTCCCTGACCTCCCGCGAGCGGGTGGAGCGTTACCTGCTGTTCCGTGCAGCCCAGCTGACGGTCGAGAACGGGTTCGACTGGTTCCAGTCGGTTGACCGCCACACCAATCGCCAGACCAGCTACTATACCGATCCCGATCCCTATTTCGCCGGCTGGGGCGGCCCGTACTGGGGCTTCTATCGCCGCGGCTACGGATGGGGCTACGGCTACTGGGGCGACCCCTTCTGGGGCGGCCCGCTCGATGTGCAGCAGGTGAGCCAGTATAGCGCCACCGTCGAGATCATCATGGGCCACGGCCCGAAACCCAATGAGCCCCGCGCCTACGACGCTCGCGCGGTGGTCGCCCATCTGCAGGGCACGATCAAATACCCGGACTCAAAGTCCTGACGCCTGGACATCGCGGCCGGACAGCAGTCCGGCCGCGATCGTTTCGCCTGGGGCTTATCGAACGGGTTTGAAACGGGCGGCCGGAAGCGGAGGGCAAAGCCTCCAGCTTCGGAATGAGAATCCTTTAGGGCAGGTCGGGGAGAATCAACCGAGCTGGAAAGGTCTCAGGCGGCCTGGACGGCGCGAGGCGCACGGATAGGCGTGGTTTCGACGCTCAGTGTCATTCCCGCGCGGACGGCTTCCACCAGGCGGCGCATCCGGCGCAGTTCGCGCTTCAGATCACGCCCGGTGACCAACTCGCGCTTCAAGCGGGGGCTGAATTCCTCAATGGTGGCCCAGAACTCGCCAAAACAGGCGCGTTCGGCCACGCGGCGGAGCTCCAGATCTGAAACGTGCAGTCGCTCCGCCCAGTCGGAACGGATGATCGCCTCCCGGCCGCCACCCAGCCACAGCTCGCGCAGGCGCCGACGCCAAAGGGCGCGACGGAAGGCGACCATGGCCACTTCCAGCATCTCATCGCAGGGATGGTCGGGCTCACCGCGCAATCGGATGGCGTCCGACAAGCCGCCCAGCGCCCGGCCGTCGGTGCGGGCGGAGGTGACGACCTGGACATCCAGGCTATGGCGAATCTTACCGTCGATGTGGCGCACCATCTCGAACAGGGCGCGGTCCTCGCCCACCGGGCGAGGCGGCAGGCCGCCGATGCGACGGTAGGCTTCGACGGTGATGGCCGCGGATGCGCCGCAGTTCTGGTTGTGGCGGGGCCACGGATCGTGCGGCTCGGGATCGACGCGAGCGACCATCTCAGCCACCAGTTGCTGGTATTCCCACTCCAGCGAGCCGCGCTCGAGGATCTCGGCGGGAAGCTCCATCAACTCAACCGGATCGGCCATGACATAGCCGGCCACCGCATCCGCTCCTGCAGCGATCTCCCGCAGGTTGGAAACCACCCAGTCGGCCTCGACCAGGGTGTCGCCGTCAGTGGTGAGGATCACGCCATCCGGTCTGGCCAGTTCGGCCGCAGCCTCCATGCCAAGGCGTCGCGCCCAGCCGGCGTTGGCGTAGGCGGCGGGAAGCTCAACCTCGCGCAGGTGCAGGGCGTATGGCAGGTGCGCCGACAGCGCCCGCGCCCGCTCGGCGGTGGTGTCGGTGGTGTTGTTCAGCAGCAGCACCACGGCGAGCTGGGCAAAATCCACGTCGGCCTGATCCGCGATGGAAGCGAGGCAGGCCTCGATCCTGGCCTCCTCGTCCTTGACGGGGATCGCGACCACGACCTGGGGACGCTCGACGCCGGCGGCGCCGAGGCGTTCGACACGGGTGGGGAAGCTCACGCGAGGGGGCGCGTTCATCGGGCCGCGGTCCACATCAGACGTCTGCAGACGCCGGCCGAATGTGCAGGTCGTTTTCCACGCGCCATTTCAAACCAAAAGGATGCCAGCTGACCAAATTCGCGATGCGGGGGACATGAGGCGCTCTCTGAACGGGACTCGCCTCGCCGCCGAATGGTCAAGACGTCGCCCCCTTGCGGCGGAACGCCTGAATTGAGGGGTTTGCTCCCCACTCGGCGTTCAAGGACGTTAAAGGCGATAGTCCTCGGGATCAAGCCGCTGCGGCGAGCGCGCTGTTTTGCCCCGCATCAGCAAGCCGCCGCGGAGCCGGGTCGGGCGCGCCGTATCGCAGTCCTTCAGCCGCTTCGTGTCAGCCGAAGCGGCCGGTGATGTAATCCGCAGTGCGGCTGGCCCGAGGATTATCGAACAGCCTGTCGGTGCGCGCGAACTCGATCAGTCGGCCCAGGTACATGAAGGCGGCGTGATCGGAAATGCGGCCCGCCTGCTGCAGATTGTGGGTGACGATGACGATGGTGTAGTCGCGCTTCAGCTCGACGATGGTCTCCTCCAGCTTGGCGGTGGAGATCGGGTCGAGGGCCGAAGCGGGCTCGTCGAGCAGGATCACTTCGGGCCGCACCGCCACGCCGCGCGCCACGCACAGGCGCTGCTGCTGGCCTCCGGACAGACCAAGGCCGGAGCTGCGGAGCTTGTCCTTCACTTCGTCCCAAAGGGCGGAACGGCGCAGGCTTTCCTCCACCCGAACGTCCATGTCGGCCTTGGACAGTTTCTCGTAGAGGCGGACGCCAAAGGCCACGTTGTCGTAGATCGACATCGGGAACGGGGTCGGCTGCTGGAACACCATGCCCACGCGAGACCGCAGCTGGGTGAGGTCGACGTTGCGATCGAGCGTATTCTTCCCGTCGAGCAGGACCTGACCCTCGGCCCGCTGGCCAGGATACAGGGCGTAGATCCGGTTCAGGGCCCGCAACAGGGTAGACTTGCCACAACCGGACGGGCCGATCAGGGCGGTGACAGAGTTGCCGGCGAACGGAATGCTGACCTCGTGCAAGGCCTGGGACTTGCCGTAGTAGAAATTCAGGTCCCGGGTCTCGAGCTTGACCCTCTCCTGCGGGATGGTCTCGACGAAGCTCTCGAAGGTCTGGGGCGCGGGCGCAGCAGCGGTCGCGGCGGGAGGCATGGCGGTCATGGCCGTTTCTTTTCCCAGGCGAGGGCGCGGACGACGACATTGGCGCCGAGCACCGCGATAGTGATCAGGAGCGCGCCGACCCAGGCCAGACGACGCGAGTCGTCATAAGCGGTCATTGCATAGTTGAAGATCACCGACGGCAGGTTGGCCATCTGGTGGGTCATATCCAGACTGAACAGCTGGTTGTTCAGCGAGGTGAACAACAGAGGCGCCGTCTCGCCGGAGATGCGGGCGAAGGCGAGGAGGCCGCCGGTGATGATGCCGCCCGCCGCGGCGCGCCACATGATCAGGCGGATGGCCGTCCACACAGGCGCTCCCAGCGCCACGCCGCTTTCCCGAAGCTGGCGCGACTGAAGCTTCAGTACGTCCTCGGTCGTCCGGGTGACGACCGGGACCGCAAGCAGGGCGAGGGCCACGGCTCCGGCGAAGCCGGAGAAGCCGTGGAACGGCCGAACCAACAGCGAATAGATGAACAGGCCAACGAGGATGGAGGGCGCGGACAGCAGCACGTCGTTGTTGAAGCGCACGATCTTGCCATAGACGCTGTCACGGGCGAATTCAGCCAGCCAGGTTCCGGCCATGATGCCGACCGCCACGGCGATCACCATGGCCACCCCACACATCATCAGGGACCCGACGATGGCGTTGGCCAGACCGCCCTTTGATCCGGTCGCCGGCGTGACCATGGTGAAGATCTCGAGGTTCACACCTCTTACCCCGTTGACGAGCAGGGACGCGAGAATCGCCACCAGGAACACCAGGGCCAGACATGTCGCCGCGGTGCAGGCGAAGATGAAAGCGCCGTTGGCGAAGCTTCGCCGTCCACGCCGGTCGAAGGCCAGAGCCATCAGACGGGGTCCTTCTGGCCGAGCAGGGCGCGGGCGATCGCCAGCACCGCGAACGTAATCAGGAACAGGACGAAACCCAGCGCGAGCAAGGCGGAAGTGTGCATGTCACTGGTCGCTTCGGCGAATTCGTTGGCGATGGTCGAGGCGATGGTAGAACCGCCGTCGAATATGCCTTTCGGAAAATCATGTGAATTGCCGATGACGAACGTCACCGCCATGGTTTCGCCCAGGGCGCGGCCAAGGCCGAGCATCACAGCGCCGATTGCGCTCTTGCGGACGTAAGGCAGCGTGACGGACCAGACGACCTCAAGCGAGGTGCAACCCACACCGTAGGCGCTCTCTCGCACGCGGGCGGGCACGGTCAGAAACAGTTCGCGCAGGGTCGCGGCGATATACGGCAGAATCATAATCGCCAGGATGACCGAGGCGGCGATCAAGCCCGAGCCATTGGGTACGCCGGACAGGATCGTCTCCCAGATAGAGCCGGGCGGCGCCAAGCCCATGATTGGAATCTCCACGTACTTGGAGAACAGTGGCGCTAGGACGAACAAGCCCCACATGCCGTAAACGATGGAGGGCACCCCCGCCAGCAGCTCCACCGCCACGCCGATAGGCCGCCGCAGGGCGCGCGGGCAGAACTCCGTCAGGAACACCGCCACCCCGAAGGCCAGGGGCAAGGCGAGGATCAGCGCCAGGGTTGAGGTGAGCAAGGTGCCGACGATGGGGCCGGCGCCGCCATACTGATCGGTCACCGGGTTCCAGACGGTCGAGGTGAAGAACCTGAGACCGAACTTGGCGAAGGCCGGCCAACCGCCGAAGAGCAGCGACACCAGCACGCCTACGATCGCCGTCAGCACGGTCGTGGCGGCGGTGAAGCACAGCGTGCGAAAAATCGGATCGAAGCTCGCGCCGGACGGTCTCGCCCGCTTCTTTCCGCCCACGGTCAGTTCGGCCATCGCTTGCAATTCCGTTCGCGACAAATCCGTTCGCAACAGGGGCGCTGACGACTCGTCAGCGCCCCCACGGCTTACAGGGTCTTTAGTGCGCCGCGTAGACCGGCTTGCCGCCAACCTTGATTTCGGCAGCCCAGGCTTCACGGATAAGGGCCTTCACGCTGCCGGGCAGCGGGACATAGGCCAGCTCGTTGGCCATGCCATCGCCATTGACGTAGGACCAATCAAAGAACTTCAGCACTCCAGCGGTCGTGGCCGGGTCACTCGGAACCTTATAGACCAAAATGAAGGTCGCACCGGCGATCGGCCAGGCGTTGGCGCCAGGCTGGTCGAGCAGGCTCGGCGCGAAGCCTTCGGCCCCGCGCCAGTCGGCGTGGGCGGCGGCGGCGCTGAAGCTCTGCTCGTTCGGTGCGATGAAGTGGCCTTCGCGGTCGGCCATGTCGACGTAGGCGAGGTTGTTGTTCTTGGCGTAGGCGTACTCGACGTAGCCGATCGAACCGGGCGTCTGCTTCACGAAGGCGGCGACGCCGTCGTTGCCCTTGCCGCCCTGACCCACCGGCCACGCGACGCTGTCGCTGGCGCCGACCTTGCCCCAGGCCGGGCTGACGGCTTTCAGATACGAGGTGTACAGGAAGGTCGTGCCCGAGCCGTCCGCACGGTGGACCACGGTGATCGGCAGGTTGGGCAGGCGCACGCCCTTGTTCAGGTTGGCGATGCGCGGATCGGACCAGCGCTTGATCTCGCCAAGGTAGATATCGGCCAGGACCGGGCCGGTCAGGTGCAGCTGGCCCGCGGCGACGCCGGGGACGTTCACCACCGGCGCGATGCCGACGATCACGGTCGGGAACTGCAGCAGGCCGAACTTGTTCAGCTCCGCGGCGGGGAGCGGCTTGTCGGAGGCGCCGAAGTCGACGGTCTTGGCTTCGATCTGCTTGATGCCGCCGCCGGAGCCGATGCCCTGGTAGTTGAGGCCGACGCCGGTCTTGGCGTGGTAGGCCTCGGCCCACTTCTGATAGATCGGCGCGGGCGCGGTGGCGCCGGCGCCCGAGATGATGGCGGCCTGGGCCGTCACGGCGCCAGCCAGAAGGGTCGCGCCAAGGGCGACCGCAAGGGTCTTTTTCATTGATCTCTCCTCAGGCGCGTAGCCCCAGCGCCATCCTCCAAATATCTCGCCCCTGTCACAGTTCGATGACGGACGAAATTGTGTCATTCGGATGAAGTTCCACAACCCTTACAGCCAAGCTCGGAACCCGCCGCCCAAGCAAGCATTTCAAACGGGTGTCCGGTCGCCAGTCGGCTGGGAGTCGGGGAACGACCGCTGTGCTTCTGCAACCGGGATCGACTTGCTGGCGCACCGCCGTCGCCTCGCGCGCCCATGCCATCCTGGATACGCAGGACTATTTTCTTGTCGCCAAGGCCGCGATGCAGAAGGCTCGCCGTTCCATCCATCTGCTCGGCTGGGCGTTCGATCCTCTTACCCAATTCACCCCTGACGCCGAGGGCGGCGGCCCTGAGGGCGACCAGGCGGGCCCGTTCCTGCGCGATCTGGCGCGGAGCCGCCCGGAACTGGACGTGCGTGTGTTGATATGGAAATCGGCGCTGCCGGTCGCCGCCTCCCAGCACTTCTTTCCTCACCGGGCTAGGGCGTGTTTCAAGGGCACGCCCGTGCGCTTTCGCCTCGACGCCAGTGTTCCCTTTGGAGCCTGCCACCACCAGAAAGTGCTGGTGATCGACGACAGCCTGGCCTTCTGCGGCGGCGGGGACATCTCTGTCGATCGCTGGGACAGCACCGAACACCTCGACGACGACCACCGGCGGCGCATGCCCACCGGAGGGGTGCATGATCCCCGTCACGAGGTGATGCTGATGGTGGAAGGCGAAGCCGCCGCCATGCTCGGAGACCTGGTCCGGCGGCGCTGGCGGCGTGCTACCGGGGAACCCGTGCCAACCAAGCCGGATGCGATGGACCAGACGCTCTGGCCCGCAACCATCGAGGCGGATTTCCGCGACGTCCGCGTAGGGGTCGCCCGCACCGAACCGGCCTGGCGCGACCAGCCGGAGGTCTGCGAGAACGAGGCCCTGCACCTTCAGGCGATCAAGGCGGCCCGCCACTCCGTCTACATGGAGAACCAGTACGTCGCCTCTCCGGCCATCGGCGAGGCGCTGGCCGCCCGGCTGGCAGAAAAAGACGGCCCGGAAGTGCTGGTCGTCTCCACCGAGCATAGCCCGAGCTGGTTCGATCGCATGACCATGGACAAGACCCGCTCGGCCCTGATCCGCCGGCTGCAGAACGCTGACCTTCACGGCCGCTTTCACGCCTATTGCCCGGAGACCAAGGCGGGGAAGACGATCATCGTCCACGCCAAGCACACCATCATCGACGACACGATGCTGAGGGTCGGCTCCACCAACTTGAACAACCGCTCCACTGGTTTCGACAGCGAATGCGACATCGCCATCGAAGCGGGCGACGGCCCCGATCACGATGAAACCCGGGCGGCGATAGGTCGCCACCGGACCCGCACCCTGGCGCACTTCCTCGACGTCGACCCCGCGACATTCGACGCCGCCAGCAACTGGGCAGGAAGTCTGGCCGGAGCGATCGAAGCTTTGGACACCGGTCCGCAGCGCCGGCTGCGCAAGCTCGGCCCGGTCCAGATCGGGCCCCTCGCCGCTCTGATCGCAACCTTCCACCTCGGAGATCCGGTATCGCCTTCTGACAGCTGGCGCCCCTGGCGCCGGCGGCGGGACCTTCAGGAGGGTCTGCGCCGGCTTGCGCCCGAATTGGCGGATGCGCCGTTGCTGAGCGATCGCAAAGCAGGCGTTTCAGCGTCGGCCCGAGACGGCGATCATTCAACGCCGGTTCCAAGAGCCCGGCTCAAGGGCGAGGACTTCATCCAGAGCGACTGACAATCCAGCCTCCCAGGACGACGTGCGCGATCAGGCGAAACCGTAGCTCTTGAGCGCAGCGCTCACACCCGCACAGTCCAGACCGTTCGCCAGCAGGCATGCGAGGGCCAGGCGCGCCTTGGCCGCATCCAGGCGCCCGCAGAATTGCGCGCCTGCATCGGCGAGCCGGCGGCCCGCCTCGTATTCCGGCGCCACCCCTCCCTCGTCGCTGCGCGACACCACCACCACCACGCATCCGGCCGCCACCGCCCGCGCGGTCGCCTCCACCAGGGGGCGGCCGACGTTGCCGCGCCCCAGCGCCTGAAGCACGACGCCCCGCGCACCCTGTCCGGCGAGCATATCGAGGATGCGTCCAGACGCCCCCAGTCCCGCGGTGACGATCTCCACGGTCGGATCCAGCCCGTGGAACTCCATCGGCGGACTGCGCACCGGACGCGCGAAGAGCTGCACCTCGCCGCCAGACACCCGACCGATGTCGCCGCCGTCCGCCGCGAAGGCGTCCGGAGCGGTGGTGCGACGCTTACGGGCATGGCGGGCGGCCAGGATGCGGCCGGCGAACACGATCACCGCGCCCAGGCCCCGCCCGGCGTCGACGCCCGCCACGGCCAAGGCGTCCATCAGGTTGATCTGGCCGTCGAAGCCCAGAGCGCCAGGGGCCCGTTGAGCCCCCGTGAAGACAACTGGCGTATCGGCTCCGTGCATCAGGTCGGCGAGAAAGGCGCTTTCCTCCAGCGTGTCGGTGCCATGGGCAACCACGACGCCCCGCGTCTCCGGATCGGCGACGGCGGACGCAATGGCGGCGAGCAGACGGTCGACATCCTCGAAGGTCATGTCCTCCGAGAGACCGCGATAAACACCAACCTCACGGATCGGAAGATTCGCCGGGGGCAAGCCCAGGGCCAGGGCGGCGGGCCCTGCGCCGGCCCGCAGCACGCCTCCGGGCCCGGCCTCAGCCGAGATGGTGCCGCCAGCATTCAACAAGACCAGGTGCGCCATAAGGCCAATTCTCGGGAAGGTTCCGTGCGAGGGCGGAGGCCCGCGCCTTCACGTCCGTTTGACGAGGCCACGACGCCTTGTCCAGGCCCGGGACTGTGTCCGCGATGCGACGCGCATCGGTCACGATTCAGCGAACACCGCAAACTCCAGTTGCCTTACATCTCTGTAAGATTAGATGGATCCCAGGGTGTGACGGCGGGGGCCCGGGGTGCAAAAGACGGGAGGGAAAGCAAAAGGAAAAGGTCGGCCGATAGCGCTGACTTGCCTTTGCGCGCTTGCCTTGGCGTCCGGAGGGGCGGCTCGCGCCCAAATTCTTACAGCGGCGCCAACCGAACCGTCCGCGCTGACGACGCCCCTGGGACGGCTTGGCGCCTCCACGGTGGCGGGAGGCTGGGCGTTCAACGGACCTGCGCGCGACGATATCCAGTTCAGCGCCCGCCTTGATCTCCAGGCTGGCGATGCGAGCGACCCGAGCGTCGCATGGCCGGGCTTCGCCCCGGCCGAAGGCCAGCAGACCCCCTGGCGCAAGCTTGGGCTGGACGTGAACGCGGCCTGGAGCGCTTCGCCTCGCACCCATCTCGATCTCACGGCCGGGCACAGCCTGGAGGTCCAGTCGGTGTTGCCCATCGGTCTGGGCGCCGCGGCGCAGAATGACCACAACGAAACCTTCACTAGCCTGAAGATGGGCGTGGACCTCGACCACGACCTCAAGATCGACGTGGTGGGCCGCGCCAAGCAGATGGACGACACCATCGATGATCCGGGAGAAGCGGGCGGGGCCATGCAGTTGCACACCAACGAGACCGCAGGCGGCGGGGCCCTCCACTGGACGCCATCCACAAAGCTCAGCTTCGAGCTGGGCGCTAATCTCGGATACGCCGATCTGGACTGGCGAAACCTCGCGCAGACCCGTCAAGGCTACACGTCGGCCGAACCGCGGATCGCTGCGGTCCTCACGCCATGGAACGGCGGGAAATGGGAGCTGTCCTACGGCCGGGCGGTGACTCCGGTGGACCTCGGCGCCTTCGTCACCGTGGCCGAAAGCCTTCAACGCGCTGGCGGCGGTGAGACCATCGCTGACCTCGCCCCCAATCGGGAATGGCGCACCCAGGCGCGTTTCAGTCAAACGCTACCGGGTTCCGGCGCCTTGAACCTGGCGGTGACCCAGGCGCGGCTGGAGAGCGTCACCGAAATCACCCGGAACATCGCCGGGGCCGACCTGCCGGGCGCGGTGACCGGCGGCTCACGCCAGCAGCTCGACGCCTCCGTGAGCCTGCCGCTATCGGTGGTCGGGCTGAATGGACTATCGGTCGAGACTGGCGGCGCCGTTCGCCAATCCGAGATCATCGACCCCGTGACCGGCGTAGCCCGCCGCCTGTCGGGCGAAGCGCCTTACGACGCCCATGTCGCCGTCGCCCAGGACGTGAAGACCCTTTCCCTCCGCTGGGGCCTTCAGGCCAACGCCCAGGGCGCGCAGGTCTCCTACACCCCGGAAGAAGTCTCCACCGCCGCGGAGGCCCAGTCGCTCGGCATGTTCGTGGAATATCGTCCACCTGCATTCGCACTGAGGCTCCAGGTCGATGGCCTGGCCGGCGCGGATCGTGAATATTACGATACCTATTACGACGGAACACGTGCTTCCGGCCGGATCGTCCGAACCGACCAGCGTATGGACGGCGGACCGGCGTTCAGCCTGATGCTGAAAAAGGCGCTGTAGGCATTTGGCCGATTGAAGGCTATGGCCGGCCCAACTCGCCCACCCCGGCGACGGCGACCTGGACCTCTCGTTGAACCTTCCCAAGTCCTCAGATCCGTCCGTCATCGCCTCTCCTGTCGAGGACACGGCTGAAGCCCTGCGCCACGGTCACGTGTTCCTCGGCGCCTCGCACGACAGCAATGCGCGCCGGATGGGGCTGGTGGTGGGGATTTCCATCGTCGCCATGGGTGTGGAGCTCGCCTGCGGGCTGAGTTTCCGGTCGATGGCCTTGCTCGGCGATGGGCTGCATATGGCCAGCCACGCTGGGGTGTTCCTGGTCGCCATGCTGGCCTACCGCTTCGCCCGCCGTCACGCCGAGGACGCACGCTTCAGCTTTGGCACCGGCAAGGTCGGGGACCTCTGCGGTTTCGGCAGCGCTATCCTTCTCGGGGTTGTCGCCTTGCTGATCGGAGCCGAAAGCCTCGAGCGGCTTATCCATCCCGTTCCGATCGCCTTGGACGAGGCGTTGCCTATCGCCGCCCTTGGCCTCGCAGTCAGCCTGCTCAGCGCCTGGCTCCTGCGTGACCGGGAGCATGGCCATGGACCAGACGCCCATGTCCACGCCCAGGACTTCAATCTCCGCGCGGCCTATATCCACCTGCTCAGCGACATCGTGGTCTCGCTGCTGGCGCTGCTCGGACTGGCGGGCGTGAAGCTGCTGGGCTGGAGTTGGCTGGACGCCGCGGCCGGACTTGTCGGCGCCGCGGTGGTGGGAAGATTCGCCTGGTCCCTCTCCAAGCAAGCTGGAAGACGCCTGCTGGATATGGAGGGCGACCCCGCCCTGGCCCTGGCCCTTCGCGCTAGGCTGGAACGGGAAGGCGACAGGATCGCGGACCTGCACGTCTGGCGGCTCGGCCCAGGCCATGACGCCGCGATCATCGTCATCGCCTCGCCCAATCCGGCGACCGTACAGGTCTATCGCCAGCGGATCGCCGAAATCCACGCCTTCAGCCACCTGACGGTCGAGGTGCACCACACCGAACGATGAACGGGCGCCCCCGAGGCAGGGCTGGCGTCCCGGTGCGAAAGCCTCTCATATACGTCAACTGCTTCACGCAAGGAGGTTGCCGTGCCCCTTCCCACCGGCCTGCAGGAACGCCTCGCCATCCCCGCCATCGCCGCCCCGATGTTCCTGACTTCGGGACCGGACCTGGTGGTGGAATGTTGTCGCTCGGGCGTGCTGGGAACCTTCCCTGCCCTCAACCCGCGTACAAGCCAGGGCTTCGCAGCGTGGGTCGAGGAAATCGAAGCCAGACTCGCCGCGGTGAGCGGAGCCGCGCCCTACGGCGTCAATCTGATCGTCCACAGGACCAATCCGCGGCTGCAAGCCGATCTTGAGATCGTGGTGAAGCACAAGGCGCCAGTGATCATCACTTCGCTGGGCGCGGTGAAGGAAGTGGTTGATGCAGTCCACAGCTACGGCGGCATGATCTTCCACGATGTGATCAGCCGGCGCCACGCCGAGAAGGCCGCGGCGGCCGGCGTCGACGGGATCATCGGCGTCGCCGCCGGTGCGGGCGGTCATGCCGGCACGCTGAGCCCTTTCGCCCTGCTGGCCGAGATCCGGCAGGTCTTTGACGGAATCCTGATCCTGTCTGGCGCCATGAACACGGGCCGCGACATCGCCGCCGCGCGGATGATGGGCGCTGACCTCGCCTATCTCGGCAGCCGCTTCATAGCCACACGTGAGAGCCTGGTCGGCGACGATCAGAAACAGATGATGCTGGAATCCCAGGCCGCCGACGTGATCTACACACCCAAAGTCAGCGGTGTGAACGCCAACTTCCTACGAGGCAGCCTGGAGGAGGCCGGCATCCTGGACGACGATCAGCCAGGTCATGTCGAAATGAACATGAACGCCGAGGCGCGAGCCTGGAAGACGGTCTGGTCGGCGGGCCAGGGCGTGGGCTCGATCCGGGATGTTCCACCTGCCGCCGAACTGTGCGCCCGTCTGATCTCGGAATATCGCACCGCGCTACGGGAGGTTGTGTCGGACCCCTTCGCCGCCTCCTGAACCGCCTATCTCCTTTAGGACCGAGCGGTCAGGCCGCCAAACCTTCGGTCGAAGCGGGGAAAGCGGCGGCGATGGTGTCGAACAGGGCCGTGGCGGTAAAGGGCTTCGCCAAGTAGAGGTCTGCGCCGGCCGCCATGGCCAGGCTGACATGCTCTGGCAAGGCGTTGGCCGTCAGCATGATGATCGGCGTGGCGTCCAGCTGGCCCGTCTGTTCCAGTCGCCGAATCTCGCGGATGCAGGTCACTCCGTCCATCACTGGCATCTGCATGTCCATGAGGATCAGATCGAAACGGTGGCGTGCGAACATCTCCAGGGCTTGCTGACCATCCTCGACGCAGGTGAGATCCGCCACGCCCCCCTCCAGCATCAACTCCACCACCTTGCGGTTGGTCGGGTGGTCATCGGCCAGAAGGATACGGAGCGCTGTCTCCCCCATCTCCGTGCAAGTGTCTGAGTTCGCCACCAGCTCGACTTCGGCCGGCTCCAGCGGCAGTTCCATCCAGAACCTCGACCCCACGCCGGGTGCGCTTTCGCAGTCCAGCACCCCGCCCATCCGGATCGCCAGGTCGCAACATATCGCCAGACCGAGTCCGGTCCCGCCAAAGCGCCGGGTAATAGAGCTGTCCGCCTGCTGGAAGCGGCCAAGCACCTTGGCCTTGTCCGCCATATCGAAGCCGACGCCGGTATCGACCACCATAAAGCGAACCGCTCCAGTCGCCGTCCGCTCCACCGTTAGTCGCACCTCGCCCTTCTCGGTGAACTTGACAGCATTGCTCAGGAGATTGGTGACGACCTGGCGCACCCGCACCAGATCACCGCTGGCCGCACAGTTGATCTCAGGGCCGACCTCTACGGCTAGGCGGACGCCTTTTTCATCGCATTTGAGCTGTGAAAGGGCCGCCACCGCGCGGACCATGTCGCCCACGTGAAAAGGCGCCGCTTCGATGGTGATCTGGCCAGCCTCTATGCGCGCCACGTCGAGAATGTCGGACAGCAGGCGCTGGAGCGTATCCCCGGATGCACGGATGATCTCCGCCATCTCCCGCTCCTTCGGTGCGAGATTGGCCCGGGCCAGCATGTCTGCCACCGCCACCACGCCGTTCAGGGGCGTGCGGATCTCGTGGCTCATATTGGCCAGGAACTCGCTCTTTGCGCGGTTAGCCGCGTCGGCGGCGGCGCGGGCGCGGCGCAATTGGCCGGCGACGCGCCATTGCCAGAGCATCAGCACGAACACCGAAGCCGCAACGAAAGCCCCAACCACGTCCAACAACTGCTGGGTGGCTATCACGTCGCGCTGAAGGGCGACGTTGCGATGGGCGGTAATGAGCTGGTCCCGACGCAAGCCAAGTTGCGCCTGCATCTCATTGGTGACCTGGGCGATACCAGCGCTGAAGCGCTGGGCCGACCTGATCTCCGCCTGATCCGAGTAGCCCAGAAGCTGGTCGTAGGCTTCCTTGTAGCGTCCTTCGGCCCGCAGCACCGCCGCCTCAGCCAGGGGCACCCGTTCGAACTGGGCTGCGGAGAAGGTGCCGGACGCTTCGAGCCGGCGAATGGCCTCCAGATCCCGCTTGGCCGACGAGACGTCGCCGGTCTGGGCGTAGGCGATAGCCCTGGCGGGCAGGAGCTGCGGAGCCAGGAACTTGGCTTCGCCGAGATCGGGGCCCAGATCCTTCATGCAGGCCAGCACGTCGCGCGGCGAGGTTCGCTCCGCCACTGTCGCGCAAAGATTCACGTCCCAGATCCGAAGCCCGGCGATATCCGCGCGTTCCGCAAGACGGTGGTGGATGGACGCCAGGCCCCTCGCCAGGGACTCATCGCCGAGCTGGGCCGCCAGCCGGGCCATATCGTAGATCCCGTCGAAATCCGGCCTTGGATATCCTGACGGCCCGAACTCGAACTGCGATCGGCCAAATGCAGCGGCGCTGGCGTGCAGATCATGGATCTGCATGAGCGCGAGGCCTTCGATCTCCCAGACTGCGGATCGCGCGGCGCCCGCCAGGGGATCCTGCCGCATCGCCAGACCATCCGCCTCCGACAGGACCCGTAGGGCCGAGCCGACCTGGGCGTCCTTGATCATTGCGTAGGCGACCAGACGCATGGCGCTGACCCGGGCGAACCAGTCCGGGTCGGCGTTAGCAATGGCGCGGATCTCATCGGCGGCGGCGCCGTCGCCCTGATCGTAACGGCTGCGCAAGGCGTTCAACCGCGCCACAACCTGGAAGCGGCGGTTGTGGGAGCGCACAGCCTGCTGCGCCAGAAGGCCGTTCCAGTAGTCGAACCGGTGAAAGTCGGACTGGTTCAGGAAGATCCAGGCCACATGGTTGAGCCGATTGAGCCGCTCCGGCGCAGGAACCCGCATGCTGTCACGCCCGAAATGTTCGAGCTGATTGAAACTGGTGGCGGCCGCCTTGGCTTCGATGGCGGCGGCGACGCTTCGCGGCGACCAGGACGCGCCCGCGCCCTGGGCCTGCGCATGTCCCCATGCGCACGTCAGTAGACTGACGATCCAAATCAAGCCCAGCTTCGTGCGAGACATTTCCGCTCTGCCCACCCGCGTCACCACTATGTGACAATCCCGTTTCTTTTTCGTTTCCACGCGCAGGGGTCTCAGAGAGGCCAGGGACAAATCCTAGGGTTGTGTTTTGGGGATTGCCAATAGTTTTCGGCCGCTTCCCAAATCGAGGACGCCGGCTAGCATGGCCTCAGGACGGGGGACGATCGGATGACGAGCAAGCGACACCGGACGGAATGGATCTGTGGGGTCGTAACCCTGGGCCTGGCGGCGTCCGCCGCGGGCCACGGACAGGCCGCCCCACGCGACGCCAAGGTCTCCGAGGCCGCCAGTGCGGCCCGGGCCGGCCAGCTGGACCTGCTGAAGCAGGTTGTGAACATCGATTCCGGAACGGGCGACGCCGAAGGCGCGGCCAGGGTGGAGTCGATCCTGATTCCACGACTGCAGGCCCTTGGCGCATCCATTCGCAAGGTTCCCGCCGAGGCGCCGGGTCTGGGCGACAATCTGGTCGCGACCTTCACGGGATCCGGCAAGGGCCGCATCCTGATGATCGGCCATATCGATACCGTGTTCCCCGCTGGCACAGTGAAGACTTGGTCATTCCACACCGATAACCTCAAGGCGTACGGCCCAGGCGTCTCGGATGAGAAGGGCGGCGTGGTGGAGGCGATCACCGCCCTTTCCCTGCTGCACGATCTCAGGTTCACGGGCTTTGGCCGCATCACCCTGCTGGTGGAGACCAGCGAGGAAACCGGTTCGCCGGGCTCGCGCAAGCTGATCGACAGCCTAGTGCGCGAACATGACGTGGAACTGAACCTGGAGCCCGGAGACGCGCCGGACGCCATCACGGTCTGGCGCAAGGGGTCGACCACCTACGCCATCACCGTGCATGGGCGAGCGGCCCACGCAGGCGTGGCTCCCCAGGACGGGCGTAATGCGGCGGTCGAACTGATCCACCAGCTTTCCGTCGTCGATGGGATGCCCCACTCAGGCGACAGCCTGACGGCGAACCTCACCGTCCTGAAGGCTGGCGACCGGGTCAATATCATTCCCGACCTCGCGGTCGCCGAGGTCAATGTAAGGGTCCGCACCCCCGACCAGCTCAAGACCGTACAGGAGGCCTTGCAGGCCCAGGCCAAGACTCCAGTGGTCCCGGACACCAAGGTCGAGGTGAGCGCCACACCAGCCTTCCCCCCCTTGCCAAATAATCCGGCCACTGACGCCCTGGCCGCACGCGCCAAGACGATCTACGCGGGATTGGCGCGGCCTTTGGAGACCGCGGGCAATGGCGGCGCATCGGAAAGCGCCCTGGCCTACGCCGCGGGCGTGCCCGCCCTCGACGGCCTGGGCCCGGTGGGAGGAGGGTTCCACAGCCAGCGGGAATATCTTGACCTGCGCACGGTCACCCCGCGCCTGTACCTGCTCACCGAGCTGCTCATGCAACTCGGTCAGACCCCGCCGCCCAAACCTTAAACGAGTTCCCGTACCGGCGGGGCGCCGCCAACCGGTCCCCGTCCTACGCGCCGATGGGCTGCAACACCTTGCCCAACGGCGCCGCGTCGGAAATCGGCTTCGGCCCTTTGAACAGCCGCTGCGCAGCAACCCAGGCGGCGACGAGCGGTACGATGTACTGGAGGAAATTCAATGCGGGCGAATTCTCGCATATGGCTTCGATGGTCACGCCCAGGAGCCGCACCAGGAGCGCCGCCACGGCCGCTGTGGCGATGCGCCGGCCGTACCCCAACCGGCTGAACGAGCCGCCGATCACGGCCAGCAGCGAGAACAAGACAAAAGTCGGAATATAGAGGGCCGCCGCAAGGCGTGAATTCGCCTCCGCCCACATTTTCCGCCGCAGAGGCTTGTTGATCACCGCATGCTTATCGGTGAACACCAGCTCGTGCATGTACATGTCTGACGGCTTGTAAGCGAGCACGTCCTGAGTATTGACGTACGGATTAAGGTCCAGAGTATACTCGGCGAACTGCAGGAAATTCAGCGTCCCCGTGGCGGTGAATTGCTCGTTGGAGCCATTGCGCATGACCAGGACAGGGCCTGTTGCGCGCTTGACGATAATGCCTGTCTTGGCATCATAGGTCGACGAGCTCTTGTCCGCCTTCAGCTGGTGGATGAACAGGTTGTGCATCACGTTCTGGGCGTCGATGCTCTGGGCGTAGACGGTCAGGCCGCCCTGGGACTCCGTGAATTCGCCTGGTTTCACCAGGCTGCCGACCAGGTCGGTCCGAATACGGAACTGCAGTTCCCGCGTCATGCGTCCGCAGGCGGGCGCGACCCAAAGATTCACCACCAGCATGAGCAGGGCGGCGAAGGCGCACAGGCGCATCGCCGGACTGGCCACCTGCCAGCGGCTCATCCCCGAAGCGAAGCAGACGACGATCTCCTGTTCGGTGTGCAGCTTGTTGACCGCAAACAGGGTAGCCACGAAGGCGCTGATCGGCAGGACGAACGCCACTAGGTTCGGAGCGGTCAGGCCGACCAGCTCGAGGAACAGCCAAGGCGCCTGACGCTGGCTGACGACAATGGTCAGGAGCGGCAGGCTGGCGCTCAGGATGGCCACCCCCGCGAGCGCAGCGGTTGCAGCCAGCACGGGCGTCAGCAGCTGCCGGAAAAGGTATTTCTGGATGAAGGCCATGAGCAGGAAACGGCGAGCGGGGCGTTCAGTGTAGCGGCATGCGGAGCGCTGCGACAGCCGGTGAGCGCATCATGCCCCACGCGCCTGCGACAGAACTTCAGCGATATCGCCATCCGCCGGTACGCCCAGCACGTGATGGCTGTGCCAGAGCGCGTAGAACAGCAGGCTCCACGCCGGCTGCGACTCGCGCGCCGCCTGGGCGAACACATTACGTACCACGTCTGGAGGCGCGAACGCCGCGATAGCGGGCTGGGCCGCCACCATGTCCCCCAGACGGACGGCTTCAGCGGCCATCCACGCGCCTACGGGCGGTTTGAAGCCTTGCTTGGGCGCGAAGGGACGCGCCTGCGGGAGAGCCCGCGACAGCCACTCGCGCAGCAGCACCTTGCCATAGCGCGCATTGGCCTTCAGCCCGTCAGGGAGGGAGAGGGCGAACTCGGCCACCGCCTTGTCCAGGAACGGCGTGCGCCCCTCCACGCTGTTGGCCATCAGGCAACGGTCGAGCTTGATCAGCAGTCCGTTGGGCAGACGCTCCACACAATCCACCGCCATCAGCAGGCCCATGCGTGAAGACCATCGCCGCGCCTGCTGGGCCTGGATGGCGTCCAGGCCCTTGGCCCAACCGGCGAAATGGCGGCGCAGGCGGGGAACCTCCTCGAACACGCCACGTCGCTCGCGATCGCCAAAGCGCGGCAGGGGGAAGCGGGCGCGACGATAACGTGTGTAGCCGCCGAACAGCTCGTCTGCGCCTTCTCCGCACAGGGTCACCTTCAGCCCCCCCTCCCGCGCCGCACGGCCCAGCAGATAGCTTGGCAGCACCGCCGGGTCAGCGGTGGGATCGTCCAGCGCCGCCGCAACACGCGGCGCCAGCGCCCAGAAATCTGCGGGCCCCATTTCCACGCGACGGCAATCCGCCCCCACGGACTTGGCCAGCTCCAGCGCCGTCCAGCTCTCGTCGCCGGCCTCACGGCCGGCGTAGCCGACCGTCAGCGCCTGTACGGGCGTACGGGAGAGCCTCTGCATCAGCTTGAGCAGGATCGAGGAATCCACCCCCCCCGAGAAGAACAGCCCGTAGGGCACATCGGTGCGCAGGTGCACCGCGACGCTCTCGGTCATCACCGTCTCGAAGCGCGTCAGGGCGGACGCCATGTCTATCCGTTCCACCGGCTTCTCCGGAAGAGTCGGGATGCGGCGGCGCTCCACCACCTGGGCGTCCTCCACCACCAGCGTCTCGCCAGGCTCCGCGCGCACAACGCCGGCGAAGATCGTAGCCACGCCGCTAGTGTGCTTCAGCTGAAGCAGTTCCGTTTCAGCCGCCGGCTGGATACGGGGCTTGGCGAGACCTGCGGCGAACAGAGCCTGGGGCTCGGACGCAAAGGCGAACAGGTCCGGTGTCTGGATATAGTAGAGAGGCTTGATGCCGAACTGATCGCGTGAAAGCACCAGCCGTCCGCGCGCCGGGTCGTGGATGGCGATAGCGTACATGCCTCTGAGAGCCTCGGCATAGTCGAGACCACGCCGCTCATAGAGATGCACGGCGGGTTCGCAGTCGGACAGGGTCTTGAAGGTCCCCCCGAGTTCGGCCCTCAGTTCAGGCGCGTTATAGATTTCGCCATTCGCCACCAGGGCGGCGCCATTGGGGGCGAACAGCGGCTGCCGCCCCCCCTCGACGTCGACGATGGCCAGACGGGTGTCGACCAGCCCCACAGCGCCGTCCACGTGGAAGCCGCGTGAGTCCGGTCCGCGGTGGTGCAACGCCGCAGCCAGGCGCTCGAGCAGCGCCCGGTCGACCGGGCGGCCGCCGCGCATCATGACGCCGGCTATTCCGCACATAGCGTCGATATGTTCTGAAGCATCAAGGACCTGGGCATGTCGCGGCCAACAATGAAGCCGACGACGTCGGCGCGGGCGGCCCCCCTGGCCGGGTCCCTAGACCGCCAGACTGCGCTTGCCAAGCGCGCCCCTTTCCGCCACCGATCCGCTGGCGCAAAGGTCGCGCTCCGGCGGCGCTTCTTCGCAAGGATTTCGATTGAACACCCCCTACCGTCCGGGCGTCCAGGTCGCCCAGGCTCCTTCCACTCCAGCTCTTCCCCCCCGGTGGTTCGGGACGGCGATGATCGCGCTATTCGCCCTTGTCCTACCGGTGGGTTATTTCGGCAACGAAGGCGAAGCGATCGTCGCAGCGGCCGGTGGCCTCATCTCGCTGCCTTTCATCCTGCGGCTGCGGGCCCCGGCTATTGGAGTCGTGCTAATCGCAGCCCTGGCGATCTGGGCCGCGGCGACCTTCACCTGGAGTCCCCTCGAATCCAACCTCTTCCATGTCCATCGCTACAAGGACCTGGAAGCTCTGACCGCGCCCAAGCTGCTGCTGCAGGCGCTGCTTTATCCCGCCTTTGTCTATGGCGCCCTCCGCTTGCCCCCCGATCAGCGCATGACCGCACTCATGATCGCCGCCGCTACCCTGGCGGCCGTCATGGGGATCCTGGTGATCGAGGGCTTCGAAGGCGGAAAATTCTACGGCTTGCTGAACTCGTTCGGCTCCAAGCAGTTGCGCCCAGATCTCGCCAAGCGTGACGCAGCCCGCGGCTGCTACACTGTCGTGCTGATGTTCTGGCCCCTGGCCCTGCTGATGTGGCGGAAAATTCCAGTCGCCATTCCCATCGTGATTGCTGTCGCCCTGGTCATGAGCGCGCTCATGCTTGGCGTCGACGCCCCGGCGGCTGCGATGATCGTGTCCCTGATCGTGTTCGCCGGAATGCGCGTGAACGCGCGCCTCGGCGCCTGGCTTTGCCTGTTCGCGGTGGCGCTCTATTTCCTCGCCGCTCCCCTCGTGTTCCTGCCTCACGGCCATCAGGCCGCCGACCTTCCTGCCACCATGGGCAAGGAGTCCTGGCACGTGCGGGTGGCGATCTGGCGCTTCGCCTCGCTGCTGATCGCCCACAAGCCCCTGCTGGGCTATGGCCTCGACGCCAGCCGCGTATATCCCGATCACATCCCCATGCACCCGCACGATGCAGCCCTGCAGCTCTGGCTCGAGACGGGAGTGCTGGGCGCGCTGCTCAACTGCCTGTTCTGGGGCTGGCTGTTCTATCGTATCCAGCGCATCAGCCGCGAAGATCCGGTGTGGGCGGGCATGGCGTGCGCCACCGCCTCCACCTATCTGCTCATCGGGGCCATCAGCTTCGGCGTGTGGCAGGAATGGTGGCTGGGCCTGGGCGCCGTCGCCATCGCCTGCTGCCTCATGGTGTTGCGCATTCGCCGCGAGCAACCGGAAGAACCCGAATCCGGCGCCCTTCGACCGTTGGGGCGCGCTGTAATCCCATGATTTAGAGTAGGTCGTGGTGTTCCTTGTGTCGCCGGATATAGGCGGCGGCATAGCCACAAAGAGGGACAACCCTGCGTCCTTCCTGGCGAGCGATCGTCAGGACGCCTTCCATTAGCCGGCCGGCGGCCCCCGTTCCCCGAAGGGCAGGCGCAGCCTCCACGTAGGGGATAACCAGCTTGTCGGACTCGCGCCGGTAATCGGCGAAGGCGAGCGCTCCCCGCTCTTCAAGCTCGAAGCGCCGTCGGGCGGCGTTGTCGAACACCTCCGCCACGATCCCTGCCTCAGGGCTTTTTCGGCGGCGGAGGCGCGTCGGTGACAGGCTTGTCCTTGGATGCGCCCGCCGGCGGCACGCCCGGCAGAGCCGGAGCCGGCGCAGCCTGCGCGGTGATGAACTTGGGCGTCGGCTTGCTGAAGCTCTTCACCGGCTTGGCGTGCTCAGTCGCCTCGACCGAGCCATAACGCAGCACGTCCAAGGCCCGCTGCAGCTGGAAGTCATTCTTGTCGTCGGGCACGGGCGGCTTTGCGGCGGCGAGATCGTCATCGCCATCCTGATCGTCGTCCTTCAGCGCCGCCTTCTTCACCCCGGGGGCGATCGGAGCCGCAAGGGGGATCTCGATAGATGTCGGGACGAAGCGCGTACGGCCTTCCTGCGCGTCGAGCGCGTTGTGGAAGGCGGCTTCGGTATATTGGAGCGCCGTGTCGTAGACCGCCTCGGCCTGCCGCTTGGACTGCGCGACAAACAAATCCGGCGCGATACCCGTCTTCTGGATCGAGCCGCCCGAAGGCGTGTAGTAGCGGTCGGTCGTCAGCTTGAGCGCGCCATCCACTCCGCCGTGCAGCGGGATGACAGTCTGGACGGAACCCTTGCCGAAGCTGGTCAGCCCCACGATGGTAGCGCGCTGGCGATCCTTCAGGGCGCCGGCGACGATCTCCGAGGCCGAGGCTGAGCCGCCGTTGATCAGCACCACCACGGGCAGGCCATGCAGCAGGTCGCCGCTGACCTTGGCGTTGTAGCGGGTGATGTCCTTGGCGTCGCGACCGCGCTGGGAGACCACCTCGCCGCCGTTCAGGAAGTCACCGGCCACATCCACCGCCTGATCGACCAGACCGCCAGGGTTGTTGCGCAGATCGAGCACCAGCCCCTTGAGGTGCGGGTTCTTGGCCTTCATGTCGCGGATGGCCGCGGCGGTGTCCGGCCCGGTCTTCTCGTCGAAGCCGGCCAGCCGCAGGTAGCCGTAATCGCCTTCGAGACGATGGGTGACCGATTTGATCTCGACGATCTCGCGCGTGAGCTTGAGGGTGAAGGGTGGGACCTTGTCGCGGGCGATGGTCAGGGAGATGGACGTGCCGACCGGTCCGCGCATCTGCTTGACCGCGTCGTTGAGCGACTGGCCCAGGATCGACTGGCCGTCGATGGCGGTGATGTAGTCACCGGGCTGGATGTGGGCCCGCGCGGCAGGCGTGCCGTCGATCGGGGAGATGATCTTCACCGCCCCATCCTCAGCCGTCACCTGCAGGCCTAGGCCGCCATACTCGCCGCGGGTCTGGTCGCGCATGTCGTCGAAGCCGTCAGGATCGAGATAGCCTGAATGCGGATCGAGTGAAGTCAGCATGCCATCCAGCGCCGCCTGGATCAGCTTCTTGTTGTCCACCGGAACCACATACTGCTGATCGACGGTGGTCAGCACGTCGCCGAACAGCTCGAGCATCTTGTAGGTCTCGGCCTTGGGCGGATGGCCCTGCTGGTCGGCATAGGCCATGGCCGCCGCGCCCAGGGCGAAGGTGGAAATACCGATCAGCAGTATCTTGCGCATCAGGGACCTCGGAACTCCACGCCCACGCGTTCTACCTGCGCCCACAGCGTTCGCGACGCAAGCTCAGCCACCAACGGCCTTGGCCGCCGGGTTGGGGCCGCTTACGGAAGCGGGGGCGAACCACCTGGACGGATCGATGGGCTGGGCCGCCCTGCGAACCTCCAGGTAGAGCTCCGAACGTCCGTCTCCGGGCATTCGACCGACGGGTTCCCCCGCCGTAACCGTACGCCCGGCCTCCGCAGTCACCGAACCCAGGCCCGCCAGGACCAGATGATAGTCTCCAGCCTTTAAGATCAACACAAGACCCCAGCCTTTCAAGGGTCCGGCATAATCCACCAGCGCCGCCGTAGGGCTGAGCACAGTGGCGTTGGGATCGACGCCCCAGGTCAGGCCCTTGGCATGCTCGGGATCAGCGCCAGCCTCCCCAAAACCGTGCAGCTGGCGGCCCGTCACCGGAAGCGTGAGATGCGACGGCAGGTCCTCATCCGCCTCTCCGGATTGCCCTGCGTCATGATCGCCGAGAGTGTGCACCAGTTCGCCAAGCGAGCGGGCGCGGGCGGCGAGGCGCTGGACGTCTCCATCCGCCACCGCGGCATCGGTGCTGAGCTGCGCCTCCAGCGCGCGCTTCTGATCGATCAGATCCTGGATGTGGGCTTGGCGATCGGCCAGCGCGCTTTCCGCCTGGAACATGGCGCCGTTGGCGACGTCGGCCTGACGACGCAGGCGCTTCAGTGTCTCCGATTGAACGGTGAACGCCTGGGCGCGGCGCTCGAGCTCCGGGGTGATGGCCTTGATCAGGATCGCGGCCCGTACGGCGTCGCGCGCCGAACGCGGATCAACGAGTAGGGCCGGCGGCGGATTGCGCTGATACATCTGCAGCGCCCCGAGCAGCCGCGTCAGGCTTTCCTGGTTGCGTCCCATCCGCAGCTTCAGCTCGGCTTCCTGCACGTTCACCCGCCGAAGCTGCTCGCGCGCGCCGCCCAGAGTCCGCCGGCCGGCGGATTCCGCCCGGCCAAGATCGACGAGCTGGGCCTGGAGCCGCTTCACCTGAGCGGCGGCGACGCCGGCGCGGTCATGGGCCGCGTCGCGATCTACCGCCCGGGCCTGCCGCTGGGCGTCCACTGTCGCCAACGGATCCGGCGGGGCCGCCTTCAGGGAAAGCGGGGCAGCGAACAGGCCCAGAGTTCCGGCCATCAGGCCAGCCAGGTGGAACGGGAAACGCCTGGGTCGCGGCCGGGTCATCCCCCCAAGTGTCTCCAGAGCGCCGAACCGATCAAGTCGGCCATGTGTCCGGCGACATCGCAAGCACTTCGCCCGCCAGGTAAAGCGACCCGCAGATGATCACGTGCGGCGCAGGGCCGGGACCGTCAAGCGCGCGGGCGAGCGCGGCGCTCACGGTCCCGCACGAGGTCACCGCAAAGCCCTGCCCGGCCGCGGCCTGGGCCAGGGCCTCCGGCGAGGCGGCGAGTTCGGAAGCGAAGCCCGTAACGATCAGCCTGGCGTCCACGGCCTTCAGCTCGGCGAATATGCCCGCCGCGTCCTTGCGCGCCAGCAGGCCGACGATGATCGTGACAGGCCGTCCGTCCCGCGCCTGGAGGGTTCGCGCCGCAGCGGCGAGCGCCCGCGCGGCATGGGGATTGTGCCCCCCGTCGAGCC
>JBARAK010000061.1:0-30983 GCA_049791955.1 Caulobacteraceae bacterium
GCGCCGCCGAACTCGCCGTCCATCTCGAACGGCCAGGCCCAGAAGGTCTCGCCATCGGGCATCAGCACCGATCCCAGCGGGTTGACCGCCGCCAGGGCGCCCACCACCAGTCCGTCCTCCAGCACCACCGACGCCGATCCGAGACCGCCAGGGATCAGCCCCGCCCGCGCCCCGCGCCCCGCGCCCGTGGGGCCTAGCGCGAAGGTCGTTCCAGCCGCCTCCACCGCCTCGATCCCCAGCCGCCGATAGGGCGGCTCCAGGCCGAAGGCCTTGTCCCCGCCGTTGCCCAGGTCGTGGAGGATGACGGTGGGCACGATCGGCAGGAAGGGTGAGGCGGGGTGCAGCTTCAGCCCCTGGCCCTTCAGCGACAGCGCCGCGGTCGCCCCGTCGCCGGCGCCTAGCCCGAACACCGAGCCGCCGCTGAAGACGATGGCGTGGGCCTGGCCCACCAGCCCCTCCAGCGCCAGGGCGGACAGTTCCCGCTCGCCGGGACCGCCGCCGCGGACGTCCACCGCCGCGTTCCAGCCGCCGGGGCAGAGCAGAGCGGTCACGCCCGTGCGCACCCGCTCGTCGACAGCGTTGCCGACGCTGAGGCCGGGGACGTCGGTGATCAGGTTCAGGGGGCCGGGACGGGCCATGGGCTTTGCCTCAGGAAGGGATGACGAAGGCCTCGTCCGGGTCGAGGGGTTCGAACAGGCGTTTCAGGTTCGCGAAGGTCTCGGGGCTGACGTACAGGACGCGGCCGGGGACCAGGTTGCGCCGGGCGACACGGGCCAGAGCCTCTTCCTCCGGGCTCTCGACCAGGTAGAGGCGGGTCTCGGCCCCCAGCGCGTGGGCCACCCGGCGCGCACGGTTGCGCTCGGCGCGGCGCCAGAAGCCGAAGTCCAGCACGACATCCAGGCCCAACTCCAGGCAGCGCGCCCACAACGGCTCCATCAGCTCAAGCACGATGGCGGCCTTCTCCTGGAACAGCTCGGTGGGCGGATCGTCGCCGAACAGCCGGCCGACCCAGTCGTCCAGGGAGAAGAGGACGGCCTGGAATCTCTGTTCCAGCGACTTTGCGAGCGTGGTTTTACCTGCTCCGATATAGCCGTGGATCAAATGCGCCGTCGCCATTACCTGCAATCTAGCGGCTGCAAAGCGTGGCGGCCATCATGCGGCGCCTGCGACCGCCGATTGACAGCCGCGCTGCTGCGCGCTCCATGCCGGCCATGAGCGACGTACGTCACGCCATTCACCCGGTGGAGATGGGCGGTGGGACCCTGAAGCTCGGGCCCGACCGGCCGTTGCGCCTGGATTCCGGGGGGCGGATGGATGGGGTGGAGGTCGCCTACCGCACCTATGGCCGGCTGAACGCGGACGCCTCCAACGCCATCCTGGTCTGCCACGCCCTGACCGGCGACCAGCACGTGGCCTCGCCCCACCCGCTGAGCGGCAAGCCCGGCTGGTGGACCCAGCTGGTGGGTCCTGGCCGGCCGATCGACCTGGACCGCTATTTCGTGATCTGCGCCAACGTGCTGGGCGGCTGCATGGGCTCGACCGGCCCGTCGTCCAACGACCCGGCCACGGCGCGCCCCTATGGCCTGAGCTTCCCGGTCATCACCATAGCCGACATGGTGCGCGCCCAGGCGGAGCTGGTCGCGGCGCTCGGGATCGAGACCCTGTTCGCCGTGGTCGGCGGCTCGATGGGCGGCATGCAGGTGCTGCAATGGGCCAGCGACTATCCCGAACGGATGTTTTCGGCCGTCTGCATCGCCTCGGCGGCGCGGCACTCGGCCCAGAACATCGCCTTCCATGAGGTTGGCCGCCAGGCGATCATGGCCGATCCCGACTGGCGGGGCGGCGATTACCTCAAGCTGGGCGTGCGTCCGGAAAAGGGGTTGGCGGTGGCGCGGATGGCGGCCCACATCACCTACCTGTCCGAGCCGGCTCTGCAGCGGAAGTTCGGGCGTGAGCTGCAGCGGGACGGCCTGTCCTGGGGTTTCGACGCCGACTTCCAGGTGGAGAGCTACCTGCGCCACCAGGGCTCCAGTTTCGTCGACCGGTTCGACGCCAACGCCTATCTCTACATCACCCGGGCGATGGACTACTTCGACCTGGGCGCCGCGCATGGCGGGGTGCTGGCCGAGGCGTTCCGGCGCGCGCGCGACGTGCGCTTCTGCGTGCTCAGCTTCACCTCCGACTGGCTCTACCCCACCTCGGAAAGCCGTCACGTGGTGCGGGCCCTGAACGCAGCAGGCGCGCGCGCCAGTTTCCTGGAGATCGACAGCGACAAGGGCCACGACGCTTTCCTGCTCGACGAACCGGTGATGGCCCAGGCGGTCCAGGGCTTCGTCGACGCCGGAGCGGAAGCGCGAGGACTTGGGTAAGGGACGTGGGGGTGAGGGACGCGGGGATGAGAGGAGTTGGGATGATCCGGCCGGGACAGACCTGCGTATGAGCCTCGACCCCACCCTGCCCATTCGCGAGGACTTCCGCGAGATCGCCCGCTTGGTGCGCCCGGAGGCGCGGGTGCTGGACGTGGGCTGCGGCGAGGGCGACCTGCTCGACCTGCTCCGGCGCGAGAAGCAGGTCGACGGGCGCGGGCTAGAGATCAGTCCGGAAGGCGTGGGCGCATGCCTGGCCCGCGGGCTGTCGGTGATGCAGGGCGACGCCGACCGCGACCTGGCCGAATTCGCGCCGGATGCGTTCGACTACGCCATCCTGTCCCAGACCTTGCAGGCCGTGCGCCAGCCCCGGCAAGTGCTGTCCGACCTGCTCCGACTGGCCGAGCGGGCCATCGTCTCGTTCCCGAATTTCGGCCACTGGCGGGTGCGCTGGTCGCTGCTGGCCCATGGGCGGATGCCGGAGACGCGCGCCCTGCCGGTGCCGTGGTGGGGGACGCCCAACATCCACCTCTGCACGCTGCGCGATTTCGTCGAGCTGTGCGACGACCTGGGCCTGCGGATCGAGGCCGCCGCCGCGCTGCGCGAAGGTGAACCTGCCCGCACGATCGACCCTACCCGGTGGAGCGAGAACTGGCGCGCTGAGTCAGCCCTGTTCCTGCTCAGCCGCGCCCGCCACGCCGTGGAACCGCCCGCCAGGGGAGACCTGTTCGGGTAGGGGGTATCGCGGGGTCAGGTCCTGACCACGCGCCGGTCGAGAAATTCAACCATGCGCTGGCCGATCACCGCCGCATGGGTCTCAAGGGCGAAGTGCCCCGCGTCCACGAAGTGGATTTCGGCGTCCGGGACGTCCCGGCGGAAGGCTTCCGCACCCGGCGGGAGGAAGAAGGGATCGTTCTTTCCCCACACCGCCAGGAGCGGAGGCTTGTGGGTGCGAAGGTATGCCTGCCAACTCGGATACAGCGCGACGTTGGTGCGGTAATCCAAGATGAGATCGAGCTGAATCTCGTCCATTCCAGGACGCGCCAGATAGGCGATGTCCAGGGTGTAGCCGTCAGGCGAGACCAGTTTGGCTGGCGAGCCATGGAAATACTGGAATTTGGTGGTTTCGGGCGACAGCAACGTGCGGCAGGCGTTGCGATGTGCGGGTGTGGGCTCCCGCCAATAGGTCCTGTAAGGCTTCCAGCCGTCGCTCAGTCCTTCATCATAGGCGTTGCCGTTCTGGCTGACGATGGCGCTCACCCGGTCCGGTCTCGCCGCCGCCAGGCGGAAACCCGTCGGCGCGCCGTAATCGAACAGATACAGGGTGTAGCGGGTCAGCCCCAGGGCGTCCGTGAAGCCCTCCATCACCTTGGCCAGATTATCGAAGGTATAGGCGAACTGGCCGCGCGGGGGGCTTTGGGTCTGACCGAACCCGGGCAGGTCCGGCGCTATGACCCGGTAGCGGGTGGCGAGCAGCGGGATCAGTCCACGGAACATATGGCTCGCGGTGGGATAGCCGTGCAGCAGGAGCACGACCGGCGCGTCCGGCGGCCCAGCCTCACGATAGAAGACTTCGACCGGGCCGACGGCCTGGGTCTTGTACTCGACAGTTGGGTCCGCCGGTTCGGAGGTGGCGGAGGGTGGGGCCGCACGGGCGGCTTTCAAACCAACGAACGCGCTGGCGGCCAGGGAAAGGACTGTGCCTCGCAGTGCATTGCGACGGGCGAGAAGTATCGGCATGGTGACGATCCAAGTCCTGTGGGCGAGGTCGGCTTGAAATCTGCGGCGGGCGAAGATTTTCGCAATACCTGCCAGGGTGATTGACTGTTGAATGTTGCGGGCGTGGCGCTTATGCCCAGCCGTCTGGCGAGCTCAAGCGCTTGGCTGATGGCCGTTAGTGGGGCTGGAGGTCGCTGGGCGTCTTGTCCTTGATCTTGGGCCAGTTGTCGTTGGCCTTGGCGATATTGCCCGGAATGTTCTGGAGCCAGGCCCGGCCCACATCGGGATTGACGTTCACATAGAGCTTGTCGTCGACGACCTTCCAGACGTGGGGATCGCCTTCAAGCTTGATCCCGTGAGCAGTGCCCATGGCGCAAAACCCGCCATATCGGGGAAGGTACGCTTCCGGGTTCGCCTTGAATTTCTGGAGATCTTCGGCGCTGGCGAAGTAATAGGTCGCACCATTGTGCTTGGCCTGGAACTTCGGATCGCCAAGCGTAGCGGCCCCTGCGGTGAAATAGGCGACCGGGTCATAGCCCTGCAGCCCCAGGCCGTTCGCGTCGGTATCGATGGGCGAAGGAGAATTGTTGACGATCGCGAAGGAGGGGGCAGCGGCGAGCGTGCAGACAGCCAGGGCGCCGCCGGCCAGGATGCGGCGCCAGGTACGTGTGGGCAGCGACATGGATGTTGCCTTTCGATGGGGAGGGCCGGCCCGTCGCGGAGCGGCGAACAGCGTATTCGCGCTATCCGGGGGACGGTTACGGCCCACCCCATTTTCTGGCCGGCGAGCTTTCATGCCTCAATGACGCCGCGGCGCGGCGTTGGCCGTCAGCCTTGGAGGCCTCTCGCCCTATTCGCCATCCCGCGGGGGCGTGTTGTGGGCGCCGACGCCGACGCCGACCGGGGCGGGGCTCAGGGCCTTGGCGCGGCGCAGGACGGGGGCGACGGCCCCGCGCGGCTTGACGGCGAAGGTCTGTTTCACCGCCTCCATCAGGATCAGGCCGGAGATCGGCGTCCACAGCCTCGCCCCGACCTGTTCGAACGGTTCGGCGTAGGGGGCGAACAGGTCGTGCGGCGGCAGGTACAGGCAGCGCGACCAGGCGGTCGGCTCAAGTCCCGCGTCACGGACCGCCTCTTCCAGCTGGGCGCGCGAGAACGGGCGGCCATAGCCGAAAGGCGTGGCCTCGGTGCGCGCCCAGGGGCCGCTGCGGTTGGCGACCACCGCGATCAGCCGCCCCGAGGGGGCCAGCACCCGTTTCACCTCGGTCAGCAGGGCGGTCGGGTCCTCGCTCTCTTCCAGGGCGTGGACCAGCAGCACCCGGTCGAACAGGGCGTTCTGGAACGGCAGGGCGAGTTCGCCCGAAAGGCAGGCGAGGTTGGCGCTGCCGCCTGGCCAGGGCTCGACCCCCTGGCCTGCAGGCATGGCGGCCACCACCCGCCGGGCTTCGGCGCGGAACGGCTCGAGGAACGGGGTCGCGTAGCCGGCGCCGAGCACGTCCAGCCCCCGTACCGATCCCCATGCTTCCAGCAGCTTGCCGCCAAGCACGCCAGCCGTGGCGCGACCCAGCGGACCGCCGTAGAAGGTTCGGAGCTGTTGAACGTCGCGGCGCATCCGGTCCCGAATATAATCTCGTCTGTTATAGGCGCGAGCCCCGCCCCGCGAATAGACGCACGAACAGAGAGTTCCGTCCCATGCCGATCCAGGTGCGCCAGTTCCCCTGCCTGTCCGACAACTACGGCTATCTGGTCCGTGACGATGCCTCCGGACTGGCCGCGGCGGTGGATACGCCGGACGCCGCCGCCGTGCTGCGCGAGGTCGAGGCCAGCGGCTGGAAGCTGGCCATGATCCTGAACACCCACTGGCATCCCGACCATGCGGGCGGGAACGCCGATGTGAAGGCGGCCACCGGGGCCGAGATCGTGGGGCCGGGCGAGGTGCGCCGCATCTCCGCGCTCGACCGGGAGGTGGGCGAGGGGGACGAGGTGCGGCTGGGCGAGACGGTGTTCCGCGTGATCGACACCCGCGGCCATACCGCCGAGCACATCAGCTACTACGCCGCCGAAGACGGGGTGGTGTTCGTCGGCGACACCCTGTTCGCGCTTGGCTGCGGGCGGCTGTTCGAGGGCACGCCCGCTATGATGTGGAACAGCCTGTCCAAGCTGGCGGCGCTGCCGGACGCGACCCAGGTCTACTGCGCGCACGAATACACCGCCTCCAACGCCCGCTTCGCCCTTTCGGTCGATCAGGGAGAGGCGATCCGGGCCCGCGCCGAACAGGTGTTCGCCGCGCGCGAGGCGGGGCGTCCGACCGTGCCCACCACCATCGGCCTGGAAAAGGCGTCCAACCCCTTCCTGCGCGCGCCACTGCTCGCCGACGCGGTCGGCGCGCCGGCCAACGATCCGGTGGCCGCGTTCGCGGCCGTTCGCGCGGCCAAGGATAGTTATAAGGGTTAGGGCTGGCGGCTCAGAGCGTGATAGCCGCAAGTGGAAGCCGGTTGCGGCGGCGATCACGCTCTCACTCTATGATCGAGAGCCTTTTTGTCCCGTTCGAACGATTCCATTCGAACGGGAAAGGCTCAGCGGGTCGGGACCGGAGTCTCGCCGCGGTAGTCGTAGAAGCCGCGCCCGGTCTTGCGGCCCAGCCATCCGGCCTCGACGTATTTCACCAGCAGCGGGCAGGGCCGGTACTTGGAGTCGGCCAGGCCCTCGTACAGCACGTTCATGATGGCCAGCACGGTGTCCAGGCCGATGAAGTCGCCCAGTTCGAGCGGCCCCATCGGATGGTTGGCGCCCAGCCGCATGGCGGTGTCGATGGCGTCCACCGTGCCCACGCCCTCATACAGGGTGTAGACCGCCTCATTGATCATCGGGGCGATGACCCGGTTGACGATGAAGGCAGGGAAGTCTTCGGCGTTGGCGGTGGTCTTGCCCAGCGACTTGGCGAAGGCGACCACGGTTTCGTAGGTGCCGGTGTCGGTGGCGATGCCGCGGATGATCTCCACCAGCTTCATCACCGGCGCCGGGTACATGAAGTGCAGCCCGATGAAGCGTTCCGGCCGGTCGGTCGCGGAGGCCAGGCGGGTGATGGAGATCGAGGAGGTGTTCGACGACAGCAGGGTGTGCGGCGCAAGGTGAGGGATCAGGCTGCGCAACGCCGCCTTCTTGACCTCTTCGTTCTCGGTGGTCGCTTCGATCACCAGGTCGCAGACGCCGATCTCGGTCAGGTCGTCCGCGCGACGCAGGCGCTGAAGCGCCGCGGCCACCTCGACGGGGTCGATCACGCCCTTTTCAGCCTGACGCTGCAGGTTCTTGCCGACGAGGTCCAAGGCCGCGTCGGTACGCTCACCCATGATGTCGTACAGCCGGACGTCATAGCCCCCAAGCGCGCAGACATGGGCGATCCCTGAGCCCATCTGCCCCGCGCCAATGACTCCGACCGTTTTGATCTCCGTCATGCACCTGCCTTGGAATGGCCCGGGGCGCCGTCTTCCCGCGGCGCGCTCCGCCGTATCTTGACTGTATGGATACGGCGTTGCTGCGATGCACACAAGCGCCGCTGCTTCGTGGCGGGGGTGCGACCAAAAGGGCCAAGGTCCGACGGTCGCCCGTAATGAGCGCTAGGGCGCGGCGGCTTCCGATGGGCTCCAGCTGGCGGCCATCATGTTCCAACCTTACGATTGAAACCCGTTTTGTCCGTTTCGAACGGGTCCGGTTTGAAATGGAAAAGCGCTAGGCGCCGGCCAGGGCGTTCAGCCGGGCATAGGCGCCGCCCCGCGCCACCAGCTCCCCGTGCGCGCCCTCCTCGATCACCCGGCCGTCCTGGAACACCAGGATGCGGTCGGCGGTGCGGATGGTGGACAGCCGATGGGCGATGACGATGGTGGTGCGGCCGGCCATCAGCGCCTCGCTGGCGGCCTGGACCTGGCGCTCGGTCTCGACGTCCAGTGAGGACGTGGCCTCGTCCAGAACCAGGATGGGCGCATCGGCCAGGAAGGCGCGGGCGATGGCTACCCGCTGGCGCTCGCCTCCGGACAGTTTCACGCCGCGCTCGCCCACCGGCGTGTCGTAACCCCTGGGCAGGCGCAGGATGAAGTCATGGGCGCGGGCGCGCCTGGCCGCTGCGGTGATCTCCTCCATGGTGGCGTCAGGCCGGCCGTAGGCGATGTTCTCCGCCAGGCTGCGATGGAACAGGGCCGGGTCCTGCGGCACCAGGGCAATGGCCTGGCGCAGGGAGGACTGGGTGACGCCGGCGATGTCGATCCCGTCGATCAGGATCCGCCCGCTCTCCAGGTCGTAGAGCCGCTGGATCAGCTTGACGAAGGTGGACTTGCCGGCGCCGGTCGGCCCGACCAGCGCGACGCGCTCGCCCGGCGCGATCTCAAGCGAGAAGCGGTCGTAGATCGGCGTGGGCTGGTTCTTGTAGCGGAAGGTGACCCGGTCGAACACGATCCCACCGCGCGGTCCGCTGGCGGGGGGATGGAAAGCCGGCGCGCCGGCCACGTCGGCCACGTCCGGTTCCGTCTGCATGTAGGCGGCGACGTCCAGCACGTCGTCCAGACCGCGCTGGAGCTGGCGGGCGGTCTCGGCGAAATTGCGCATGTAGCCGCTCATCAGCATGAACGAGGTGATGGCGAAACCGACGTCGCCTGGCGTCGCCCGCCCGTGAGCCCAGGCCCACACCAGCATTCCGGTCAGGCCCGCCTGCAGCAGCATCAACAGCGCGTTCTGGCCCAGCCCCGCCCAGTTGAAGGTGTTCCAAGTGCGGATGGCCGCCGCGCGCCAGGCGGCGGTGACTTTGGAGAAGCGGGCGGTCTCGCGGTCTTCGGCCCCGAACGCCTTGACCACCGCATTGCCCCCGATGGCGTCGGAAAGGGCCGCGCCGATCCGGGTGTCCAGGGCGTTCGACCTGAGGTTCACCGGCCGGATGAAGCGGGTGGCCACAAACAGGTTGTAGGCCATGAAGACCACGACCACCGCCCCGCAGAACAGACCCGCCAGCGGCCAGCGCAGGGCTATCGACACCGCCAGCCCGAACAGCACGACCAGGCTCGGTCCGAGCATCAGGAAGATGGCGTCCGACGCATTGTCGTAGCCCTGCATGGCGCGGCTCACCCGGCGCACGGTCGCGCCCGCGAAGGTGTCGGCGTACCAGTCCGACGAGAACGATTGCACGCGCGCGAAGGCGGCGTTGGTGAGTTCCTCCATGTTGCGGGCGGCGAAGCTGTTCATCAGCCGGAACGACCCCGTCCGCAGGCCATAGAAGCCGAGATAGAGCAGCGAGAGCGTTCCCCAGGCCCACCACGCGCCCGTCGCCATGCGAGCCGGGCGGGAAACCGCCTCGATCAGGCCGCCCGCGGCCCAGGGGATCGAAAGGTCGCAAAGCGTGCCGGCCAGCATCAGGCTGATCATGGCGGCGAACTGTCCCGGGCGGCGTATCCAGCGGGCGGCGATGAAGCCCATCACCTGCCGGTTGGTCAGCGGCCGCGTCCCGCGTGCGCCCTCTTCAGCCTCGTCGTCCAGCTCGTCCATGGAGGCTGGAGATAGGCCAGGTTCGGCTTCGGGGCGAGGCCACGGAGACCGCCGGCGGGTTTTTGCGCCGCGATTCATCTGTTGCAAAGCCAGATGCCCTAGGTTGCTCCCAGGCCGACGATGCGGCTGACGAGTACGTTGCGATGTTGAAGCACGTGGGGATTCTGGGCGCTGCTGTGGTGGTCGCACTCGTCGCGGCGCAGCAGATGATCCAGTTCGAAGGCCACCAGAACGTGGCCCAGGCCGCACCCGCCCAGGTTGCGCCCCTCCAGGTTGCGTCGGGGGCTGCTGCTTCCGGCGACACGTCCACGACCCAGGACGCCCCAACCGCGGCGGCGGCGCTTCCGGCGAACGACGGAGAGGCCTCCGCGCCGTCTTCGGCCGCCGAGGTCAGCAAGGCCCGCGACGGCCATTACTGGGCCGAGGCCGAGGTCGACGGCCATTGGATCCACTGCCTGATCGACACGGGGGCCAGCGTGGTGGCCTTGACCCGCGCCGACGCCGAGCGGCTCGGCCTGGACGCCGAGAACCTGAATTACGATGCGCCGCTGAACACCGCCAATGGCCTGACCCACGCGGCGCGCGTGGAGCTCGACTATGTGTCGGTGTCCGGCGCGCGGGTGGAGCGGGTGCCGGCGGTGGTGGTGCACGACGGCCTCAGCGCCTCGCTGCTCGGCATGAGCTACCTGGGCCGCCTGTCCCGCTTCGAAGCCACCCCCGCCGCCCTGATCCTGCGGCCCTGATCCTGCGCCTTTCCCGAATGGGAGAGGAGGGGCTCAGATCAGCGCTTCGTCCCGGTCTGCGCCCTTGCCATGCAGCTCCAGAGCCGGCGTGCGCCAGCCGGAGCGGACCCCCCAGACGAAGAAGCCCAGCCCGATCAGCGCCACCAGTCCCAGATCGAAGCCGAACGGGATCACCCCGATCCCGCCGAACTGGTGGCTGCCCAGGAACGAGACCAGCGCCAGGGTCGGCAGGTAGACCACCAGCCACCAGGCCGCGTGCAGGTGCTGGCCGAAATCGCGCCAGCCGGCCTTGGCCTCGGCCCAGATGTAGATCGGGGCCGCGATCAGGATCAGCAGCAGCACCTCGCCGGTCAGCGGCCAGCGCGCCCAGTAGAGCAGCAGCGTCGACAGCACGAACGCCGCGCCGGTGGTGAACCCCAGCGCCGGCGTGCGCAGGGGGCGCTTCATGTCGGGCGCGGTGCGGCGCAGCGCCGCCACGCTGACCGGCCCGGCCAGGTAGGAGACGATGCAGGCGACCGAGATCACCGCCGCCAGCGACCCCCAGCCCCGGAAGAAGAACAGGAACAGGAACGACACCAGGAGATTGAGCCACATCGCCGGCCGTGGGGCGCCCGAGCCGGGATGGATGCGGCCGAAGATCTTCGGCAGGGCGCCGCTGCGCTCCATCGCGAAGATCATCCGCGAGGTGGTGGCGGTGTAGGTGGCGCCGGTGCCGCTCGGGCTGATGAAGGCGTCGGCATACAGCAGCAGGGCCAGCCAGTTGAGGTTCAGCGCGAAGGCGAGCTGGGCGAAGGGCGAGGAGAAGTTCACCGCCGACCAGCCATGCACGAGCATGCCGGGAGGCGTGGCGCCGACAAAGGCGATCTGCAGCAGGACGTAGATCACGGTCGCAAGCGCGATGGAGCCGAACACGCCCAGGGGGACGTTCAGTCCCGGGTTTCGCGCCTCCCCGGCCAGGTTGATCGGACTCTGGAACCCGTTGAAGCTGAAGACGATGCCGCTGGTGGCGGTGGCCGCCAGGATGGCGGAGATGTTCATGGGGGCATGGCCCGGGTGCAGGCCGATGGCGAAGTTCCCGGGGTGGAAACCGGCCAGGATCAGGGCGATGGCGGTCGCGGCCGGCACCACCAGCTTGAAGGCGGTGATCGCGCCATTGGTCAGCACGTAGAGCCTCACGCCCCAGTAGTTCAGCAGGAAATAGCCGACCACCAGCACCGCCGCGAGCGCCAGGCCCGGCGGACTCAGCTCCTGGCCGGCGTAGAGGTGGTGGGCCCAGGCGTAGGGCCATGAGGCCATGTACTGGACCGAGGCTTCGGCCTCGACCGGGATCACCGAGACGATGGAGATCCAGTTCGCCCAGCCGGCGATGAAGCCCACCAGCGAGCCGTGGGAGTAGTAGCCGTAGCGCACCATGCCGCCCGTCTCGGGGAACATGGCGCCCAGCTCGGAGAAGGCGAGGGCGATGATGGCGATGATGGCCGCGCCCAGGATCCAGGCGTAGACCGCGCCGGGACCGGCGAGCTGGGCGGTGTGCCACGCGCCGAACAGCCACCCCGAGCCGATGATGGAACCCAGTCCTGTGAGCATCAGGGCCAGGGGGCCGATCTCTCGGCGAACTTTAGGCTGGTACACGCGCGCTCCGGGGAAAACGACGGGGCTTGCTAGTCGCAAGCTCGACGCACCGCAAGTTGCGGGGCAGGGGCGCTTCCTCTCTCGCCATGGAAGCCGGGGAAGCGGGACGCCTGATCGCCAAGTCTGAATTTATCTGGTGCGTCAAAACCTTGACGCCTTTTCCGTGCGAATTGACGCGAACGCGAAACTTCTCTTCGGTTTTCCGCGTTTTGGATTATCGTTGAAAGGCGTCACTCAGCCGGTAGAGCCGAGGGCGTTGGAGAGGCAACAGGAGGCGCCCCATGGTGTGCGCGATGAAGCTCGGGCTTGCGGTTGGCGGCGTGATGCTGATCGCAGTCCCGGTAGTGCGGGTAGTCACCGAGGGTTTATTCAACCTTTTCGGTATCTAACCGCACCTGTGGGTCTTCATTTCACCCCGCCGCCCAGCGTGCGGTAGAGGGTGACGAGGTTGGTCGCGCGGGTCTGCTTCGCGGCGATCAGATTCTGTTGCGCCGTGTAGAGCGTCAATTCCGACGACAGGGTGTTGAGGTAGGGATCGGTCCCGCGTTGATAGCGCGCCACCGACAGGTGCAGCGACCCTGACGCCGCTTCCACATTGGCCTGGCGTGCGGAGAGCAGCTCGGCGATGGTGCCGCGCTGGGCCAGGGCGTCGGAGACTTCCCGGAACGCGGTCTGGATGGCGTACTCGTACTGGGCCGCCGCCACCTTCTGCTGCACCTTGGCGTACTTCAGCGACGCCTTGTTCTTGCCCCAGTCGAAGATCGGCACGGTCAGGCTGGGCGAGATGGTCCAGGTGCCGCTGCCCGACGAGAACAGGCTGGTCATGCTGAGGCTGGTGGTGCCCCCCGAGGCCGTCATGGTGATGGTCGGGAAGAAGGCGGCGCGGGCGGCGCCGATATCGGCGTTGTTGGCCTTGAGCGTATGCTCGGCCTGCATGACGTCGGGCCGCCGGAGCAGGATGTCCGAGCTCAGCCCGGCCGGGATGTCGGCCAGGGTCGGCAAGGTGTCGTCGAGCCCGGTCGGCAGCAGGTTGTCGGGCACGCTTTCGCCGACCACCAGGTTCAGGGCGTTGCGGTCCTGGGCGGCCTGGGTGGTGTAGGTCGAGATGTCGGCGCGGGACTGGTCCACTGCGGTTTCGGCCTGGCGCACGTCCAGCTCCGAGGCGACTCCGCCGTTGAACTTGGCGCGGGTCAGGTCGAGGGTCTTCTGGTCGTTCTCCAGGGTGGCCTTGGCCACGCGCAGGTGCTCCAGGTCGGCGGCGAGCGTCAGATCGTCGGTCGCCACCTCCGAGATCAGGCTGATGCGGGTGGAGCGCTGGGCCTCCGCGGTGGAGAGGTACTGCTCCAGCGCGGCCTTGGTCAGGCTGCGCACCCGGCCCCACAGGTCCAGCTCGTAATTGCTGATGCCGGCGTCGACCGAGTAGATGCGCAGGAACTCGCTGCTGCTGAAGGCCGAGCCGGCGCTGGTGCCGATCCCGCCCGTGGCGCCCACGCCGCCACCGCTCAATCCGCTGCCGCTCGTGGCGGAGCCGGGCGTGGTGGAGACGCTGCCGAAGCCGAGGGGCGTGTGCTCGTAGGTGCCGTTGGCGCCCCCATCGAGCGTCGGGAACAGGGCCGAGCGCTGGATGTGGTACTGGGCCCGCGCCGCCTGGATGTTGAGCAGCGCGACGCGCAGGTTGCGGTTGTTGTCCAGCGCCAGGCCGATCACCTCCCGCATCTTCGGGTCGGTGAAGAAGTCCCGCCACGCCAGGTCAGGCGCCGCGGTCTGGGCGGCTTCGGATGCCGGATAGGCGTCGCCTTGCGGCCAGGACTGCGGCACTGGAGCTATGGGGCGCTGGTACTTGGGCGCCATGGTGCAGCCGGCCAGCAGGGCCGACAGCGAGGCCAGGGCGAACAACGCGCTCTTCAGGGGACGCACGGTTGCGGACCGGGAAGCGAGGTTACGCGCGGGCATCTATGCGCCCTCCACAGGGGGTTGGCCGGGTGCGACTGCGGGCGAATGGGTGACAGGCCGTCCTTTGGCCACCTTGCGCACCAGCACATAGAACAGCGGTACGAAGAAGATCGCCAGGACGGTGGCCCCGATCATGCCGCCGACCACGCCGGTGCCGATGTCGTTCTGGGCGCCGGAGCCCGCGCCGTTGGAGATGGCCAGCGGCATCACCCCCACCACGAAGGCCAGCGAGGTCATCAGGATCGGGCGCAGGCGCAGCTTGGCCGCCTCGATCGCCGCTTCGATCGCCGTCTTGCCCTGCTTCATGGCCAACTCGGCGAACTCGACGATCAGGATGGCGTTCTTCGCCGCCAGGCCCATGGTGGTCAGCAGGCCGACCTGGAAGAACACGTCGTTGCTGAAGTGGCGCAGCGTCACCGCCAGCACCGCGCCGATGATGCCCAGCGGCACCACCAGCAGCACCGCCACCGGCACCGACCAGCTCTCGTAAAGGGCGGCCAGGGACAGGAACACCACGATGATCGAGAGGCCGAACAGCATGGGGGCCTGGGAACCGCCGCTGCGCTCCTCGAAGGACAGGCCGGTCCACTCCACGTTGAAGCCGGGCGGCAGCTTCTTGGCCATGGTCTCGATCTTGGCCATGGCGGCGCCGCTGCTCACGCCGGGGACGGGCTGTCCCTGGATTTCGAGGGCGGGGAAGCCGTTGTAGCGCTGGATCTGGGACGCGCCCTGCAGCCAGTGGCTCGTGGCGAAGGCCGAGAAGGGGGCGAGCGAGTTGCTGGCGCCGCGGACGTACCAGCGGTCGAGATCCTCGGGCCGGCCGCGGAAGGGGGCGTCGCCCTGGACATAGACGTGCTTGACCCGGCCGCGATCGATGAAGTCGTTGACGTAGGACGATCCCCAGGCGGTGCCGAGCGTGTCGTTCACGTCGGCGATCGACAGGCCGAGGGCGGTGGCCTTGGGCTGGTCGATGTCGACCTTGAGCTGAGGGGTGTCAGGCAGGTTGTTCGGGCGCACGCCGAGCAGGGTCGGGTCCTTGGAGGCCATGCCCAGCATCTGTCCCTGGGCCGCGACCAGGGCGTCGTGGCCCAGGTTGGCGCGGTCCTGGAGGTAGAAGTCGAAGCCCGTGGCGTTGCCCAGTTCCTGCACCGGCGGCGGGGTCAGCGGGATGATCATCGCGTCGCGCACCTTGGAGAAGGTGGCGAAGGCGCGCCCGACAAGGGCCTGGGCCTTGTTGGTGGCGCCGGGACGCTGGTCGATCGGCTTCAGCGGGACGAAGCACAGGCCGACGTTCTGGCCCTGACCGGCGAAGCTGAAGCCGGCGATGCAGAACACGCCGCTGACCGCCTGCTTCTCGTGGTCGAGGAAGTGGTCTTCGATCACTTTTTCGGCCGCCAGGGTGCGGGACATGGTGGCGCCGGCCGGGAGCTGCACCAGGGTGAAGGCCACGCCCTGGTCGTCGTCGGGCAGGAAGCCGGTGGGCAGGCGGACGAACAGCAGGGCCATGGCCGCCACCACCACGAGGTAGACCAGGGTGTAGGGGACCCAGCGCCGGGTCATGTGGCGCAGGGCGCCCTCATAATCCTGCACGCCCTTGTCGAAGGTGCGGTTGAACCAGCCGAAGAAACCGCGCTGCTTGGTGTGTTCGCCTGGCTTGCGCGGCTTGAGCAGGGTGGCGCACAGGGCCGGGGTCAGGATCAGGGCCACCAGCACCGAGAGCACCAGGGCCGAGACCAGGGTGATGGCGAACTGGCGATAGATCACCCCGGTGGAGCCGCCGAAGAAGGCCATGGGCAGGAACACCGCCACCAGCACCAGCACGATGCCGATCAGCGCGCCGGTGATCTCGTCCATCGACTTGCGGGTGGCGTCGCGGGGGGAGAGGTGCTCCTCGTCCATGATCCGTTCGACGTTCTCGACCACGACGATGGCGTCGTCCACCAGCAGGCCGATCGCCAGCACCATGGCGAACATGGTCAAGGTGTTGATCGAATAGCCGAAGGCGGCCAGCACGCCGAAGGTGCCGAGCAGCACCACCGGTACGGCGATGGTCGGGATCAGGGTGGCGCGCCAGTTCTGCAGGAACAGGAACATCACCACGAACACCAGCACCACGGCTTCGAACAGGGTGCGGACCACGTCCTCGATCGACAGCCGCACGAAGGGCGTGGTGTCGTAGGGGAAGGCCACCTTGACGTCGGACGGGAAGGTCTTGGCGATCTCGTTCACCCGCTCCTTCACGGCCTTCACCACGGCCAGGGCGTTGGCGCCAGGCGCCGGCTTGATGCCGAGGCCGCCGGCGGGGTGGCGGTTGAAGCGGGCGAGGACCGAATAGTTGTCCTGGCCCATCTCCACCCGCGCCACGTCGCGCATGTAGACCGTCGAGCCGTCCTGGTTGGTCTTCAGCAGGATGTTGCGGAACTGCTCGGGCGTCTGCAGCCGGGACTGGCTGGTGACCACCGCGTTGAGCTGCTGTTCCTTGACCGAGGGCAGGCCGCCGACCTGGCCCGAGGCGATCTGGGCGTTCTGGGCCACGACGGCGGCCTTAACGTCGCCGACGGTCAGGTTGTAGTTGTTCAGCTTGTAGGGATCGACCCAGATGCGCATGGCGTACTGGGCGCCGAACAAGGTGGTGTCGCCCACGCCGTTGACGCGGCTCAGCGGGTCGAGCAGGCGGCTGTTGACCAGGTCGGCCAGGTCGGAGCTGGTATGCTCGCCGGTCTCCGAATAGACCGCCATGCCGAGCAGGAAGTTCTGGGTTGCCTTGGCTACGATCACGCCCTGCTGCTGCACTTCCTGCGGAAGCACCGGGGTGGCGAGTTGCAGCTTGTTCTGCACCTGCACCTGGGCGATGTCGGGATTGGTGCCCTGGGCGAAGGTCAGGGTGATGATCGAGGTGCCCGAGCTGTCTCCCGTCGAGGAGAGATACTCAAGGTGGTCCAGCCCCTTCATCTGCTGTTCGATGGGCTGGGTGACGGTGCTGGTCACCGTCTGGGCGTCGGCGCCGGGATAGATGGCGGTGATCGACACCGCAGGCGGCGCGATGCTGGGGTACTGCGAGACCGGCAGGGTCAGGATCGCCAGCCCGCCGCACAGCATCAGGATGATCGCGATCACCCAGGCGAAGATCGGGCGGTCGATGAAGAAACGGGACATGACGCGTCGATCCTTGGCCTAGTGGGCCGCGGCGGGGGCGGTGGTGGTCGAGCCGGCGGGCACGGGCTTCACGGTGATGTCGGGTTGGACCTTGAGCAGGCCTTCGACGATCACGCGGTCGCCGGACTGGACGCCGCCGGAAACCAGCCACTTGTCCCCGATCGCCTCTACGATGGTGATCTGGTGCGCGGTGGCCTTGTTCTGGGCGTTGACCACGAACACCGAGGCCACGCCCTTGGGATCGCGGGTCACCGCCTGCTGGGGCACAAGCAGGCCATCGGGGGCGGTGGCCTGGGTCACCGTCTCGCGCACGTACATGCCGGGCAGGAGGGTGTCCTGCGGGTTGCGGAACACCGCGCGCAGGGTCACCGAGCCGGTGGTCGGATCGACCATGGGATCGGAGAAGCGAAGCTCGCCGTCCTGCGGATAGACCGAGCCGTCGGACAGGGTCAGCTTGACCTTGGCATGGTCCGGGCCGGCTGAGCCGACGGCCTTGTCGGCCACCCTCTGCTTCAGCTTCAGTATCTCATCGCTGGACTGGGTGACATCGACGTAGATCGGATCGAGCGCCTCGATGGTGGCCAGGGCGTTTGTCTGGCTGGCGGTCAGCAGGGCGCCGGCGGTATAGGCCGTCCGTCCGATGCGGCCCGTGATCGGCGCCCGAACCTTGGTGTAGCCCAGGTTGATGTCCGCGCTCTCGAGCGAGGCCTTATCCTGCTCGACGGTGGCCAGGGCCTGCTTATAGGCGGCGTCGGCGTCGTCGTAGTCCTGCTTGCTGACCGCGTTGATCTTCACCAGGTCGGCGTAGCGATCGGCCTTGAGCTTGGTGGTGGTCAGGTTGGCCTGGGCGTTGGCCAGGGTCGCCTTGGCCTGATCGTAGGCCGCCTGATACGGAGCCGGGTCGATCTGGTACAGCACCTGGCCGGCCTTCACCTCAGTGCCTTCCACGAACAGGCGGGCCTTCAGGATGCCGTTCACCTGCGGGCGTACGTCGGAGACGCTGTAGGAGGTCGTGCGGCCGGGCAGATCGGCGGTCAGCGGCACGTCCTGGCTCTGCAGGGTGACGAAGCCCACTTCGGGCGGGCCGGGCGGCGGCGGAGCCGGGGGCTTGCCGCAGGCGGCCAGGCTCGTTGAGATCAGACCGGTAGCGATCAGCAGGCTGGCCGGAGCGAAGCGCTGCATGGCGCCGAGGTGGCGAGGTCTTGCCGTCACGGATTGCGCCCCTGATATAATATACGGAAAGATTGAGAGTGAACGTTCACTCTCATGATGGGGCGTGATATAAACTGAGCAGTGGCTGCGTCAAGCGCGCCATTCAAAACGATAACGGGAGGGCGTAGACCGAAAGCCCATGACGACGGTGACGGATACACAGCCCACGGAGAAGTGGACGCCTGAACGGCGGCGCCGTCATGTGCTGGACGCCGCTGAGCGATGTTTCTGTAAATACGGCTTCCATAACGCGTCCATGTCCCAGATCGCGCAGGCCGCGAACATGAGCGTGGGCCATATCTATCGGTATCTCCCCAACAAGGAGGCGCTGATCACCGCGATCGTCCAGCGGGATGCGGCGATCGCCCTGACCGATGTCGAGGCGCTTGAAAGCGACACGCGGCCGATCCGCCAGGCCCTGCAGGCCTACGCGCGCCGCACCATCGACCGCCTGGCCGAGCCAGCCCGCGCCACCCTGATGCTGGAGGTGATGGCGGAGGCTTCACGCAATCCCCGCGTGGCGGCGGTGGTGCGCGAGGCTTTTTCCGAGGTCCACGCGCGGACCGTCAGCCTGCTGCTTCGCGCCCGCCCCGAGGGCTGCTCCCTGCAGGAGATGCGCGAACGGGTTCAGGTGCTCGACCTGCTGTTCGCCGGCATGACCATGAAGATGGTCAAGACCCCCGATTTCGACCGCGAGCCCCTGGCCGTGCTCGTCACGGAATGCATCGCCAAGATGGTGGAAGGCGAGGCCACCGATGGCTGCCCGATGGAAGAAGCGATGAAGGATCGCTATCCCCCACCGGCGGCCGAGTAGGGCGGGGCGCCTAAGCCCCCGGCAGCGCCTGGGCGAGTCTGAGGAAGCCTTCTATCGGGATGGTTTCGGCCCGGGCGTCCGGATCCACGCCCGCGGCCCGCAGCAGATTTTCGCCGCCGATCGGCTTGAGGCTCGAGCGCAGCATCTTGCGCCGCTGGCCGAAGGCGGCGCGAGTGACGTCTTCCAGCCGCCGGATCAGGTCGTCTGAGGGGCGGTCCTGGCGTGGGTCCAGGCGTACAACCGCGGAATCCACCTTGGGCGGCGGCGTGAAGGCCCGGGCGGGCAGTTTCATCACAACCGAGGTTTCGGCCAGGGCCTGGGCCAGCACCGACAGGCGGCCGTACGCGGATGCGCCCGCCGGGGCGGCGATGCGATCGGCCACTTCCCTCTGGAACATCAGGGTCATGGAGGCGGGGCGGAACGGGCCGGTCAGCCATTTCACCAGGAGGGGCGTGGCGACGTTGTAAGGCAGGTTGGCGACGATGCGCGCCGGCAGGTCCGGTGCGTGGGCGGCGATCAGCGCCGCCTCGTCGGCGTCCAGCGCGTCGGCTTCGACCACCGTCAGACGGCCATCCGCCAGCGCGGCCAGTTCGGCCAGATGCTCGACGAAGCGCGGGTCCTTCTCGACAGCGATCACGTGGGCGGCGCCGCCCTCCAGCAAGGCACGGGTCAGGCCGCCGGGCCCCGGTCCGACCTCGATGACCACGGTCCCTTCGAGCGGGCCGGCTTCGCGGGCGATCTTGCGGGTGACGTTGAGGTCCAGCAGGAAGTGCTGGCCGAAACTTTTCTTGGCCATCAGGCCGGCCGCCGCCAGGCTCTCCCGGAGCGGCGGCAATGCGTCGAGGTTCATGCCGCTTCGGCGAGCTTTGCGCGATGCGCGGCGATCTCGGCCGCGGCGCGGATGGCGGCGACGAGGCTGTCCGCTCGCGCCAGACCTCGCCCGGCGATGTCATAGCCCACGCCGTGGTCGGGCGAGGTGCGTACGATCGGAAGCCCCAGGGTGATGTTCACCCCGCCCCAGAAGTCCACCGTCTTCACCGGGATCAGCGCCTGATCGTGGTAGAGGCAAAGCACCGCGTCATAGCCGCGGCGCGCATCGGCGTGGAACAAGGTGTCCGCCGGCCGTGCATCCGTGCAGTCGATCCCTTCGCCGCGCAGGCGCTGCGCGGCGGGGTTGACGATATCGATCTCCTCGCGTCCCAGCGCGCCACCTTCCCCCGCATGAGGGTTGAGGCCGGCCAGCGCCAGGCGTGGCCGAGCGACGCCGAAGTCCCGCCTCAGCGCTTCAGCGGTGATGCGGCCCACCTCGACAATGCGGTCGATGGTCAGCGAGGCGATCGCCTCGGACAAGGGAACGTGGATGGTGGCGAGGGCGACGCGCAAATCCTGGGCGGTCAGCATCATCACCGGTCCACGTACGCCGGCGTATGCGGCTCCGGCGGTGAGCTCGGCCAGGAACTCGGTATGGCCGGGAAAGCTGAAGCCGGCCTCGTACAGCGGCTTTTTGGCGATGGGGGCGGTGACCAGGCCGGATACGGCGCCCGAGAGGGCCAGCCCGGTTCCGGTCTCGATCCAGCGCAGGATGCTGGGGGCGTAGGCCGAGGACGGCTTGCCGGCCACCACCGGGTTCAACAGCGGCAGATCGAGCACGGGCAGGGCGTCGGCGAAGACGGAAAGCGCCTCCTGCGGCGATCCCACCCGGCGGACCTGGGCGATACGGCCCCCGGCGGAGGCCAGGGCGTCGTAGTCCCCAACCACCATGAAGCTCGGGCCTGCGGCCCGAAGCACGCTCCAGGCCTTCACGATGATCTCCGGGCCGATCCCCGCCGGGTCCCCCAGGCTTAACGCGAGAGGCCTGGACCTGGGGGCGAGGGTCACCGGGTCTCGATGGTGGCCGAGTTGCGCAGGTCGCGCAGGAAGCGGCGCGCAAACATCGAAAGCTGCTCGCCGCGCAATTTGTCGGTGATATCAGCCTTGGTCACGGGGGCCACGCCGCTGGCGTGGCGAGTGCAGACCGCGATCAGGTGGAGCCCTACGTCGGTGCGGATCGGCTGGCTGATCTCATCGATCTTGAGCGTGTCCAGGGCCTTCTGGAAGGCGGGGCGCAGGTCCTTCACCTCGGTCTCGCCGAGGTCGGCGGCCACCACGCCGCTGGTCTTGGCGGCCTCGGCCTGCAGCCCATCGCAACCATTGGCGCGCTTGCGCAGGGCTTCGAGCTTGGTCTCGGCCGCGCTCACCTCGGCGGCGGGGGCGTTTTCAGGCAGGCTGATCGCCGCCTGGCGCAGGTCGACCACGGTCGCGCCGGTGCCCTCGCGCTTCTGGCGCAGCATGACGATGTAGACGCCCTTGGTGGTGATGATCGGCTGCGACAGCGAGTTCGGCCGCATCTGCTCAACCGCCGCCCGGACTTCCGGACGCAGGTCGTCTCCGGCCACCCAGCCCACGTCGCCACCGTTGGCCGCCGTGGACAGGGAGGAAAACTGGTGGGCGACGGCGGCGAAGGGTGCGCCCTGCTGGATCTGGGAGACAAGCTGCTTCGCGCCGTCCTCAGCCGCCTGCTGGCCGCCGACGTGGGTGGCGTCGATGAAGATCTCCGCCAACTGGTACTGGGGCTTCAGCGAGGATGCGTTGGCCTCGTCGAGCGCGGCCTTGACCTGATTGTCGCCGATGGCCACCGCATCGCGGAAGCGGGCGCCGATGTAGTGGTTCCAGCTCATCTGCGCGCGGATCTGCTCGCGCAGGGTGGTCAGGTCCACGCCGTCGTTCTTGAGCGTATTGACCAGCTGATTCCGGCTGATGCCCGACTGCTTGGCCATGTCGCCGATGGTCTGGTCGATCTCGGCGTCGGTGGGCTCGAGCTTGAGGTCCTTCTGCTTGTCCTCGATGGTCTTGACCTCTTGCATCTCGAGGCGCTCGTCCACCAGGGAGCGCATGGCTTCGCGCTCGATCTGAGGAATGCTGTCCTCGCTGGGCTGCACGCCGGTGGTGGCCACCAGCAGGCGCATCCGCTGCTTCAGGTCGTAGCTGGAGATGATGTCGTCATTGACCTTGGCGGCGACGCTCTCGCCCATGCCGCTCGGGCGTTTCGCCGCGCCGGCGGGCGCCACCGATTCATCCGGCGCCGAAGGAAGGCCCAGGTTGATGCCCTGGGCGTGCGCCACGGAAAGCGCCGTCATCGACGCGCCCAGCAGGCATGCGCCCATCAGGCAACCGCCCATAGTACGCGCGAGGGGCCGATTGGATTGGAGCCGCTGGAGCATAGGGGAAATCCGCAAGCTACTCATCAACCGCAAAAATTTCCTGTGCCTGGCGCTCTAGCGACTGCCGCGCGAGGACGCTGCAGGGGTTAATGGACCGTTGTCGCCCAAGGTGGCCAGCGTGATACGGAACGTCACCGCGTTCGAGGTGCCGATCTCCGCTCCCGCCGTCTCGTCGTGAGTATACAGGATATCCACACGTATGCATTCGTCCCGATATATCAGACCGACTTGAGCCAGTGGGAAGATGTCCTGCTGCATGTCCCGCGTCACATTGGCGCTCACGCCCCAGTGCTGGGTGAAGAAGGCCTGGCCGCCTACGGAGATGTCTTCGGTGCGGCCGATGGTGGTGGTGCCGATGGGGGCGGAGCCGGCGGTGAAGGTCTGGAACAGGCCGCTCTCGTTCAGGTCATAGCGGACGTAACCGTTCAGCGAGGCGCCGCCATAGCTGATCCCGGCCTCTTCGCGGTGTACGGAGAAGTCGTCGGCGTCGAGGCGTGAGCGGGTGAACATTGTCAGGCCGGTGATGGGCGAGGCCGTAGCCGACACGATCCAGTCCGACGCCGTTCCCGCCAGGCCGGACAGGGCGGTGAACTGCGGGTCGTCCTGGGCGCGGAAGGTGCGGCCGACGATGAAGGTGGCGTTGTGGTTGACGCCCCAGTCCACCGTGGCGCGCCCGCCGACGTTGAGGCGGTCGCCGCCTTCCAGCAGGTCGAAACCCTGGAAGCGGTTGATGTCGAACAGGTTCGTTTCGTCGTATTCGAACGAGGGGCTGTCCTCGTTCGGGATGTTGGGGTTGACCTTCTCCACCGGCGAGACGGCGATCTGGGCCATGGGTTCGAGGATGACGGAAGCGTTGCCGATCGGCTTGATGAACGGCCAGCTGACCGTGGTTCCGGCGGTGCCGTAGATGCGCTCGACGTTGTCCTTGCCCGGGACGAAGCTTTGCGATGATTGGTCCCAGACCTGGGCGTTGGTGATCGAATAGGCGTCGGCGCGTCCATACAGGAACGGCTCGACCCGGATGCCGCTGTCCAGGGTGAACGAGGTGCGCCAGTCGACGTCGGCGCCGATGCGACGGCTGTCGAGATACTGCAGGGCCGAGAGTTGCTTGAAGTTGGACGCGGTCTTCAGCAGCGACAAGTTGGACGCATTGGGGAGCACGGGGCCCTGGGCGATCGCGCCGCTCGGGTCGTAGATGTCGAGCACTTCCTTGTTGCGGCTGAGCGCCACCGCGGTGGCGGTCGCCGTCAACTGGCCGCCGAACACGTCCTCGGTCGGGTCGTAGCGTATCTCCACCAGCGGAGCGACCGCCGGGAAGGTGGCGCTGCTCTCGAAGGTGCCATGCGGGCTCTGGGGCGTCGCGCCGAACGCGCGCAGGCTCTGGAAGTCCATCGCCGCGACGGAGACATAGGTCTGGGCGTCGCTGCGGACGGTGTAGAGCTGGGAGATCAGCCGGTCGGTGTCGGTCGGAAACGGCCCCCGGTCGGTATAGACGTCGGTGATGTGGTAGCGCTGGAAGAAGGTCGGATCGGTGACCCGCTCAGCGCCGAAGCCCCACACCCAATTCTTGTCGATGTTGAACAGCCCGCGGCCCAGGATGTAGCTGCGCGAAGTGTCGTTGTCGAAGAAGGAGTGGTTGTCGAATATTTCCGAATAGGTGTAGCCGGCCCGCAGGTCGATCATCCCAGAATAGAAGCGCTCGGTGAGACGCACGTTCAGTTCCGGATTGACCCGGGTGTTGAGCTGGGGGGAGACGATCAGGTCGGCGGACGGGCCCAGAGTGAACAGGTAGGGCTGTTCGTAGGAGAAGCCCCGTCGGCTGGAATCCTCGAGCATCGGCGCGAGCAACCCCGACCGGCGTGGCGAACTCGGGTCCGGGTGCCAGAAGATCGGGCTGTAGAAGACGGGGATGCCCAGCACCCGCACCAGCGCGTTGCGGTAGTAGATGACCTGGTGTTCACGGTCTTCCGTGATGGTGGTGGCCTGGATCGTCCACGAAGGATGCTTCGGCGCGCCGTTCTCCGCGCAGATGTTGCAGACGGTGTAGACCGCGTTCTTGAGTTCGTTGACCGTCTCGTTTCGCCGGATGGCGGCGCCGGCGGCCAGGGTGACGTTGTCTGCTTCCCGTGCAGCGAAGCCGATCGATATGGCGGCGCGGAACTGGTCGTCCAAGGTCACGTCGTCGCCGTACTGGGTGGTTCCGTCGGCGTTGACGATCACCGAATGGCCAACCGCATGCGCGGCGCCGGTCACGGTGTTGTAGTCCAGCCGGTCGGTGCGCAGGGTCCGGCCCTGGTAGCGGGCCTGGACATGGCCGAGGGCGGTGACGGTGTTGTTCGGCGTATCCCGAATCAGGGTGTCCGCCTGGAGCAGCAGGTCCTTGGGGCCGAGGCCGTCGTCAGGCAGAGGCGCGGAAGGCGCCTTGAGGCGGTTGCCCGTCTGGGCGGCGGCCGGTTCAGCGGTGGCCACGCAGACCACGGCTATGGCTACGCCCGCCAGCAGCAGGGCCCGTCCGGTCCGTCGCGTCAGCTTCTGGCTGGCTGCGACGAGGCTCGACAGCCTGGCTTGGCGCATTCGGTAGACGACCTTTGATCGACGGCCGCGGCAGCGGACACAGGCGGAAAGTCGAGCTTCCTCCGATGGACGCGCGGCCGCGTCAACCGTCTTCAGTATAACAGAGCAGGGTGAAGCCTCCGAGCAACGCTATCAAAGGAGGCGCCCAGGCGGCGAGAAAGGGCGGAATAACCTCGGATTTGCCGAGCGCGCCGCAGAACTGGTTGAAGAAGAACAGTACGAATCCAAGCGCCACGCCCGAGCCGGCGAACGCCGCCAAGCCGCCCAGGCGCAGCAGGCGCAGGGAAAACGCGGCCGCCAGCACAGACATTCCCGCGAACATCACCGGTGTGGCGAGCAGGTTGTCGAACTGCATCCGGTAGAGCGTGGCGGAAAAGCCGGCGCGCTCCGTGCGGGCGATGATGAACGGCAGGCTCCAGAACGGTGCGGCCTGGGCGGAAGAGAATCGCTCCAGCGCGGTGCGTGCGCTCACCGTAGAGGGGAGCGTCATGCTTTCGACGTGCAGCGCCTGGCCGCCCGGATTGGCTTCCTTCACGCCGGTGAGCAGCCACATCTTGCCCTTGAGCCGGGCCTCGGCCGCATCGATCCGGCGGGTGAAGTGGGTCGCCCCGCTGCGATCCAGCCGATAGAGGAACACGGTCACGTCCCGAAGGTCGACGCCGGGGCCGACCTGATTCTCGGCCCGGATGATGACCTGGTTGCGCTTGTCCCCCTGGCGCAGCCAGACCGCCTTGTGCGGGTTGTAGCCCGGGATGGCGTTGGCCTTCTCGAACACGCGCGCATAGAGGTCGTCCATGCTCGATGCGATGGGGTTCAGCACCAGGATGGTGGCCACGCCGACGGCGAGCGCCGCGCCGGCCGCAGGGAAGATGAAGCGCCAGGCCGACACGCCGGCGGCCCTGAGCGCCACCAGTTCGCTTCGCCGGTTGAGGTTCACATAGGCCGCCAGCACGCCGAACAGGAAGGCGAAGGGCAGCAGCTGGATGACCTTGGAGGGCGCGCCGAGCAGGGTGAGGGCGAAGATGTCCCCCAGTGAAGCGCTGTGGGTCTTGTTGCCGACCGTTCGCGACAGTTCGACGAAGTCGATCAGCATGACGATGGTCGCAAGCACGGCCAGGGCGCCGAACACGCCCATCAGGGTGCGGCTCAGGACGTATTTCTCGACCCGGGTGAGCTTGAGCCGGCGACGCTGCATGCCCGGGCCGCGGTCATGGGCGCGATCCGGCCGGAAGCTGGCGAAGCGGCCGGCGCGAAGCCGATCGAAGCGTGGGCGCAGGAGGGGAGGAGCGAAGGACATGAAGCCAGGAGGCGGCGACCCTCAGGGTCGGGCGATTACGATGTCCCTCTCTACATGCGTGGGCGGAACCGTCCAAGGACCCGCGTCGAGAAGCCTCGCAGAGGCCGCCGATTTGGCTTAAGCGATTGCGATCCAGACCCGCACCCGCCTCGCAGGATCGCGCATGAACATCGATTTCGCCGCCGCCGGACAGGCCCTTTCCGCCGAGACCGCCCTGGCGCTGCTGGTCTTCGAAGGCGGCGCCCTGGCTGGCCCGGCCGCCGCCCTCGACCTGACGACCGAAGGCGCCTTGACCCGGGCGATCGCCGCCAGCCGCTTCAAGGGATCGAAGGGTCAGACGCTCGATCTCATCGCTCCGGCCGGGTCGACCGCCGGCCGCATCGTGCTGGTGGGCGCGGGCGCGCGGGATGCGCTTGATGAACGGGTGGTCGAGCAGGCCGCGGCTTCGGCCTACAGCGCGGTCAAGGTGACCGGCCTGACCGGCCTGGTCATGGACGTGTCCGATCTCGGCGCCGAGCAGGCCGCCCACGCCGCGTTCGGCGTGCGGCTGGGCGCTTACCGCTTTGATCGTTACCGCACCAAGGAAAAGGCGGAGCAGAAGCCCTCGATCGAAAGCACCCTGGTCCTCGCCGCCGATCCGGTGGTGGCGCGGGCGGCCTATGCGCCGCTCTCCGCACTGGCGGATGGGGTGAGCTTCACCCGCGACCTGGTGTCCGAACCCGCCAACATCCTCTACCCGGCGGAGTTCGCCCTGCGGGTCAAGTCGCTGGAGGCGCTCGGCGTCACCGTGGAGGTGCTGGGCGAGACCGAGATGAAAGAGCTCGGCATGGGGTCGCTGCTCTGCGTGGGACAGGGCAGTGCGCGCGAGAGCCAGCTCGTGGTGATGCAATGGAAGGGCGCGGCCGACCCGGCGGCCCAGCCGGTCGCTTTCATCGGCAAGGGCGTGTGCTTCGACACCGGCGGCATCTCGCTGTAGCCGGCCGAGGGCATGGAGGACATGAAATGGGACATGGGCGGCGCCGGCGCGGTCGCCGGCCTGATGCACGCGCTGGCTGGCCGTAAGGCCAAGGTCAACGCCATCGGCGTCCTGGGTCTGGTCGAGAACATGCCCGATGGCATGGCTGTCCGTCCCGGCGATATCGTCACCTCCATGTCCGGCCAGACCATCGAGGTGATCAACACCGACGCCGAGGGCCGCCTCGTGCTGGCCGACGCGCTCTGGTACTGCCAGGATCGCTTCAAGCCGAAGTTCATGATCGATCTGGCCACCCTGACCGGCGCGATCATCATCGCGCTGGGCAACGACTACGCTGGCCTGTTCTCCAACGACGACGTCCTGTCGGAGCAACTCCTGGCCGCCTCCAAGGCTACGGGCGACAACCTGTGGCGACTGCCGCTGCCCGCAGCTTACGAGAAGCAGTTCGACAGCATGGCGGCGGATATGAAGAATATCGGCGGCCGGCCGGCGGGCTCGATCACGGCTGCGCTGATCCTGCAGAAGTTCGTCAACGGTGTACCCTGGGCGCACCTGGACATCGCCTCGACCGCCTGGAAGAAGCCCTCTTCGATCTCGACCATCCCCGATGGAGCGACCGGCTTCGGCGTGCGCCTGCTGGACCGGCTGGTGGCCGACAACTTCGAGGACTGACGCCGGAGCGCGGGTCGCCGGTTTCGGCGGCGGTTGCGCTCGATCTTGAAGGGGATGCGATGGGCTGCGAGGTCTGGTTCTACCACCTGGAGCGCACCGGGCTGGACCAGGCCTTGCCAGAACTGCTGGAAAAGACCCTGGGGCGGGGCTGGCGAGCACTGGTGAGGAGCGGCGACCGGAACCGGATCGAGCATCTGGACGGTTGGCTCTGGACCTACCGGCCCGACAGTTTCCTGCCCCACGGCCGTGCGGACGAGCCCCAGGCCGACCGGCAGCCCGTGCTGCTGTCCATGACCGGCGAGAACCTCAACGGCGCCCAGGCCCTGTTCCTGCTGGACGACGCCGAACCCGGCGCGCTCGACGCCTACGCCCGCTGCCTGATCCTGTTTGACGGCCGCGACGAGGGCGCGGTCGCCGCCGCGCGGGGCCGCTGGCGCGAGGTCAAGGCCGCGGGGCATGAGGTCGCCTATTGGAAGCAGTCCGAAGAAGGCGCCTGGCGCAAGCAGGCGTAACGGAGCCGGGCTGCGCGTTCTCATATCGGACGGTATGCCTGGGTTGATGCCTGCCCGCTTCAGCGATGCTGAGTATTTCGTCACATCACTGAGCAATTCCCCGGGGCGGGAAAGTTGATGTTCAGATATTGGTTGTTCTTTTTACTCTTCAACGCATTGTCGTGTTATTAAAATTATATCATGAACGAAATTTAAGGCCAAATGTCGCCCCGATCATCAAGGCGAATGAAGACGGTCGGAAGGTGCGGGCCTATGAATATCTTCCCGAACAGGGAGGACATGAAAATGCTCCGTACAACGGGTTTGGCTTTTGGCGTCATGCTTTTGGCGACGTCGGTGGGCGCGCAGACGATGAGCGAGCCGAAGGCGCGGCTCCACACCGTGGTGGTGGCGAGTTGGTCAGGGATGGGGGAACGCGTCCCTACCTCCATCAGGGTCTCCACCATGGGCGTCGACTTCCACGACTGGGGCTCGACGAGCGCTTTCCATGAGCGTCTGCGTATCGTCGCCAGGAAGGCCTGCGATAGCGGCACGATGGATCTCAGCATCAGGCTCGACGATCACCGGTGCGCCCACTTCGCCCTCATTTCGGCGGTCAGGGACGTCGACGAACCCATGCTCACGCAGGTCGCCGGGCTGTCGAGCGACTTCATGGTCGCCGATAACACGCGCTGAACGGACGCCGCTTCCGGGCCGTCCGGTGCGCCGGCGGCTCATCGGATCAAGAGGGGTTCCAACCAGGGAAAGACGATATGGCTGCTGGAACGGACGCCCTGAGCGGGCGCACCCAGGTCGTAACGTTTAGCGGCCTGTCGTGGAGCCGACGTCCTTCGGACAAAAGTCCGATGGACGTCCTGGACGGCGTCTGGCCGGAGCAGAGATCGGCGGAGCCATGGCGACAGGCTTGTTCGGTTTCACCGTTTGAAAGCCGTGGGGAGGCCTGGACCCGGGCGGAACTGGCGGAACGGCTTGTCGATGCGGAAACCGACGCCGTCTTCGTCGTTTCGGCCGATTGCGGGCTTCAGATGCTGAACGGAGCCGGGACGGACCTGCTCGCGGAAGGGGGGCCGCTTGCGGTGAGGAACGGACGGCTCTGCCCGTCGAACACCGTGGCGACCGCCGAGTTTCGCCATGCGGTGGAGCGGGCCTGCTCGCACCCGGGTGCGCCCCATACCCTGACGCTTCGGCGCGACGCCGGCCTCGCTCGTGTGCTGATCGACAGCCTGGAGGTCGGCGAAGATCGTTTCGCTTGTCTGCGGCTGCGCCACTTCGAGGCGCGGCTGAAGCGCAATCTCCAGGTCGCCTGCCAAGCCTACGCACTTACGCCGGCGGAATGCGCCTTGGCTGAATCCCTCATGCGCGGCCTCTCGCCGGGCGAGCACGCCGTCCAGCGCGGTATACGGATGCCGACCGTGCGCAGCCAACTCGCCAGCATCTACGCCAAGGCCGGGGTGGCCGGCCATGCCGAACTCGTCATGGCTCTGTGGCTCTGCATCTGAAGAGACCCTCCGGCCCTCTTCAACGGGGATAGTCGAATCGTTGCAGGAAGGGGGCGAAGACGGCCTCCGCGTAGCGCGACTGATCGGGGCTCAGTCGTTCGCGCCAGGCGCCGGCCCGGGCCTCGCCCACATGCCCGGCGTGGATGTGGGTGACGGTGTCGTACAGGTCGCCCGCCGGGTCCCCGGCCAGTCGTCCTGGCGGCAGTGTCGCCAGCCGCCCCGCGAAGTCACGCACCGCCTCGGTCGCGTAGCGCGCAAAGATGGCGTCCAGGACCTCGGCCGGCAGATCGAGGCCGAGGCGCTGCGCGATCCGGTCGGGCGCCGTGCGGTCAGCCATGAAGCCGTCTTCGTAGCGCAGGGCCAAGCCGCCGGATTCAACCGCTGATCGCGCGCGACGGCAATCCCGCTGGAGCACCTCCACGGCCCGCTCGAACGAGGGTTCGAAACGGCGCATGAACGAGAGCAGGGCGTCGCGCGGATCGCGCAGGCTCACCAGTACGATCGGGCGCGCCAGATGCGAGAGGCCGTCCCAGGCCGGATCGCCGATGTGCAGCTTCCACACCACGTGGCGGCCGATGCACCTCGGGTCGCCAAGGCCCTCCGCAGTCCTTTCGGTGGAGAATGCGTGGACCGCGTCGACCCCGTAGGCGGCCGATAGCTGCTCGCGCGCCACGTTGAACAGCCACGTCGAGGCGCTGCCGTGCAAGCCGATCACCGCCACGAAGCGCGGAACGGCCCGGTCCATTGCTAGACCCCGGCCTCGACCTTGGCCGTCTCGTAAGCCTCGGCCGCCTCCATCCATTCCCGTTCCGCCGCTTCAAGCCGGTCGGCGGCTTCGGCGCGGGCTTTGCCCAACGTGACCGCCTTGGCGGCGTCGCGGGTGAACAGGGAGGGGTCGGCCAGCGCCGCGTCCGTCTCAGCGATCTTCCTGTTCAGGGTCTCCATGCGCTTTTCGATCGCCTCCACCTCACGGCGGAGCGGCGCCACCCTGGCGCGGGCTTCGGCGGCGGTCTTGCGTGCGTCCTTGGCGGAGCCGCCTGCGGGGCCGGCGCGGGCGTCGCTTTCAGCC
>JBARAK010000062.1:0-6087 GCA_049791955.1 Caulobacteraceae bacterium
GGCGTCGGCGGGCCGCGCCAGGGCGCGGCGCGCCACGCTGACCATCTCGTCCAGGTCGAAAGGCTTGGGCACATAGTCGAAGGCGCCGATCTGGGCCGCGCTCACCGCGGTCAGCAGGGTGTTCTGGGCGCTCATGACGATGGCGGGCAGCTGCGGGCGCATCTTGCGCAGCCGGGGCAGCACGTCGAACGCGTTCTCGTCGGGCATGACCACGTCGGTGATCACCAAGTCGCCCTCCCCGTCCGACACCCACTTCAGCAGGGTGGCGGCCGAGCCGGTCGCGCGCACCTGGAAGCCAGCGCGGGTGAACGCCTGGCTGAGCACGAGCCGGATGGACGTGTCGTCGTCGGCGATCAGGACCTTCTGGGGCACGTTCAAGTCTGGGACTCCCGTTAGGTTGTTTCGGCCGGAGCGATCGGCAGCAGGACGTGGAAGACGGTCCGGCCGGGCTCGGACTCGAACTCGATCAGGCCGTCATGGGCGTGGACCAGCTTGGCCACGAGCGTGAGGCCAAGGCCCATGCCCCGATCCTTGGTGGTGACGAACGCATCGAACAGGCGATGACGGAGATCCGCCGGCACGCCCGGCCCATTGTCCTGGATTCGCACTTCAAGCGGCGTGCTGAGCCATTCCTGTGCAGCGGTGCGCAGCCGGCTGCCCATCCGATAGGCAGTGGATATCCGGACCTGCCCTTGATTGTCGCGACGCTCCAGCGCCGCCTCGGCTGCATTCTTCACCAGATTGAGGAAAATCTGGACAAGTTGGTCCTCGTCGCCGAGCACCCTGGGCAGCGAAGGGTCGTAGCTGTCGACGAAGGCCACTTGACCATCGAACGCGCTGGCGGAGAGCGTCCGGACCCGATCGAGGATACGGTGGATGTTGAGCGGGACCTTGGGAGCCGTCCGTTCGTCCGAGAACGCTTCGACCTGATCGACCAGCCGGCGGATGCGATCGGTCTCGTCGACGATCACCTGGGCCAGGGGCGCGTCCGCCGGACTGGCGCCCAGCTTCAGCAATTGAGCGGCGCCCCGGATGCCCGCCAACGGATTCTTGATCTCGTGCGCCAGGGTGCGCCCCATGCCCGCGACCGAGCGCAGGGCTTCGCTCGCGCGTTCCCGCTTGCTGCCCTGGCTTTCGAGATAGAAGGCGCCGAGCACGTCGCCGGATGGCAGGAGGCTGAAGGTCACCTCGGCCTCGAAGGTCGCCGCGCCCGCGAAACCGACCTCGACGCCCCCATGGTGGACGAAGCCGTCTTCGGCCACAGCCTGGTTGAACAGGCGAATCAGTTCGCCGTCGCGGGTGAGCTCCGCCAGCCCCCTGCGGGACAGGGCCGCGAGGGCCTGGCCGAACAGCATCTCCGCCGCTTCGTTGGCGGCCTTCAACACACCATTCGCTGACAGAACAAGGATCGGCCAGGGCGCGCCATCGAAGGCGGCCGCGCGAAGCGCCCGCTGTTCGGGACCTTGGGGATCTGGCTGCGGCAAGGGTCTGGTTCCTCCTCGCTTCACGCCTAATGCTCCTGCGGCGACGCTGCGCGATGTCATCGAAATGCGCAGCCGCGGACCGCGCAACGGCATATATATTGGGCAATCAGCACTCAATATGCATGAAATTTATGCGCGTCACTGCGAATCTTTATGCACGCATTACGGCGGGCGTGGGGTGGCGGCCCGGTCCTGTAGGAGGCTCCCATCCCAGAGCGGCGGCATGCGGCTGCTTGTTTCTGTCGGGGGAAACTGCAGCGATGAAGCTGATCATGGCGGTGATCAAGCCGTTCAAGATCGACGATGTCCGCGAGGCTCTTACAGCGGGCGGAATCGAAGGCCTGACCATCACCGAGGTGCGCGGCTACGGCCGACAGAAAGGCCAGACCGAAATCTACCGCGGAGCGGAATACGCGGTGAATTTCCTGCCCAAGGTGAAGATCGAGGTGGTGGTGCCCGACGACCTGGCCGACCGCACCGTCGAACTGATCCGCGCCGCAGCCATGACCGGCAAGATCGGCGACGGGAAGATCTTCGTCATGGAGGTCCAGCAAGCCGTGCGCATCCGCACCGGCGAAACCGGCGCCGGCGCCCTCTAAGTCCGGACGGTCCCATGCATCGCAAAGCCTTCGCCACGCCCCTGGCTCGTCGCGCCATCGGGTTCGTCTCCACCGCCATGCTCGCGCTCTGGCTATCGCCTTCGATCGCGGCGGCCCAGGCCGCGGCTTCGCCACCTGCCCTGAAGGTCGACACCGGCGACACCGCCTGGATGCTGGTCTCCACCGCCCTGGTGCTGATGATGACCATACCGGGCTTGGCGCTGTTCTACGGCGGCATGGTGCGCAAGAAGAACGTCATCGCCACCGTGGCCCAGTCCTTCGCCATCACCGCGGTGGTGACCCTGACCTGGTTCATCGCCGGCTATTCGATGGCGCTCGGCACCAACGCCAGCGCCGCCGCCAACGCCTGGTGGGGCGGGCTGGGGAATCTGTTCCTCAAACAGATCTCCATGACCAAGAGCTACACCATCGCCGGGGCGACGCTGACCATCCCTGAGTACGTCTACATGATGTACCAGATGACCTTCGCGATCATCACGCCCGCCCTGATCTGCGGCGCGTTCGCCGAGCGGTTCAAGTTCTCCGCCCTGCTGCTGTTCACCACGCTCTGGTCGCTGGTGGTCTACGCGCCCATCGCCCACTGGGTGTGGGGCGGCGGCTTCCTTGGCGGGCTTGGCGTGATGGATTTCGCCGGTGGCACGGTGGTGCACGTCAACGCCGGCGTGGCGGGCCTGGTCTGCGCCCTGGTGGTGGGGAAGCGGCGGGGCCTGGGCCACGACAACATGGCGCCCAACAACCTCGTCTACACCATGATCGGCGCCAGCCTGCTTTGGGTGGGCTGGTTCGGCTTCAACGCGGGATCGGCCACAGGCGCCAACGCCCTGGCCGGCGTGGCCATGGCCAACACCCAGATCGCCACCGCCGCAGCCACCATCGCCTGGATGGCGGTGGAGTGGTTCCATCGCAAGAAGCCCACCTTGCTAGGCCTGGCTTCGGGCGCGGTGGCGGGACTGGTGGCGGTGACCCCGGCCTCCGGCTTCGTGACCCCCTGCGGCGCGCTGTGGATCGGACTGATCGCCGGGGCGATCTGCTATTGCTCGGCGGTGTTCCTGAAGAACGCCCTCAAGTACGACGACAGCCTGGATGCCTTTGGCGTCCATGGGGTCGGGGGCTTCATCGGCGCGATGCTGACCGGGGTGTTCGCCGACGCCAGCATCAACACCCTGCCGAAGGGACACGGGGTGCTGGCCCAGTTCGAAGGGTGCGTGGGCACCATCGTCTGGTCGGGGGTGATGACGTTCCTGATCCTGATGATCTGCAAGTTCACCACGGGCCTCCGGGTCAACGAAGAGGACGAAGTGTACGGTCTGGACCTTGCGCTGCACGGCGAGGCGATGCACGACTGACCGCGCGCCGGACCACCTTCCTTCACGGGCGGGGCCACGGCGGCCCCGCTCGCTTCCGTTGCAAGACCACGCTGGAGTTTTAGATGACGCCCGAAGAAATTCACGCCCAGATCAAGGAAAAGGACGTCAAGTACGTCGACCTGCGCTTCACCGACATCCGCGGGAAGATGCAGCACGTGACCTTCGACCTCAGCTTGGTCGACGACGATTTCCTGACCGAAGGCACCATGTTCGACGGCTCCTCGATCGCCGGCTGGAAGGCGATCAACGAGTCCGACATGCTGCTGCGGCCCGATCTGAGCACGGCTTACATCGACCCGTTCTACCAGCAGACCACCCTGTTCCTGTTCTGCGACGTGCTGAACCCCGATTCGGGCGAGCCCTATAACCGCGACCCGCGCTCGATCGCCAAGGCGGCGCTGAACTACGTGAAGTCGGCCGGCGTGGGCGATCAGGTCTATTTCGGCCCCGAGGCCGAGTTCTTCGTGTTCGACGACGTGAAGTGGTCCACCGCCCCGCACAAGACCGGCTACAGCTTCGATTCGGTCGAACTGCCCGCCAACACCGACCGCGCCTACGACGAAGGCAACATGGGTCACCGCCCGGGCCCCAAGGGCGGCTACTTCCCCGTCAATCCCGTCGACAGCGCCCAGGACCTGCGCGGCGAGATGCTGTCGGTGATGGAAGAGCTCGGCATGAAGCCGGAAAAGCACCACCACGAGGTGGCGCCCGCCCAGCACGAGCTCGGCCTGACCTTCTCCGACCTGCTGACCATGGCCGACCGGATGCAGCTTTATAAGTACGTCATCCACAACGTGGCGGCGGCCTACGGCAAGACCGCGACCTTCATGGCCAAGCCCTACTTCGGCGACAACGGTTCGGGCATGCACTGCCACCAGTCGATCTGGAAAGACGGCAAGCCGCTGTTCGCCGGCGACAAGTACTCCGGCCTGTCGGAAACCTGCCTGTATTACATCGGCGGCATCATCAAGCACGCCAAGGCCATCAACGCCTTCGCCAACTCCACCACCAACAGCTACAAGCGCCTGGTCCCTGGCTACGAAGCGCCGGTGAAGCTGGCCTATTCGGCCCGCAACCGCTCCGCCTCGATCCGTATTCCGTGGGTATCCTCGCCCAAGGCCAAGCGCATCGAGGTCCGCTTCCCCGACCCCATGGGCAACCCCTACCTGACCTTCGTCGCCCTGCTGATGGCGGGCCTCGACGGGATCGAGAACAAGATCGATCCGGGCCAGCCCATGGACAAGAACCTGTACGACCTGCCGCCCCGCGAGCAGAAGAAGGTTCCGGAAGTCTGCGGCTCGCTGCGCGAAGCCCTGGAGAACCTCGACAAGGACCGCGCCTTCCTGAAAAAGGGCGGCGTCATGAGCGACGACTTCATCGACGCCTACATCGAGCTGAAGATGGAAGAAGTCGCACGGCTGCAGTTGCACCCGCACCCCGTCGAATTCGACATGTATTACAACTGCTAGGTTCTCGGACCTCGCGTTTTCGACCTAAGGCGAAGGCGGCGGATTTATCCGCCGCCTTTTCCCGTTCAGGGCCTGACCTGGCCGGTTCCCCGCACCACGTATTTGTAGGTCGTGAGTTGCTCCGCCCCGACCGGGCCGCGGGCGTGCAGTCGGTCGGTGGAGATGCCGATCTCGGCCCCAAACCCGAATTCGCCGCCGTCAGCGAACTGGGTCGAGGCGTTCACCAGCACGATGGCGCTGTCGACCAGCTGGACGAAGCGATCGGCGGCGGCGGCATCCTCGGTGAGGATCGCGTCGGTGTGACCGGACCCATAGGCGGCGATGTGCGCGGCCGCCTCATCCACGCCGTCGACCACGCGCACCGACAGGATCGGCGCCAGATATTCCGTGCGCCAGTCCGCCTCCCCCGCCGGCCCCATGCCGGGAACCAGCGAACGGGCGCGGGCGTCGCCGCGCAGTTCGCAACCACCGGCCCTCAGGTCGGCCGCGATGCCGGGCAGCAGCCGGGCGGCCGCGGCGGCGTCGATCAGCAGGGTCTCGGTCGAACCGCAGACCGAGGTCCGGCGCAGCTTGGCGTTGACCACGATCGCCCGGCTCTTGTCCGCATCGGCGGCGGCATGGACATAGGTGTGGCAAAGACCCTCGAGGTGGCCCAGCACCGCGACCCGCGCCTCCGCCTGCACCCGCTCCACCAGGCTGCGGCCACCGCGCGGGATCAGCAGGTCGATGGTCTTGTCGAGCCCTGACAGCAGGTGGCCGACTGCCGCACGGTCGGTGCTAGGCACGATCTGGATGCAGTCGGCCGGCAGTCGCCCAGCCGCCAGCCCCTTCGCCAACGCGGCATGGATGGCCAGGTTGGAGCGGAGGCTTTCCGAACCTCCGCGCAGGATGGTCGCATTGCCGGCCCGCAGGCATAGGGCGGCGGCGTCGGCGGTGACGTTCGGCCGGGCCTCGTAGATCACCGCCACCACCCCGATCGGGGTCCTCACCCGGGTAAAGTCCAGCCCGTTCGGCCGGGTCCAGCGCGCCATCTCCGCACCGACCGGATCGGGAATGGCCGCCACGGTGCGCAGCGCCGCCGTCACCGCGCCCACGCGTCCCGCATCCAGCGCCAGCCGGTCGATCATGTTGGGCGCGAGCCCCGACG
>JBARAK010000063.1:0-33453 GCA_049791955.1 Caulobacteraceae bacterium
GACATGAGCCCAGCATAGCAGCACGGCCAAGGTTAGGCTTGGCCGCGCCGGGTCACGCCGTCCTTCCGGCCGCCCGCACAACGTCCCGGTGAGGGGGGCTATCGGAACCTCACGATCCGGCGGGGTATCGTGCGATCAGTTGATCGGCGACGTCGTCGAGGTCCTGGCCGACGTAGTTCGGCTGCGGTCCGACGCTCAGGACATCGTTGCCGACCCGCTTGATCAGCGCCGCCTGCCAGCCGGCCGCCACCGCGCCCAGCGTGTCCCAGGTATGGCTGGCGATCAGGCACATCTGCGCGGGCTTAACGTCCAGCATCCTAGTGACGTAGGCGTAGGCCTCCGGCGCGGGCTTGTGACGGCGCACCTCCTGATCGACGCTGAAGCGCCGTTCGAACAGATCGATGATGCCGCCATGCTCCAGCTGGCGGCCTTGGATCTCCAACAGGTTGTCGGTCAGGGTGAACAGGCGGAAGCCGGCGGCGCGCAGCTTGCGCAGGGCGGCGGGCGCCTCGGGGTGCGGCGGCATGGCGGCGAAGGTGTTGGTCAGCTCCGTCTTGTCCGCCTCGGAAATCTCGATGCCCTTGGTCTTGGCCAGCATCTGCATGACCGCCCCGCCGATCTCGGTGAAGGGCACGTAGGCGTTGGCCACGGTCAGGGCGCAGGAATAGAGGATCAGGTTGGCGAACCACAGCCGCATCGCCCCACTGTCCTTGAATACCCGCTCGAAGATAGGCGCCATGGTCTCGAGATCCAGCAGGGTCTCATTCACATCGAAAACGATCAGGGGCCGATCGGTCATGACGCCTCTCCTCGGGATATGAGCTCGGAAATAACCTATGAGGCATGTCTCGAAGGGTTATTTCGATGGGATATGCGGGGAGAACGCCGACGAGCTCGGGCTGTTCCCGCGACAAAAGAGATGGTCGTCAGGCGCCGCCGTCGCGTCCAGCGGCTCGCTCCACCTCCGGAGATGTTCGTAACCGGTCCGAATGGGAATTTTCGGTGGTCGAGCGTGTGTCGGCGCAAACGGGCGACGCTGAATAACCTGATCCCGAGCATTCGGGAGGCAATTCAGACGGCTAGCGAATCCCTTGCGCTCCGGGACATATAGCGGCCTGCCGGGAAGGGTGATGGAATAACCACCCAAGTGGGGGTTGACAAGTTATCGTCCCAAATGTAACCCATTAACTCGTTCTAAAGCGGTTATGCAAAAGCCGGAGGAGCTTCAGATGGGCGCGGTCAGCTACGCCAAGGTCGACGTCGACGGGTTCAATATCTTCTACCGGGAGGCGGGTAAGAAGGGCGCGCCGAAGCTGCTGCTGCTGCACGGCTTTCCTACCGCGAGCCACATGTTTCGGGACCTGATCCCGCTGCTGGCCGACAGCTTCCATATCATCGCGCCGGACCTGCCGGGCTTTGGTCAGTCGGACATGCCCGATCACAAGACCTTCCGCTACACCTTCGAGACGATCGCGGAGAAGATCGATCGGTTTACTGAGGTCGTGGGCTTCGACAAGTACGCGGTCTACGTGTTCGACTACGGCGCTCCGACCGGTTTCCGGCTTGCGGCCAAGCATCCGGAGCGTATCACCGCGATCATTTCGCAAAACGGCAACGCTTACGAGGAAGGCTTGAGCGACGGCTGGAACCCCATCCGCGCCTATTGGCAGGACAACTCCGAGGCCAACCGCAACGCCCTGCGCGATTTCCTCGCGCCTCAAACCACTTACTGGCAATACACCCACGGCGTCTCGGACGTGTCCGTCGTGTCGCCGGATGGCTATAGCCTGGACAACTTCTATCTCGCGCGCCCCGGCGCTCACGACGTACAACTCGACCTGTTCGGCGACTACAAGTCCAATGTCGCCCTGTATCCGAAGTTCCAGGAGTATTTTCGCACCAAGCAACCGCCGCTCCTGGCGGTGTGGGGCCGGAACGATCCCTTCTTTCTGCAGCCGGGCGCCGAGGCGTTCAAGCGCGATATCTTTGGAGCGGTGGTGAAGTTCTTCGACACTGGCCACTTCGCGCTGGAGACCCACGCAACGCAAATTGCGGCGGCGATCCGCGATTTCCTGAAAGCCTAGCCATCCCCGAATGCAATCCTCGCCCAGGTCATGAAGATCCGGGCCGGGATTGCGCCCGGCCGGTGCGAACCTGATTTGAAGGAGACGGCAAATGTCGAAGTCGGTCGCCATTGTTACGGGGGCGAGTTCCGGAATTGGCCGGGCGACGGCGCTACGCCTGGCGCAGGACTTTTCCACCGTGGTGCTGGTGGCGCGTCGCCTGTCGGAACTCGATGCGGTCGCCGATCAGGTCCGTGCGGCCGGGGCCGAGCCCCTCGCGCTCGCCGGGGACCTGAGCACGCCGGCGGCTCCGGAACAGGTTGTCGCCAGGACCCTGGAAGCGGCGGGGCGGATCGACGCCTTGCTCAATATCGCCGGGGCGGTCCCGGGCCTCGATCTGTTCCAGATGGACGACGCCCAGTGGGACGCGGCGTTCGCGCTCAAATTCCACGGCGCGCGCCGCCTGACCTTGCGGGCGTGGGACGCGCTGAAGGCGGCGCGGGGATCTGTGGTGCTGATATCGGGGGCCACGGCGGACGCCCCGACGGCGGCCCAGGCCGCGGTGGGGACCATCAACGCGGCCATCGAGGCCATGATGAAGGCCTTCGCCGACCGTGGGATCGCCGATGGCGTCCAGGTGAACGCGGTGTCGCCCGGTGCGGTGATGACCGACCGGCGCATGGGCATGATCCAGGCGTGGGCGGCGGCCCACGACGTCGGCGTCGAGGCTGCGAAGGCGACCCTGCTGATGAAAGCCGGTATCGGCCGGTACGGAACGCCGGAAGAGATCGCGAACCTGATGGCCTATCTGGTCTCGCCGCCGGCGCGATGGATGACCGGTTCTGTCCTTCGCATGGACGGAGGCGAGACCCGGTCGATCTGACCGCTTCACCCATGGATCCTTGGAGGGTGCGATGACCCAAGTCGCCTACCGGCGTATCGATGTGGACGGCGTGGAGGTTTTCTACCGCGAGGCGGGAAGCCGGGGCCGCCCGACCCTGCTGCTGTTGCACGGGTTTCCCACGTCCGGGCATATGTTCCGTGATCTGATCCCGATGCTGGCCGATCGCTATCATGTGGTCGCGCCGGACCTGCCGGGTTTTGGCCAGTCGGCCATGCCGCTGGACGGAGCCTTCGCCTATAGCTTCGAGAACCTGGCCAGGGTGATCGGGCGGTTCACCGAGGTCGTCCGCCTGCCGCGGTTTGCACTGTATGTGTTCGACTATGGCGCGCCCGTCGGCCTTCGCCTGGCCTTGCAGCATCCCGAGCGGATCACCGCGCTCATCTCCCAGAACGGCAACATCTACGAGGAAGGCCTGAGCGCGGGCTGGGACGCCATGAAGTCGTACTGGGCCGCACCCACCCAGGCCTACAGGGAATCCCTGCGGGCGGCCTTCACGCCGGACGCGACGCGCTACCAGTACCTGCAAGGCGTGGACGACCCGGGCCGGGTCTCGCCTGATGGGCCGGCGCTCGACGACCTCTACCTGGCGCGGCCGGGGGCCCATGAGGTCCAGCTCGACCTCTTCACCGACTACGGCGCCAACGTCGCGCTCTACCCGCAATTCCAGGCCTATCTGCGCGAACATCGGCCGCCGGTGCTGGCGGTGTGGGGAGACAAGGATCCCTACTTCCTGCCGGCGGGCGCTCTGGCCTTCCGGCGCGATGCGCCTGACGCGGAGGTCCACTTCTTTCCCACGGGCCATTTCGCCCTGGAGACCCATGGCGCGGAGATCGCCCGGGCCATCGAAACCTTCCTGGGGCTCCGTCTTCGCACTGAAACGGTCCAGTTGGGTTCAGTCGTCGCCGGTCTTGCGTCCGCGGAGATCTGTGCCCGCCGCCTTAATTCCAAGAGCTGGTCATGACGCGCACGCCGATGATCCTCACGGCCTTCTTCTTCAACCCGCAGGGCGATCATCGCATGTCCTGGCGCCATCCCCACGCGCCGGGCCGGGAGATATTCGGTCTGGATTACTATCGGCGCATGGCCCAGGCCGCCGAGGCGGCGCGGATGGACGCCATCTTTGTCGCCGACCACGTGGCCATGTGGGACACCTACGAGAGCAACGTCGCCCACTACGCCAACGCGCGGCTGGAGCCGATCACCCTGCTTTCGGCGCTGGCGGGGGTGACCCGCCATATCGGCCTGATCGCCACGGCGTCCGCGTCCTACAGCGAACCCTATAATATCGCCCGTTATTTCGCCTCGCTCGATCATTTGAGCGGGGGGAGGGCCGGCTGGAACGTCGTCACCTCGGCCATGCCGGAAGAGGCGATGAACTTCGGGCGGGACGGCAATATCGAGCACGCGACCCGCTATGAACGGGCGGCCGAGTTCCTCGAAGTGGCCAAGGCGCTGTGGGACAGCCTGGAGGACGAGGCCCTGCTGCTGGACAAGGACAGCGGGATGTTCGCCGACCCCCGCCGGGTGCATCGCATCGAGCACGCCGGCAAGTACTTCAAGGTCCGCGGGCCGCTGAACGTGCCAAGGCCCGTGCAGGGTTATCCGGTGATCGTGCAGGCGGGTTCGTCCAACGACGGCAAGACCCTCGCGGCCGCCCACGCCGACCTCAATTTCGCTCTGACCCGAACCATCGAGGACGGCCAGCGCTACCGGCTGGATTTCGATGAGCGCCTGGCCCGCAATGGCCGCAAACCCTCCGACCTCAAGGTGCTGCCCGGCATTCTGCCGATCGTCGCCCGATCGCGCGCCGAGGCGGAGGAGAAGCGGAGCGCGCTGGAAGAGCTGACGCCCGAGCGGGTCGGGGTCGACCTGGTCTCCAGCTGGTGCGGACTGGACCTGTCCAAATATCCGATCGACGGCCGGTTGCCGCCGTTGCCGGATCCGGCGACCTATGACGGCCAGCGCACCAACCTGGAACGGTTGCAGGCGTTCGACCGCGAGGGCCTCACCATCCGCGAGATCGCCCGCAGGATCTCGAACGCGGGGACCGCGCCGGTGATGGCGGGAACCCCGGGCGATATCGCCGATGAGATGGAGGCCTGGTACAGGGCCGGCGCCGCCGACGGGTTTGCATTGATGTTCCCATTGCTGCCCGACGACATGACCAACTTCGTCACCCTGGTGGTCCCGGAACTGCAACGCCGTGGCCTGACGCGGACCCGGTACGCGCCGGGGACGCTGCGTGATCGGCTCGGCCTGAGCCGGCCCCCCAATCCGGTCTCGGCGTGACGCGGAAGATGGCCAGCCTTTCATCCTGATATCCGCGGACGGCCCTGTCGCCCGCGCTCAAGTATGGAGTTCCGATCAAGATGGCGTCCGCTACAGCCCTGCAGCCTTGCGCAGCCGATGTCGATCCGGCGTTTCGAGCCGATGTGCTGTCGGGGTTGGCGCGTGAGCGGCGGGCGATCCCGCCGCGATGGTTCTACGATCATCGCGGTTCGGCGCTGTTCGAGGCCATAACCAACGTCGCGGAATATTATCCCACCCGCACCGAGCGTGCGATCCTGCAGGCGGCGGCCCCTGAGATCGCCGGGCTGGTGGGGCCGGGCCGCTCGGTGGTGGAGTTCGGGTCCGGGTCTTCGAGCAAGACCCCCTTGCTGCTGTCGGCCATCGCGCCCGCCGTCTACGTCCCCATCGACATCTCCGGTGCGTTCCTGCGGGAAGCCGTCGCGGGGCTGGCCCTGGCGTTCCCTGACCTGCCGATCCGGCCGGTCGAAGGCGATTTCACCCAGCCCTTGCGCCTGCCTGAAGAGATCAATCGCAAGCCGCGGCTCGGCTTCTTCCCGGGCTCCACCATCGGCAACCTCAGCCCGGCCAAGGCGGTGGATCTGCTGCGGACGATGGCGGCGACGCTAGGCCAGGACGCCATGCTGCTGATCGGGATCGATCGCATCAAGCCGGCCGAGATCCTGACGCCCGCCTATGACGACGCGGCGGGGGTCACGGCCGCATTCAACCTCAATCTGCTGGAGCGCATCAACCGCGAACTGGGCGCGACCATCCCGGTGGAGGCGTTTCGCCATCAGGTCCGCTGGAATGACGCGCAGGCGCGGATCGAAATGCATCTGGAAGCGACGCGTGATGTCGAGTTCACGGTGGACGCCAGGCCGTTCGCCATGGCCGCCGGTGAGACCATCCATACCGAGAACAGCTTCAAATACGGGCCGCGGGATGCGAGCCTGCTGCTGCGCGCGGGCGGCTGGACGCCGATCGCCGATTGGACGGACCCGAACGGATGGTTCTCCGTCATCCTGGCCAGGGAAGGGGGCGCAGAGTCGGTTCCTTAGGAGCTGGGGGGAGGGGGCTCGATCTCGGCGTCCGGTATCGGCTTTGCGATGCACACTCCCGGCATTTCAGGTTTGATGAAGAGCGACAGCGCCGCGCAGATCAGCCCCATGCCGACCAGGGGGGCGACGACGGCGGCGCATGCTGCAACGCCGAAGATCGCCAGGGTCAGGACGGACCGGCGATGCGCCTTGGCCTTCGCCATCTCAGGGACCGCGCTGCAATCGGCTTGAACCATCACCTCGTGCTCAAAGGCGAGGTAGGCGAGGTCCACGCAGACAAACACCAGCGCGTAGAAGATCACCGGCGTCGAGGCCAGGCGGCTGTTCGCCACCCACTGGGTCGCAAACGGGACAAGCGAGACCAGGAAAAGATGGGCGAAGTTGAACCAGATCAGCCGTGTCGTCGGATAGGCCACGAAGCGAAGCAGGTGATGATGGTTCACCCAGATGATGGCGATGAACAGATAGCTCACCGCATAGCTGACGGCGGTCGGCCAGAGCGGAACGAGGGCGGCGAACGTCGGAGTGTCCGGGGCCTTCAGCGCCAGCACCATGATTGTGATGATCACCGCAATCACGCCGTCTGAGAACGCCCCCAGACGATCCGTGCTCATCCGGCCCCCGTCCATGGTGGTCGCTCCGCCCCGGCCGTCCGCGTGATCAGGCCTCCATCCGAACCGCCTGCACGGCCTCCAGGATGATCTCGACGCACACATCGGGCGCGGTGACGCTTGGGGTGTGGTCGACGCGATGGGTCCGGGTGCGCGCCTGCATCCGATCGGCCATGAACCGCTGGGTTTCGGCCACGATCATGCGATCTTCCTCGGCTAGCAGATACCAGGTCGGCAGGTCCTTCCAGAGCGGGCGCCCGACCTTCTCCATGATGCAGGCCGGCGAGAGCGGACGCTGAACGGCGCGTAGCACCGCCTGCTCCGCGGGCGACGCGTGCTGCGCGAAGGCCTCGGTGAAGGCGATGTCCGGCAAGTAGATCCAACCATGGCTGTCCGGCGCGACCCGGGGGGCCTTGGGGTGAGGCTGGGCGCGCTGGAAAACATCCGCGACGGTCTCGCCTTCGTCAGGAGCCAGGGCCGAGATGTAGACAAGCGCCTTGACCCGCTTGGCGCGCACGGCGGCGATCACCGCCCCGGCGTAGGCATGTCCGACCAGCACCACGTCGCCCTCGACGCGCGCAAGCACCTGATCCAGCGCGGTGACGTCATTGGAGAAAGAGGTCAGGGGGATCGGGGCGGCGATGGAGGCGATCCCCTTCGCCAGCAGGCCGACGATGACCTTGCTCCAGCTCGATCCGTCAGCCCATGCGCCGTGCGTCAGGACGACAGTGACATCCTTGGACATGTTCCGATCCCTTTAAAGGTTACGCTGCGCCGGGTTTCGGCGTTAGGATTGCGTATTGTAACCTGCGATATGATATTTGAAAGGTTACTAAGGCGTGATAACTTCTCAATTCGCATTGGTGGGGTTAGCTGGCCGTCTTGCACCTTTCTGCGGGCCCGCTCGCGCTGGCTGTGATCCCGGCCCGCCAGTGCGAGATGGAAGGATTTGCGGTGATTACGTTGAAATCGGGGCGTAGCGCCCGCGTTGTCCGTCTCAAGCAGGGCAAGTTCTCGGTCGCCAAGCTTGGCGCAACCCGTTTCGACCTGCGGGAACCTTACTATATCGCCGTCACCGCATCGTGGCCGGTGTTCATCCTGCTTTGCATAGGACTATTGATCACCGTTGTCGCTCTCTTCGCCGGTCTGTTTCTTCTTCAACCGCTGTCGATTCACGGCGTGGCTCGTGGCGACTTTGCGCGCGCCTTCTTCTTCAGCCTGGAGGTGATCTCCACCGCGGGGTTCGGCGTGATGGCGCCGGCGTCGATCTACGGATACGTCATCGCCGGGATCGAGCGTGTCCTCGGCATCGCGATGCTGCCGGTCGTCACCGGTCTGCTGTTCGCCAGGATCTCGCGCGCCAAGCCGGGAATCCTGTTCGCCAGCTGCGCCGTCGTCACCCGGCGCGATGGAGCCCCGCAGCTCAGGGTGCGCGTGGCCAACTGCAAGTCGACCATGCTGACGGGAGCCAAGGCGCGCATGTCGGTGCTGCTGCGCACCTATGATCAGGGCGGTGAGGTCTGGCGGCGATACCACGACCTGAAATTGGTGCGGGATTTCCTGCCGTTGTTCCCGCTCACCTGGACGCTGATGCACACGATCGATGAGGAAAGCCCGCTGCATGGGATGACGGAGGAGGATCTCGCCGACGCCTGGGGGCAGCTGATCGTCATGATCACGGCCCAAGATGCGCGGGTCGGGCGACAGGTCGAGAATATCGGCGATTACGCCGCCAGCGAGATCCTGTTCGGCAAGCACTACCTCGCCGCCATCGACCATGCCGATGGCGGTGTTTCGACGGCCGACATCACGCGCTTGAGCTTGGTTGGCGACGACCCGCTTGAGGGGCGCGCAGCGGAGCCTGCCCGTCTGCTCGAACATGTATAACCTTGCTGAAAGCTGTTGACAGGTTATGGATTGAGCGCCTAACTTCCAGAGCTCTGCTGGTCTGGTTAGAGTTCGCGTGGCCCGCCACGTCCGGTTCCGTGAAGGGAGCGTCCATGCTTCACCGCCCGCCCGCCATCTTCGTCGCCGATTCGGTCGGTCTGGATTTCCTGAACTCCGTGGCCACGCCTGCGGATACGACCATCGACTGGCTCGACAACGGCGAGGGCCTGCTGGCCTGGCTTGAGCAGGCCAGGCTGGCGCCGACCACAGTGCTGCATAAGCTTCGCACCCAAGCCATGCCGGGCGAGCTCGACGGCGTCGCCGCCCAGGCCCGCAGCCTGCGGGAGTGGTTCCGGGTCTTTGTGAAGGCCCACAAGGGGCGGCCGCTGAGCGCGGGCGATCTGGGCGAGCTCGACGCCCTGAACCGGCTGCTGGAGCGTGACGACGGTTACGAACGCATCGTCGCCCATGACCATACCCATGCCCACGATGGAGCCCATGGCGACGGGCCGTTGGAACTGCGGTCCATGCGGCGCTGGCGGTCGCCGGAATCCCTGCTGCTGCCGATCGGTGAAAGTCTTGCGCGCTTTGTGTGCGAGGAGGACTTCACCCACGTGAAGGCGTGCGAAGGCCCTGCGTGCACGCTCCTGTTCGCCGATCATACCCGAGGACGCGCGCGGCGCTGGTGCAGCATGGCCATTTGCGGCAATCGCGCCAAGCAGGCTGGTTTCCGGAGCCGGGCCAAGGCCCAGGCCTGATCACCCGATCGGGCGATGCGCCTCCTTGGGGGCCGGCTATATCCCATCCGTGCAGACGAGAGGCGGACCTGCACCGGGCTCGGAAAGCGTGCTCGGGTGATCCGGCCCCGTGGATTTGGGTTTCGCCTGAAGTCTGGACAACCAAGTTGGTGGGAGATGTCGCGCTCGCCGGCTTCAGGCGCGCGGATGCGGCTGCGCGTCCATGACCTGCCGGACGACGGTCGGCGTTTCCTCGTCCACCTGAGATGAGAGTCCTGATGAGCAAGTTTGTCGTGAAGATCTCGCTCGCCGCCGCGCCAACGGTTCTGTGCGCCTCGGTTATTGTCGGCGCCTAGGCGTCTATCGGCGTGCGCGTCATGGCGCCTGCAGGTCCTCGCCCGGGCGTCCAGCCCACGGTGGAACCGATCCCGACCGCGGCCGGGGTCGGACTTCGCTTTCGTCACCATCATGAGATCATGCGGCGACGCCCCCAGGTTCCCTGGTTCGAGGCGCGCCCTGAGGATTACCTCGGCGGAGTCGCGAAGAGCGTACTGCTGCAGGTACGCGAGGCCTATCCGATCGCGCTGCACGCGACGGGCTTCTCGCTCGGCGCCGCCGGCGGCGCCGATCCGGAATACCTGGCGGCGATCACCGCCCTGTGCCGCTGCGTCGAGCCGGGCCTGGTTTCCGCGCATCTGTCGTCAGGCGCGGCGGACGGCGGTCTTTCCTCGGACCAACTGACGGTTCCTTACACCAGGGCGGCTCTGGCGAGCTTTGACGCCAACATCGACCGGGTTCAAAACGCCCTGGGCCGCGCCATCCTGATCGAAAATCCGTCCGTCTATCTGGCTTACCTCGAGGTCGACTACCACGAGGGGGAGTTCCTGGCGGAACTGGTCGGGCGGACCGGTTGCGGCGTCCTGCTGGACGTCAACAATGTGATGGTGTCGGCGAGCAATCTTGGGGACGCTCCAGCCGATCGCCTGGGCCGCACGCTCGATGCGGTTCCCGCCGAGGCGATTGGCGAGATCCACCTGGCCGGCCATGCGCTGGAGGTCCTGGAGGATGGCCACGTCCTGAGGATCGATGATCACGGCGCGCCGATCTGCGCTGAGGTCTGGGACCTCTACACCCTCACGGTCGGGCGGATCGGCGCGCGCCCCACGCTGATCGAATGGGATGTCGCCGCGCCGGCGTTCCGTCAGCTTGAGGCGGCCGCCTCCACCGCGCAGGCGATCCAGGTCTGTGTCAGCGCCAATCGCGAGTGGGGCGGGGCGCCGGCCGTTGCTGAAGGGTAGGTCGCGGGCTGTTGTCTGGGCGGGGATAATCCAAATCGACACAATGAGGAAAGCCGATGACGTCCAAATCTGATGGGTCTGTCGTGTTCGCTCCCAATCATCCCGGCGCGAGTTGGGCGGCTTTGAACCAGGCTGAGCGGGACGCGGCGTACAACAATGCGGCGGCCGTAAGCGACAGCCTGGAAGTCAACCGCGCCCGAAATGTCGCCTCGAAGGCCTACCGTGACGCCCAGCCTGGTCTGAAGGAATGTTCGTACGGCCAGCGGCCGCGGGAGCGTTATGACCTTTATCCCGCGGCAGATCCCAATGCATGGTGCCTGGTCTTTTTCCACGGCGGTTATTGGCAAATGAATAGCCGGGAAGATTTCGCTTGTGTCGCGGAAGGACTGGCGAGCCATGGCTGGTCAGCCGCGCTGCCGGGTTACACCCTTGCGCCGGAGGCGAGCCTGAAGCAAATCGCCGACGAGGTTTTCGCGAGCCTCGATTGGCTGGCGAAGAACGGCGAGTCCGTCGGGATCGGGCCAAACATCATTGTGTCCGGCTGGTCTGCCGGGGCCCAGCTCGCGACCCTCGCGTTGGGTCACCCCGCGGTCAAGGGCGGGATCGCAATCTCGGGCGTCTATGAACTTGCGCCGCTGAGGGACACCTATCTCAATGGAAAGCTGGCCCTGAACGATCAGGAGATAGAAGCGCTTTCGCCCTGCCGGACCCAAGTCACGGACAAGCCGCTGGTCGTCGCTTACGGGACGGCGGAACTGCCGGCGATGGTGGAGGATGCTCGCGCCCTCCACGCGCACCGCTCCAGCGCCCATGCGCCAGGGGCGTTGCTGCCGATCCCGCGCGCCAACCACTACACCACCCTGGACCAGCTCAGACGCCCCGACGGTGTGCTGACGCGCGCCGCGCTCGAAATGGCGAGCGGGCTGTAGGCGTAGACCGTCCGTCGTCGCTCGCCTCAGCTGCAGCCTCGCAAGCTCAGGCGGGCGTCGCCGTAACTGCACATCCGACCAGGGGGCATCCCTCGACAGGGTGATGGTCCTGGCCGCGGGTTCCCGCTAGAGCGCGCGATCCCCGAGGGGGCTTGCCCGAAAGTAAAGCGTAGATGAAATTTATGTCCCTGGCGCTTACGGCGCCCCTGCTTTTGGCCGCGACCACCTCGGTGCTCGCGCAAGCCGCCCCCAATACCGCGAACCTGGGAAGCGGAGCCTGGACGGCCCCGCGATCCGATCCGTCACATGCAATGCTCGACCGTATGGCCGCGATCGCGAACCCGGGAAATGGAGTCTGGACCGCGGAACAGGTCGCCACCATGGGGCGGCTGCGGGACGCGGCGCTGAAAGATACCTACGCCTATGATCAACTGACCTATCTCACCGACAGCATCGGTCCACGCCCAAGCGGGTCGCTGCAGGCGCAGGCGGCTGTCGAGCGGGTGGCGGCGCAGATGCGTGCGCTTGGAGCTGTGGTCACACTGGAGAAGACGTCCGTATCGCACTGGGTCCGGGGCGACGAGACGGCGGCGTTGACGGCGTGGGAGGGCATGACGCCGGGGACGACCCAGAAAATCGTCTTGACCGCGCTTGGGAATTCCGTGCCGACGCCCGCAGCGGGGCTGACCCGCCAGATTGTCGTGGTCAATTCCTTCGCGGAGCTCAAGGCGCTGCCGCCGGGCGCGCTCGAGGGGCGGATTGTTCTGTTCAACTATCCCTTCGACAAGGAACTGGCCGCCGCTGGCCAGGGTCTGAACGCCTATGCGCAGAGCGCCGTCTACAGGGTCGCCGGGCCCTCGATCGCCGCCTCGCTCGGCGCCGCGGCCGTGCTGGTTCGTTCCGTCGGCAGTGCTGACTTCCGCCTGCCGCATACGGGCGTCACCTTCTTCGTCGAGGGCGTGAAGCCGGTTCCAGCCGCCGCGGTGACCAGCGAGGATGCGGAGCTGCTGTCCCGGCTCACCCGGCGGGGGCCGGTCACCCTGCACCTGCAGCTGACGCCCAAGACGCTCCAGCCGGCGACCAGCTACAATGTCATCGCCGATTGGAAGGGCTCGGAACATCCCGAGCAGATCGTGCTCGTCTCGGGCCATCTGGATTCCTGGGACCTGGGCACGGGAGCAATAGACGACGGTGCGGGCGTGGTGATCGCCATGCAGGCGATCCACATGATGAAGGTGCTGGACATCCATCCGCGGCGTACGATCCGTCTGGTCGCCTGGATGGACGAGGAGCTCGGCTCGCCGGGCGCCGCGACCTACCTCCACGACCACGCGGGAGACCTCGCCAATCACGTTGCGGTCATGGAGACCGACATGGGCTCCGGCCGCCCCTTTGGGATCACGGTCTCCGGAGTTCCCGCCTTGGCCGCCTATTTCGCGCCGGTGGCGCGCACGCTCGAGCCGATCGGCGCTGCCAGCGTCAATCCAGGCGATGAGATTGGGGAAGACGTCGGAGGGATCCTCGCGTCGGGCGCGCCCGGCTGGACGCCCACCCAGGACCTACGGTTCTACTTCAACTACCACCATACGGCCGCTGATACGCTCGATAAGGTCGATCCGGTCGACTTGGCCAAGAACGCGACTGTGGCTGCGGTGACGGCCTATGCGCTGGCGGATGCCGCGCAGCCGCCCCCGCGATCCAAGTGATCCGAGGCGCCGCGTTCAGCTCCTGTTTCGCCGGCCGGGCGTGTCGCTGTCGTGTCTCCTATAGCCGCCTATCACCCGGTGGGGTGATGACGAAGCGTCAAATCGGGCCAATGACAGGTTCCCAAGGCGGGGGCTGGCCAAGATAAGCGGCCGGCCATCGCCGTCGAGATCCTGACTACCGATAGGAACGGGCGCTGCTATGCCTGATAGCGCCAAGCATCTGGAGGGACTCTTGGCGAAAGCCACTGTTGATCGCCGCCATTTCCTGATCGGAGGGGCGGTGGTGGGAACGGCTGGGGCGGCCGCGGCCGCCGCGATCCACGATGGTGAACTGGGCGCTCCGCCTCAGAGCTATCGCGGCAGTGTTCCCTGGCAGGAGGGGGCCGCCGACTCTCCCCCCCAAGCCGAAGGGACCGACTTCGTCTTCTTCACCCCCACGGAATTGCTGTTCATCGAGGCGGCGGTTGATTGCCTGATCCCTCCCGACGCGGTGGGGCCCGGCGGGGTCGAAGCCAACATCCCGTTCTTCCTGGACCGGCAATTGGCTGGCCCATTCGGCCGGGGCGACCACTATTACCTCGGCGGACCTTGGAAAAAGGGTCTGCCCGAGCAGGGTTACCAGCTGAGGTTCTCTCCGGCGCAGCTTTACCGGGCGGGCATCAAGGCTGTCGATGATTACGTCGCCGCCAACTTCAAGGGCGTTGACTTCGCGCATCTGGACGCCGGGCAGAAAGTTGCAGTCCTGAAGGGCCTGGAGGCGGGAACGATCTCGCTCGGTAGCGGAGTCGATTCAAAAGCTTTCTTCGCGATGCTGCTGCAGAACACCAAGGAGGGTTACTTCTCCGACCCGATCTATGGCGGCAACAAGGATATGGCCGCCTGGAAGATGATCGGCTTTCCCGGCGCGCACTACGATTATTCCGAATGGGTGACCCGCCACGGCGAGCGCGTGCCCTACCCCCCGGTGGGCCTCAAGGGCCGCCCTGGCTGGACTGGAGCCTGAGCGTGACGACGACCCTGAAGCCCGTCGATGCGGTGATGGTCGGCTTTGGCTGGACCGGCGCGATCATGGGCCAGCAGCTGTGCGACGCCGGCCTGAACGTCCTGGCGCTGGAGCGCGGTCCATGGCGCGACACGGCGACCGATTTCGCCACCGGCTTCGCCCAGGACGAGCTGCGCTACATGTGGCGCCATCACCTGTTCCAGAACATCGCCGACAGCACCCTGACCATCCGCAACAACGTCAATCAGGAGGCGCTGCCGATGCGCCACCTGGGCTCGTTCCTGCTGGGCACCGGCGTCGGCTCGGGCGGGGTTCATTGGAACGGCCAGATCTGGCGCTTCCTACCCAGCGACTTCCAGACCAGGACCCACAATCTTCAGCGATATGGGAAGTCGGCGGTCACCGACTATGATCTCACGGTCCAGGACTGGGGCGTCACCTACGATGAGCTTGAGCCCTATTACGACATGTTCGACAAGCTTTGCGGCACCAGCGGCAAGGCGGGCAATCTAAAGGGCCAGATCCAGCCGGGTGGAAATCCGTTCGAAGGCTCCCGCTCTTCGGAATATCCGACCCCGGCGATGGCGCAGACCTATGGACCGACCATGTTCGGCAAGGCTGCGGCCGAGCTTGGACGCCACCCCTTCCCACACCCGACCGGGAACCTGTCGCAGGCTTACACCAACCCGCTCGGCTGCCAGCTCGGCAAGTGCACCTACTGTGGCTTCTGCGAGAAATTCGGCTGCGGCAACTACTCCAAGGCCAGCCCGCAGACCACGGTGCTGCCCTATCTCATGGCCAAGCCGAACTTCGAGCTCCGCACCGAGTGCGAGGTCCTGCGGGTGGAGATGTCCGCGGACCGCAAGCGCGCGACAGGCGTGACCTACGTCAACAGCGCCGGCGAGGAGTTCTTCCAGCCCGCTGAGATGGTGTTCCTGGGCGCCTATATCCTGCACAACGTGCACCTGTTGCTGCTGTCGGGAATCGGAAAGCCCTACGATCCCAAGACTGGCGAGGGCGTGGTAGGTAAGAACTATGCCTACCAGACCATGTCGTCAGTCAATGTGTTCTTCGACGATAAGATCATCAACCCATTCATCGGCGCTGGCGCGTCGGCGACGGTGATCGACGACTTCAACGGCGACAACTTCGACCACTCGGGGCTGGGGTTCATCGGCGGCGCCTATGTCGCCGGCATGATCACCGGCGGACGGCCGATCGAAATGATGTACACGCCCCAGGGCACGCCGGCCTGGGGCGCGGAATGGAAACACGCCGCCGCCAGGAACTATCTGAAGTCCTTTTCGATCAGCATCCACGGCTCGAACATGAGTTGCCGGGGCAACTACCTCGACCTGGATCCGACCTACCGCGACGTCCATGGCCGGCCGATGCTGCGCATGACGTTCGACTTCAACGGCAATGACCACAAGATGTCGGATTACCTGACCGACCGGGCGGCCGAGGTCGCGCGGGCGATGAACCCGCGGGAGATCAAGCTTAACAGGCGAGTAGGCTCGTGGAACGTCACCCCCTACCAGACCACCCACAATACGGGCGGGGCGATCATGGGCGATGACCCTAAAACCAGCGTCATCAACAAGTATCTACAGACGTGGGATGTGCCCAACGTGTTCTCGATGGGGGCCGGGGCCTTCCCTCAGAACGCGGGCTACAATCCTACCGCGACGGTGGCGGCCCTGACCTACCACGCCGCCCGCGAAATCACGACGCGCTACCTCAAGAACCCCGGTCCGCTGGTGCAAGCCTGATGCTCCCCCGCGCCCACCTTTCCCGCCGGGTCATCGGCCTTGGCGCCGGCGTCGCCATCCTTGGCGCGGCCGGCCTGGCCGCGAGCCAGATGGCCCCGCTGCCGGTCCACCCCAGCCAGGCGATCACGCCGGTCAGCTTGCTGACCCAGCCGATCGCCGACACCACGCCCGGCGCCGAGCAGTTGCGGCGAGGCCAGTATCTGGTGCGCACGGGAGACTGCGTCTCCTGTCACATGCGCGAGGGCGGCGAGCCGCTTTCGGGCGGCTTCGGCCTCAAGACGCCGTTCGGGGTGATCTACTCGTCCAACATCACGCCGGATGTGCGGACCGGTATCGGGGCCTGGACGCCCGACCAGTTCTACCGCGCCATGCATGACGGGATCGACGCCCACGGCGCCAACCTCTACCCGGCCTTCCCCTATCCCTGGTTCCGGCGCGCCAGCCGGGCCGACGATGACGCGATCTTCGCCTATCTGAAGACCACGCCGGCGGTGGCCTATACGCCCCCCGCCAACGGATTGCCGTTCCCGCTCAATATCCGCTTCATGCTGAAGGGCTGGAACCTCCTGTTCCTGAAATCCCACGCCGCCGACCCCGATCCGGCCCAGACCGCCGAGTGGAATCGCGGGGCCTATCTGGTGAACGGGCTGGGCCACTGCGGCGGCTGCCATACGCCGAAGAACGCCTTCGGCGCGGACAAGTCCGGCAAGGACTTCCACGGCGGGAACCTGGATAACTGGGTCGCGCCCGATCTCACCAGCAACGCCCGAACCGGCCTTGGCGGGTGGAGCCTGGACGACATCACCGAATACCTGAAGACGGGACGCAATGGCCGGGCCGGCGCCGGCGGGGCCATGGGGGAGGTCATCACCTATTCGACCTCGCTGATGAGCGACGCGGATCGGCACGCCATGGCGGTCTATCTGAAATCGCAGCCGGCCACGGCGACGCCGACACCTGCCCAGCCGGACGCCGGGGCGATGGCGCGGGGCGCGGCGATCTATTCGGACGCCTGCGCATCCTGCCACCTGGAAAACGGCGTCGGTCAGCCGCGCTATTTCCCGCCGCTCGGCCACGACGCGATGCTGCAGCAGGCGGATCCGACGGGGCTGGAGCACCTGATCCTGGCCGGGACCCGCCTCGGGGCCAGTCCGACCCGGCCCTCGCCGCTGGCCATGCCGAGCTTTGCCTGGAAGCTCACCGATGAGCAGGTCGCCGACGTGTCGACCTTTGTGCGCAACAGCTGGGGCAATCAGGCGGCCGGCGTTTCGGGAGCCGAGGTCGCGGCCCTACGCAAACGGCTGGGCCTTGAGACCCCGCGCTACACCGCAAATTCCGGGGACCAGAAATGAGGCGGCCGGTCGTCCGTCCAGAGGTCCCCGCAGGGGTGTGGGCTAGGCCTGGAGGGATGGCCCGCCGGACGCCTTCGTACGCCGCCACTCGGCGGGCGTTACGCCCATGTGGTCCTTGAAGGCGCGCTGGAACGCAGCTTCGGATCGGTAGCCGACCGTGTCCGCCACGTCGCCGACGGAGCGGGAGGCGTCTTTGAGCGCGTTGGCGGCGAGGGTCATACGGATGTCGGTCAACAGGTCATTCGCCGAGCGGCCGAGGGTTTCCTGGAAATGACGCGCCATCGTGGCCCGCGACATGTTGCAGAGCCCCGCCAGCTCCGGGAGGGTCCATGGATGCGCCGGCTGCTGGAACAGCGCGGTGAGGGCTGGCGCCAGGCGCGGGTTTCCGGCCAGAGCCAGCAGCCCCGCGGGGGCCTCGCGGGTTTCGCTCGCCAGCCGCAGGGCCAGCGCGAACAGCGCTGTGGACAGGGCGTTCAGCATGGCCCGTCCGCCGAGGCCCTCCGCGGCGCTCTCGGCGCGCATCAGCGAGACCAGGCTGACGAGTTGGTCGGCTGTCGCCAGGGGCGCGGGGGAGACGCTGTGGCTGGCCGTGCTCACCACCAGCCGTTCGGGCAGGTAATCGCGCACCAGGCGACTAAGGCGGGGATTCAGGACGAACCGGCCGCACAGCATGTCGAGCCGTTCCCCGTCGCCATCGTTTTCACTGACAATCAGGTTGAGGGCCTGACGGTTTCGACCCGGTTGGGCTGGCGCGCCGCCGCCGTCGTGAAGCCGATGGGCGCCGCCGTGAGGGAAGACCAGGATGTCGCCCGCGACCAAACGCCGGGGCGCGCCGCCCGACGGTGTCTCGAGCATGGCCGAGCCGGCCAGGATGATGTGATACGGCATCTCGCCGTTCTGCATGGGGTCGTAGACCACTTCCCAGGGCGCGCCATAGGCGCAGCGCAGATCGAGCTGTCCGGTGACCGGCAGAATCTCCAGCAGGCGGCTCAGCCAATCCAGCAGCTCTGACACCCGGAACCCCCAAGATGAGACGATGGGGCATGATATTGAGCATCCTCAGGATTATCAATCTCAACGCGTGGCTCCACATTGTCACCACTGGTTCAACCAAGGAGGCCTTCAGATGTCCCGCATTCACACTCCCGCGATCGACACCGCCACGGGCGAAACCGCTGAGATCTACGCCCAGGTCAAGAAGGGCGCCGGCCGTGTCCCCAATGCCTACGCGGCGGTCGGGGCCTATAGTCCCGCGATCCTCAAGACCGTCCTGCAAGCGGAAGGCGTTCTCGCCGCGAGCTCGCTGAACAAAAAGGATCGGGAGACGGTCAAGCTGGTCATCAGCGAAGTGGCCGGCTGTGACTACTGTGTCGCCGCGCACACGGCGCTGGGCAAGATGGCCGGACTCGCCGACGAGACCATGAACCAGGTGCGTCATGATCAGCCGACCGGCGACACCAAGCGCGATGCGCTTGCGCACTTCGTCCGGACCCTGGCGAAGACCAATGGCACGATCGCCGAGAGTGAATTCGAGGCGATCAAGGCGGCCGGATACACCGATCAGAACCTTGTCGAAATCAGCTTCGCGATTGCGCTGATCACGTTCACCAACGTCTTCAATCGCATCAACGACACGGACATCGATTTCCCCAAGGTGTCGTAGCCGGCTCCGGCGGGCGCGGCGACGCCGCGCCCGCCCCCTCGATCGATCCGCCGGGCGGGTCCTGGCGCGTCATCACGATCGCGCCAGCGCCTCCGGAAAGCGGTTCGAATACGAAGCCAAGGTGCTGGCGCCATTCATCAGCAGCGGGCCGCTGATATCCCGGCTCTATCCCGTGTTCGGGCATCGCGAGGCCAGTTGGTTTTTGGGCGTTCTGAATGGACGTTCGGCACGCTTATCCTCGTCGGTTTCCAGAATAAGAAGGTGGGGGTCCTGGGCGCGCTCGGTTCGGTGGCCACCTTCGTGGGGGCCGTCACCATCATTCCGTTCATGCCTGATGGCTGGGCCGCATCCGCCGTCCGCTGAAGCAGGTGGGGCGCCGATCACTCGTTTGGGCGATCACCGACACGGGGCCGCCCGTTAGGACTCGACCCCGTGGGCATCTTCGACGGCCTCCGGGGTTGACTGAATAGACCCTGGATAAGCGCGGCGCCGTCGAGGCCAAAAGGTTCGACCTTTGAAAGCGCGCTCCAGAGGGGTGGCATGAGCAGGACCGGGCAGAGGCAAAACGCTGATAACGCCCTGGCGGCGTCGGAGGCGAGGTTGCGGGATTGGATGATCCTCAGCCTGGCGGGCGATCGCTCGGCGCTGACCCGTCTGCTGACGGAGATGGCGGAGAGGTTGCGGGTATATTTCAAGCGGAGATTGCCTGCCCACTCCTTCGATATCGACGATCTTGTCCAGGAAGCTCTGCTGGGAATCTATTCGAAGCGGCACACCTATGACCCGGCTCGACCCATCATGCCCTGGGTTTACGGCATAGCGAGGTATAAGTACGTTGATCATCTCCGTCGAGGAACTCCCTATATTGCCGTGCCGCTGGAGTGCGCGGGCGATATATGCGGGGCCGAGAATCCGGAAGAAGGTGCGATCCGCCTGGATCTGGACAGGTTGCTCAGTCGTCTTTCCAAACCTCAACGGCGTCTGGTCGAAGACATCAAGCTGACCGGCATGTCCGTGCCCGAGGCGGCGGCGCGTTGCGGCGTGACGCCGGTTTGCGCCAAGGTCATCGTCCATCGTTGCCTTAAGCGTCTCGGCGATGTCAGGGCCTTTCCCGTTCAAATGGACTCATTTGAGCAGGGCAAAAAGACTCTCAATCATAGAGCTGGAGCGTGATGGCCGGCGCAACCGGCTTCCGCTTGCGGCTCTCACGCTTGAGTGGAGTTGGGGCATGATCCATGTCGTCGCCAAGTGTGGACGGTCGACCAGGGCTCAATGCTCAGCAAGGGGCGAGGCTATCCGTTTGAAAGCGGCCCGGGCGCATTCAGCGCCAGAACGCGAGTACGCCGCGCCTGGCCGCAACGGTGACGGCTTCGGTGCGGTCGCGGACGTTGAGTTTTCCAAAAATACTTTTCAGGTGAGCCTTCACCGTGTCTTCGGATATGCCGAGAGTTCGCGCCAGTTCCTTGTTCGATTTACCGGTGGAGACCTCCCGAAGCACCTCCAGCTCACGGTCGCTGAGCGTCTCGGCGCCGGCATGGATGGCGATTTCCTCGGCGATGTCGGGCGCGATGTGCCGCCGGCCGGCCTCGACCGCGCGGATCGTGTCGACCAGATCTTCGCCCAGGGCGCTCTTCAGGATATAGCCGCATGCCCCGCCTTTCAGTGCGCGCCGGGCCTGGACGTCGCCAGCGTAGGTGGTCAGGACGATGATCTTGGCGGTGGGGAACTCGGCGCGAATGGCGATGATGGCGTCCACACCACCCATTTCGGGCATCTGCAAATCCATTAGGGTGATGTCGGGTTGAAGCCGCCGGAAGGCTTCCAGAGCCAGCCGGCCGTTATCCGCTTCGCCGACCACCTCCATGTCGGGTTCACGTCTGATGGCCGAGGCGATGCCCTCCCGTAGCATGGGGTGGTCGTCGACGGTCAGCACGCGGATTCGGCCGGTGGGCTTGGGTGTCGTCATTCCGATGCCTTACGCCTGGCAGCGACATCGCGGCCCGGCCCTGAGGGGCGGGCGCGCAGGGGCAATCCCGTCAATGCCCACGATGATCCTTATTACACAGCTGGGGACGCGAGTTTCGCGCCTGTCGCGAGGCGGATCAAGTTACCCGGTCGAGCTATCGTCGCGACACCCGGAACGGCGTTTCAGGCTTCGGTCCGTTGCACCACATTGCGCCCGCAAGTTCAGACGGTGCGGAGAAGTCGAATGGGCGTCGTCGAATTCGCCGACGAGGAGACCACGCTTCTCGCCGAATTAAATCATCGATTATTCAATACGATGCAGGTGATCGCGGCCCAGGTGGCGCAATGTTCGCGCGCCGATGGGGCGACCCCGGTGCGACCTCATCTTGAGGCGCTGCGAGATCGCATCCAGGCCCTCGGCGCGCTGCACCGTTTGCTGGCCTATCCGGCGTGCGAAAGCTTTGAGGAGCATTGCCAGACGCTCTGCCGTCTGCTGATCGCAGCCTTCGACCGGAGTGGGGTCAAGGCCTGGGTCCGGATGGAGACCGTGGCGATCGGGCGGCGTGAGGAGCGGTATCTTGCTTTGCTGGTCGTGGAACTGGTGACCAATGTCCTCAAGCACAGCTTGACCGAAGGCAGCGAGGGCACGCTGTGGATCGATTTGCAGGTCCAGCGCGATGGCCTTGAGCTGAGGGTATGCGACAGCAGGAAGGCGCCCGTGAGGGTTTTCGGTCCTCCGCGCATGGCCGAGGCGCTCGCGCGGGCCCTGGGCGGCCAGGCGCTGGTGTGCGACCGCGATGGTTACGCCGTCGTCGTGCGGTTCCCCGAGCCGGATGTGCAGGCCGTTCTCGCGCCGGCCGCTCCGAGTGTAAAAAGACCTTCGTCGGGATGGACGCCAGAGCAGACCCCTACGGCGTGATCGAGGCCGGCGGCGTCAACCACGCTCGGAATCCCTGAGGAAGGGCGCGCGACGGCCGCCGCTCATCTTCTCGGCTCGCGTCGAGACCCCTGAATCAGGGGGCGAATTGTTCGGAGCGATGCTGAGGGCGCCGGCGAGGCCAGGAGAGACGTCCTACAGGCGGTCTGTAGATCGCGGAGGCTGGAACGCGCAGCGAAACTTCCGTTCCGCTGCTGTTGCTCGCGATCCTCAGGCGCGCGCCGATCTGCATCGCCCGTTCGCGCATTCCGACCAGGCCAAAATGGCCCGATCTGCCTGTCTTCAAAACCTTGGGGTCGATGCCGCAGCCATCGTCGCGGACGGTCACCGTCAGCGCGGTCCCGTAGTCGACCGTCACCCAGAGCTGGCTGGCGTCAGCATGTACGCAGGCGTTCCGGATCGCCTCTGAAGCAATGCGGTAAACTTCATCGCAGATCATGGGCTGGGTCTTTCGAACCCGCCCTGTGACCCTCAGATGGGTTTCGACGGCGCTGGAGCCCTGGCACGCCACGATCACCTTCTCGATCGCCTCGGCGAGGTTGCTGTTTTCCATTGTCGAATGCCGCAGGACCTCCACGGTCGCGCGTCCTTCCTCAGCCGCCCGGGCGAGTTGGTGGGAGATGCGCTCCAGGGCGCTCCTCAGGTCGGCCGGATCGTCGTGGACCCGCTTGGCGTTGTCGGCCAGGAGTTTGCCCGCCAGGAGGCTTTGCATGAGCGTGTCATGCAGTTCCCTTGCGACCCGCGTCCGTTCCTGCAATCGCTCGTTAAACCGCGAGCGCACGTCCTCGCCATAGCTGACCATGCGCCGTCTCAGGATGGCCCCAAGAAGGCTGCAGGCCCCCACTGTTGCGGCCGCCTTGAACCAGAGGGTTTGCCACCAGGCCGGTGGAATCGTAAGCGGAAGCTTGGCGATCCGGGAATTACAGACGTCGTCGTCGTTACATGCGATGACTTCGAATTGATACTTTCCGGGTGGCAACTCATTGTAGAAGGCCTGCCGGCGGGCGCCGACATCGATCCACCCACGGTCATGCCCAACGAGCCGGACGTGGAACTTGAGCATGCCGGGCCGCACATAGCTGAGACCCGTGTAGTCGATCTCGATCTGGTGCACGAGCTTGGGCGCCGTTACGGGGCCGAAGCCCGGATGGACGAGGCGATCGGCGACCACGCGCAGCACCTGTACGCCGGGCGGCATGGGGTTGAACGGGAGATGCTTGGGATCCAGCACCCTGACGTCATTGGCCCCCGGGAACCAGATCCGCCCGTCCGGCGCGACGACCGGCGGCGGCCCGAGCGCCGCCGTATAGCCGGACTCTATACCGAAGATCGTCTTGGCAGGCTCGGCCGTCTGGCCGAGCAGCCAACGTGCAAGGTCTGCGCGGGCGATCCGCACCAGGCCGCACTTCAACCCGACCCAAAGATTTCCGGCTCGGTCCAGCGTGACGGAACGCGCTGAAGAGTTGGGCAATCCTCCCAGGCTGCGGACGCGGCCGCCGCCAACCCAGAACACGCCGTTGAGGGTCGCTACCCAGGCTTCGCCCGGCCCCGCGGATTGCAGCCCGATAATCGTCGCGTCCGCCGGGATCCCGTCGACGCGCTGGAACCCCCCCTTCGGCGCGAGCCTGAACAGGCCGTGCTGGGCGACGCCGACCCAGAGGCCTCCCCGGGGATCGGCCGCGAGCCGACTGATGGCGTGTTGTCCGGTTTCGGCGGGCGAGGGGATCGTCTCGACCGGGCGGCCCTGGTGAAACCGTATCAATCCGCCTTTGGGCGGGCGGCGGGTGATGTCCCGCGCATCCAGCCTTTCCAGCGTCGCCAGCCAAACGTCGTGGTGGACATCCTCGACGGCTGCAACGACCCAGGGCAGTGAATGGCCGGCGGGGTCCTGCAGGCGCCTGGCGTGGCCCCCGTCCCACCGGATCGCCCCGTCGAGGCCGCCGATCCAGACTGCGCCCTGGCTGTCGGCGAGCAGCGTGTAGGCGGGGCCTCGCAAGGCCGCACCTCCAGAATTCAGCTTCTGGATCACGCCCTTGCGCATGACGTACACCGAGGCTTGGCCGCCGATCCAGATCGTTCCATCCCGCGACGCTGCGATGGGGGCGGCGCCCGCCGCGGGCAGGCCCTCGCGCGAGGTGTAGGCCGTCAGCGCCATGTCCCGGAATTGATCGACGCCATGGGGGGTCACCACCCAGATCGACCCCTCCCGATCCTCAAACCCGTCGAGGACCTCGTTGTCGGAAAGGCCATCGGCGACCCCAAAATGGTCGAGTCGGCGGTCTGCATAGCGGTACAGCCCGTTTGCAAAGGTGCCGATCCAGACCGAACCTCGCCGGTCCGTCCACATCGATTCAACGGCCAGCCTGGCGCCGTCCGCGCCAGGCCCGGAAAGCGTCGACCACCGGCCATTCTGCAACCGCATCAGGCCCCGACCAGCGCCCGCGACGGACAGCCCGCCCCAGAGCTGGCCGTTTGGCGTCGCGGCGAGACCGAGAGCCATGACCGTATGCTGATGGTCCAGGGCGACCGGCGAGACGTTCCGCGCGCGGCCGGTGACGTCCCACCGACAGATTCCGCTTGCGCCGCCCACCCATATTCCGCCCCGGTGATCCAGGGTGATGGCCTGGTTGTCAGGACACAGCAGGCCATTGCGCGACGCCAGGCAGTTGATCCTGCCGTCCTCGACGGAGCATAGGCTGCTCCCTGCATAGCGGTGGCCGGCGTGGGCGACCCAGATCCGCCCGTTGCTGTCTTGGGCGAATGGTCCGGGGTATTCCATCGGCGCGACTATATGCTTCCAATAGCCATGCGAGATGCGTGAGAGGCCCTCCAGGGATCCGATGTAGATGTCGCCATTGCGAGCGACGAACAGCTTCTTCACCTCATCAAGGTCTGGCGTTACGCCGGACCGATCGCGCCACTGATCAAAGGTGACGCCGTCGAAGCGATAAAGGCCGGAGTTGGCGCCAAACCAAAGAAACCCATCATTATCCTGAACCACCGAAAGCGGAGAGCTTTGCAAGCCCGCTTCCCCAAGGCGCCAGACCCGATGAGCGTATTGCGTGATCGTATGGGCGGGATCCACGGCGCACGCTTCGCCCGGAATCGTCAGGAAGGCCGCGACGAGACCAAAAATCGTATAGAGGCGAAGGGCCGCGCCGGAGGGCATGGGACGGTGGCGCAAAGCTAAATCGGCGCCCGGACGGGAGTCGCGGAAGCTCCAGTTCCGACCGGTCTCGGTGTCGCGACGCCTGTGCGTCGCCCGGTGGACCTCATCACACCGGCGCCCCTGTCTTGATCTTGGAGTTAAATCGAGCGAGGCCTTTGGCCGCCGGCATGTGTAGGGTTGGGGCATAACCCAGTCAATACAAAGATATAGGTTATTGTTGTGGCGGTAAGCCGAGGTGCTCCTGGAATATTTCATCGCAGCCTATGGGCATATATTGTCTGATTTCGCCGCTTAATTTTGATATAAATAAGTCTATATGGCGAAGTGAACGGCTAATATATTGACTCGTTGGGTGTAATGACGGGTTTATTCCGAGTGAATTTGGGGATTTATGCTGAAATTGTGGTGAATGAATGGGGTGATGTTGATGGTGTATTTTTTCGTCATGCATTTTTCTATGATTCCAGTTTGCAGTGGCGGCGGAGCGCGGCTCTAAAGCCCTGGCGGTCGAAAAATACGTCCCCAAAATCCCTGGGCTTACGGTTATATTGTAACCTTTAAGTTCCTATATTGGGGGTTATGATTTGGATGGCGGCGAGGGGAGGGTTGCGGCGCGTGATCGCCGCAGCTCAATGGTGAGCGATGGGCGCCGGCCGCATGGGAGCCAAATCGGAATCGTGACATCGGACTTGCCCTTTCGCGGGATCGGTGCCGGGTTGACCCATGCCCGAAGGCGTGGGGTATGGGGAATCGTTTACGTAGTTCGCTGCCGCGCGAGAAAGGTTACTGCTAACATCCGTCATCGAACGTTTTTCGGGAGGGGAGGCAGCGCTGGGCCTCTCTATCCGAAAGCTCACCCAAAGGCCATGCTCCGGATTATTCGAGTAATTACCGGGCGCCAAGTCAAATATTTCAGGGCATATGAGTTTCATGTCGGCGAAATTCCCGCACGGGCATCTAGATTTTTTGGATATAAGGGTCAGAATTATATCAAATTTTACCTAATAAAATGGATAAAGTATTTTTAGATGATTTTAAAAACCTAATAAACGACTTTAGTAGTCGAGAATTTAGATGAAGTGGGTGATTTTTTGCAGTCGGAATCCTTAGGTGTGGACGCGAGCAATCGCGCACAATGCGTCCTCTATCGCCATGCGGCGCTTTGCGGATGATAACTATATTGGTGTGATTATTCAGGTTAGTTTTGGCGCGTATCTCGGGGTGAGTCCAGGCGCGCGCGCCCTTAAGGCATGGCCGAACAGTTCCTCACGCCGTCGCGCCTCGTCCGTCGAGTGGGGGTGTGGAGCGGGGGAAGTGCCGGCCTTTAGCAACTTGCGTTCTCAATGCCAGATTTTGTCGGTAACGCCATATCGACTGTTCCGCTCTCTATCCTCAATGCCGCGCGCCTGAGGTCTTGTTTAAATAAGTAGATGGAGACAGCAAGGAATAGGGCGTCCTTGATAAGGAAGGCGACAGGTAGATTCATGGCAGGGAAACCGCCGGCGGACTCCGCCCAGGCGTCCGGAAGGAACGGGATGATCGTGATCGTTCCGCAGAAGGTGAATACCGATCCGAGCGCGCCCAATACGCCAAGCCTGGCGCTCCAGAATCCAAGGTAGATCAGTGTGCCGAAGACCCACTCCGTCGCACCGAGGAAAAAACTGGCGTCGCGGATCCCGAAGGCCGGGATGAGCCAAAACACCAGTGGGCTGTGACTGATGAATGGTGTGATTTGCTGGGCCTTGAAAATATACCAGTTCTGATATCCGAATATAAAGAAGGTGAAGATCATGGCCGCGCGGATCAGATATGGATCGCGATCGCCTCGAAATGGGCTGACGCGCGACACGTAGAGGATTACAGAGTCCATGGGTTGATCCTTTCCACCTTGTAGCTGCGTTGTCGCCGAATAGGCTCAGCAGCCATGCCGGGCAGGTCCCGAGCGACAATCTATGGCTAAGGTCCTAGGAGCACGCAGAGAGGTTTTGGGCTCACATAATAGAGTGGTGGCGCAGGCGTCTCGTGCATCGATCGTATCCCGGGCTGAGCGCAAAATATGCAGAGGCGCGCCATATGCACTTTCGGCTCGTGACAAGGGCCGCAATTGGCGGTCTCCAGTAGCCTTAGCTGTGGCCGTCCATATGCGCGCCTATCTACACTTCAAATGCTGTCCGTCCGGTCCCGCGTCATCACCCCATCGGGTAGCTCTGTGCTCATCCGCTGGACGTTCGAGGCGTCAGCGGGGTGTAGCCGGCGACCGGGACTGCGAGGTGGATCGCCAGCGAAATGGGGGTGTCGAGTAGCTGATCGGATACGCGGTTGCGCCGCTTCACTTGGGCGCCGGCCATCCTATTCGGCGCGCCCGGCCGCCAGGATGCTGGCGGTGGTCACCTTCGGCAGATGAACGGACTGTGGGCGTTAAGGCTCAGCTTAGGGGCGCCGGCCCCGTCTGACGACGCCCCTGGTCTGTAAGGGGCAATCATCCCTCGCTGGCTCCGCGGGTAGGATTCACTAACCGATCCATACCCGTCCAGGGCAATTTTTTAAAACTCTAAATAATTGAGGTAATACAAATAGTTGTTGGAATTTGTGTCCGAGGCGATCCGTGACTGTCCAGGGCGAGCCAGCCCGCCGCCCCCTCAAATTTGAGGGCGCGTTTGAGGGCGCGAATCTCGACTTCGGCCACGGCTTGTGCGACTGTTTGACATGGGCGCGCAGCACCTCCTGACGCATCGCAAAATCGTTACGACCGTCGAGCCGGGACGCCACCACGACGGAGCGGGCCTCTATCTGCTCGTCGGCAAGGCCAAGCCTGGTAGGGCCCAGGCCAAGCGTTGGGTGTTCATCTGCCAATGGGGAGGGAAAAGGACGGAGTTCGGGCTAGGGGCTCTCGCTTCGGTCTCCCTCGCAGAAGCGCGGGCGAAGGCGAATGAATATCGGGAGGCGGTCAAAAAGGGAGTCGATCCTCGCACCTTGGGCGAGCCTCCTGGACCTCCTCTCGAGCCCGTGAAGGCGCCTCCCCCTGCCGTCAAGCCCACCTTCAAGGACATCGCCGACGCTGTGACGGAGAACATCCAGCACGACTGGCGTGGGCGTAAGACGCTTCCTCGCTGGAAACTCGCCGTTGAAGGCTACGCTGCGCCATTTCGTGACAAGCCCATCGACGAGGTCACCACCGGCGACGTCCTGGCTGTTTTGTCCCCGATTTGGCGCACAAAACCCGAGATCAGCCAGAAGGTGCGCGGGCATTGGGAGCGGGTGTTCGATGCCGCGTCCGCCCTGGGGCTGCGCCAAGGGCAAAATCCTGCCCAGTGGTCGGGGCATTTGAAGCATTTGCTCGGAAAGATCCGAAAGCTGTCGCGAGGCCATCATCCAGCTTTAGGGTGGGAGAACTTGCCGGCGTTCACGGCAGACCTTCGGAAGCTGGGGGGCGTAGCGCCCCGGGGGCTGGAATTCACAATCCTCACCGCGGCGCGCACCACAATGACGCTGGAAGCGCGGTGGCGGGAGGTCGCCTTTGAGGATGCCATGTGGTCGCTGGCGACCGGACGCGTGAAGAACATGGAGGCGCTAGAGGCCGCTGGCTTCGAGGCCTTCCAAATTCCGCTGTCCCCAGAAGCCATGGCTGTCCTTGATCTGATGCGCGCCTGTCATCCGAACGGGAAGCCCGACCCCGACGCGCTTATCTTTCCGAAGACCATAGGCGGGCGCAGCCATAAGCTGGGTAACGATCCGCTGAGCTACAATGCCATGCGCGCCGTCCTCATGCGGATGGGCTATGTCGACGATGAAGGTTCGCCCACCATCACCGTCCACGGTTTCCGGAGCACCTTCCGTGTTTGGGGCGGAAAGCAGTTGGTGCCGACCTTGGACAATCGGATGGTTCGCCAGTTCTCCAGTGAGGCCCTGGAATTCGCGTTGGACCATGTCGTCGGCGACGAGGTGCAGCGCGCCTACGACCGGGGAGACTATCTCTCCGAACGTACGCCAATGATGCGGGCTTGGGGCGCCTATGCGTGCTCAAGCTCGACGGGCGTTATGATGGATGGAGACCTTCAGGCCAGCCTGTCGGATCAAGTTGCCGCCTAGCTGGGGCTAGGGTGCGCCGATGGCCGGGTTGTCTCGCCTGGCCTGCTCGCGAGCCTCGTCGTTCGCAAGCATCAACTGGAGGGCTTCTAACCGCACAAGCCGGCGGCCACAGGATTTGAATGATACGAGATCGCCCTCGGCGATCCGCTCATAAAGCTTTGATCGGGAAATCCCGGTGCTCAACGCGGCTTCCCGGATCGTCAACGTTAGCCGAGGGACTGCTCGCAGCTCGGGGAATACGAGGTTGCTCACTTCAGCCTCCCTCGGCGCGCGACAAAAGGTGCGCCGATCAGGCTCAGTTTTGTTCAGGCGCGGCGGATTGAAAATCCGGCTTAATTAAGCTGATACAGGTTTATGCGGCCCAGTCGTCTCATGATGGAGCGCTCTGAACAATTTCCAGCCGAGGTCGATAGCTGCATCGATCTCCGAAAAGAGCGTGTGAAATTGTGCTTCTGGGACATCAGTGAAACCGAACGACAACGCAACCTTGGCGTTTTGCTGTCTGAGTTGCTGAGCAATCCCATTTTCTCCGATGTACCACGCGTCATGGGTCACACGATTTCGACCGCGTCGACACGCATCTACGCTGGATGCAAGAGCGGTAATGGCAGCCTCGTACCGGGGAAGCTGTTCTTTTGCTTGGAGCTTTTTCTTCAAGAGGGCGAAACGGGGTGAAGCACCGATTAGAGTGGCGGTTTCTGTCGACGCGGTTGCATTGTCCCGACCGTCTGCCTTCCAAATGCAGTAATCTAAGACAGTTTCTAACATCGCCCACCGCGCCGTGACTCGCCCAATCAGGGAAAAATAAGGGTGATCATCGGGGATTGGCGAATGCACCGTTGCACTCGCACGTAGGGTCATCGGTTCAAGATTGATAATTGCGGAGGCGGTGATGGGGGGCAGGTCGCTCAAGACCATCTCCTTGGGAATTCAACCGTTGAAAACTAGCAGGGTCCGCTTGCCGCGCCGTCAGAACGCCGACGCAGGTCTCAACGATGGTAGCCACAATCTAGCCAATACGTTGGCCGGTCGGGATCACCTACCGGAGTCTGCAATTAGCGACTTTCGTAGCGGCTGAAAAACGTTTGGTTCAAGAGGCCCTGGGACGCCGACTCCAGACGAGCTCAGCCTCGTCCCCGTCAGTCGAAATGAATAGTGCGGCCCGCATGGGTTCCGCGAACGCAGGATCGTCTAAGCGCACGCTGAGATAACTTCGGGGCGTTTGGCCTGCAGAATGAGTCTCCCAGGCGTCGCCCACGTGAGATTGGCCGACGAACACGCGAAAGAGCGGGGCGTTCTCGCTCTCGCGGTTGTCGTTCGGCACAAGCCGTAGCTTGGCGTCCAATGTCAGCGTCCGGATGCACCCGGTCCAGCCGCCGTCTCTGGCCTGCGTGAATGTGCCGATGACGCCCTTCGTCACGCCCCGTCCCCCTGAAGCTGGAGCCCTGGCGCACACTCCTCGCGCCGCCGTCGGCCGGGCGTCGCGGCGGGGAGAGGGGCTGCGCCGGTGTTTTCAACGGCAACCTTGAGGTAGGTGCGATCGCTCTTCAGAAAGCCGTCCAGCATGAACGGGATCAACTCGGCGACCGGCTCCGCCTCGCCGTAGGTCACGCGATAAGCGGCTGCATACTGCTCGAGGGCGGCCGAGAGGTCCGGCCACGCCTCGAAGGTGTATTTCACCGGCTTTCGGTCCGGTAGGCGGCCGATCTTGAGGTCGGGCATGATGGGCTCCTTCAACTGCGATAAGGACGAAGCACGAGGTCCTTGTGGACGATGACCCGTAGCGGCCAGCCCGGCCGAACGGTCAGGGTGGGCTGGATGTTGAGGTCCTTCTCAACGATCCGCTGGCCGGCCTGGTTGGTGCTTTCCTGGGTTGACTCCCGGATCGCCTCGACCAGGTTGCTCGAGCTGTTTCCGAACGCGACCTGGCCGCCGACCCCTATCAGGGTGGACATCGCGATGCCCTTCAGGAGGGTCCAGGTGTGGTAGTCGACCTGATCCTTCAGCCCGGCGTAGCCTGCGGCATCGGTGGCGGGCAGGTTATCGATCTGGATCGAGGCGCCGTCTGGCAGGATCAGCCTCTGCCAGACCAGAAGCGCGCGGGATTGCCCGAACGCCACCACGCTATCGTAGGCCCCGAGCAGCCGTGACCCCTGCGGGATCAGGAGTATTTTTCCGGTCACAGTGTCGTAGACGTTCTCGGTCACCTGGGCCGTCACCATGCCGGGGAGATCGGAGTTCAGGCCCGTGAGGAGGCTGGCGGCGATCACTGATCCCGCCATCACCGTGTCCGGGGAGCCGAGCGTCTGCAGCGCGTGTTCGTTGACGGCGCCCTTGGCGCCTTGGGCCATGAACTCCAGTTTGCGCTGCTGATTGTTCTGATCGTGGTCGAGGTCCAACGGCAGTTTCGAAGGGGCGGTCGCGGCGCTAGCCGAAGTGGCGTCCGGGTTCACCGCTGCGGTTGTTGAGGTCACGGCGGCCGATCCCGCCCCAACGCCAGCATGCTGGCCGACTTGGAAGAACACGCCCGCGCTCTGGACCTGCTCGGCCTGCTGCTCCAGCCGCTGCTTCTCCGCGCGCGCTTCATTGTCCGAAGCCGCGCCGCTCGCCGCCATCGCGCGAAGCTGGTTCTGGCGCTCCAGGATCGGCGGGCCGAGGTCGCCGGGCAGGGGCCCGCCGAGCACGGGTACGGTCCTCGGCGACTGTCCGTAGGTGCTCGGCAGCGTCGCCAGACCTTCTGGCATGGGCTTGTGGTCCGTGCTGACCAGACCGCCGTCACTCTTGGCATGGGGAAGCCCCGGCCCTTTCAACGATAGCCAGGCGATCAGGCAGATCACGACGCAGGCGGCAGCGACCGCGGCGATCACCACGTTGCGCTTGAACCGGACCACTCGGCGCGGCGAGGCCTTCAGGCTGAGGGTGGCTGGATCGACCTTCTGGGAGGGGGTGTCGGTCATGGCGGTTCAGCCCTTCCGGCCTTTGGCCGTCGCCGAGCCGGCGTCGGTGCGGGTGATGCGGACGACCTGCTGGGGCTTCTGGCCAAGCCGGAGCTCGGCGGCCGCGAACAGGCGGTCGACGATGTAGTAGGCGCCCCGGACCCGGTAGTTCACGAGCTGGCTATCGCCGGCTGGGCCGACCACGAACAGCGGCGGGGCCTCGCCCTGGTCGATCCGTGCGGGGAAGGCGACGAACACCTTCTGGCCGTCGTCGAACACCCGCTCCGGCCGCCACGGCGGATTGTCGCCGGTGATGGCGTAGCGGAAGTGCAGGTTCTCCAGGGCGACGCCCGAGGCGATCGGCGCAGCATCGTCGACCGCCTTGGCTTTGCGCTGCAGGGCGAACAGCTGGTCCTGGGGATAGGTCCAGGAGATCACCGCCATGGCCGTGCGGTCGGTGCTTTCCAGGGCCAGGTGGTAGCTTCGCCGATCGGTCATGATGACGAGGTTGGTCTTCAGTCCCGGAACCGACGGCTTGACCAGGACGTGGGTCTGTTTGCCGTCGGCCGCGCCGCTGGTGGTGTCTCCCACGACCCAGCGCACGATGTCGCCGGCGGAGACCGAGCTCAGGGTCTCGCCAGGCTGGAGGGCGATATCGGTGACCTGTTCCGGGGCGGCGTAGAGCCGGTAAAGCGCGCCCTCAGTGTAGGGATAGACCTGCACGGCGTTGATGAACCTATGGGCGCTGGGTTCCTCCAGCGCCGCCGCATTAGCGTCGGCGACGCGTTTAGCGGCGGTTCCGCGCGGCGCCCGCTTCACCGAAGGGGGTGGCTGAAGCTGGCCCGGTAGGGGCAGGGGCGCCGGAACCGTCACCACCTGCATGGGCTTTGGCGGATCGGCCTGGATCGCGGCGGGCTTGAACGCGGCGGCGTCGTAGGGGACGGCGGGTGGTGGGGCGGCCTGGCTGGCGCAGGCAGTGAGGGCGATAGCCGAGAAGATCCCGGCCAAGAGGCTGTGCAGTTGCATCGGAAGATCTCCGTTCAGGGGGCGGGGTTGGCGGGTGAGGTGGCGGCGGAGGGCAGGCC
>JBARAK010000064.1:0-9495 GCA_049791955.1 Caulobacteraceae bacterium
GCCGAGGCCAGCTGGGACCGGGCCGCGCGCCGCGACCGCGACAAGACCTACAACCCGATAAGCGTCGCCGCCCTGGCGGCCTATGCGCCGGGCTTCGACTTCCACCGCTTCCTGGACGCCGCCGGCCTGGGTAAGGCCGACCAGGCGGTGGTGTCGGACAACACCGCCTTCCCGAAGAAGGCCGCCATCTTCGCCCAGACCCCGGTCCCGGTGCTGCAGGCCTGGCTGGCCTTCAACATGACCGACGAGGCCGCGCCCTACCTGTCGCAGCCGTTCACCGACGCGCGGTTCGAGTTCCGCGACAAGACCCTGCAGGGCCAGCCCGAGCAGCCGGTGCGCTGGAAGCGGGCGGTGGCGGCGGCCGACGAGGCCATGGGCGAGGCGGTGGGCCAGCTCTATGTCGCCAGCTACTTCACGCCCGAGGCCAAGGCCCAGATGCTGGCCCTGGTCGGCAACCTGAAGGGCGCCTTCGCCGCGCGGATCCAGAAGCTCGACTGGATGACCCCGGCCACCAAGCAGCAGGCGCTGGACAAGCTCGCCCACTTCACCGTCAAGATCGCCTATCCCGACGCGTGGCGCGATTACTCGTCCCTGGCCATCGCCTCGAACGACCTCTACGGCGACGCCAAGCGGGCCGACGCCTTCGAATGGGCGCGCCGCGCCCGCCGGCTGGGCGGGCCGGTCGACCGCACCGAGTGGGGCATGACCCCCCAGACGGTGAACGCCTACTACAACTCCACCATGAACGAGATCGTGTTCCCGGCCGCCATCCTGCAGCCGCCGTTCTTCGACCCCAAGGCTGACCCGGCGCTCAACTACGGCGCCATCGGCGGGGTGATCGGCCACGAGATGAGCCACGGCTTCGACGACCAGGGCCGCAAGTCCGACGGCCTGGGCCGCCTGCGCGACTGGTGGACGCCGGCCGACGGCCAGAAGTTCGACGCCAAGACCAAGGCGCTCGGCGCCCAGTACTCGGCCTTCGAACCCCTGCCGGGCGAGCACATCAACGGCCAGCTGACCATGGGCGAGAACATCGGCGACATGGGCGGCGTCAACCTGGCGCTGGAAGCCTACCACCGCAGTCTGGCCGGCAGGCCGGCGCCGGTGGTGGACGGCCTGACCGGCGACCAGCGCGTGTTCCTGGGCTGGGCACAGGTCTGGCGCGGCAAGACCCGCGACGACGCCCTGATCCAGCGCCTGCACACCGACCCGCACTCGCCGGAAACCGCCCGCGTCAACGCGGTCGTGCGCAACGTCGACGCCTGGTACGACGCCTACGGGGTCAAGCCGGGCGACAAGCTGTACGTCGCGCCGCAGGACCGGGTGCATATCTGGTAGGGGGAACCGCCCGCTTCTCGGTCAGCGAGGCGCCGCCGCTATCGCCGTTCGTCGATAGCGCATTTCGGACCAGATCCTCGCGGCCATGGTCAGGATCGCCATGGCCACCGCGGCGAACACGACTGCAAGGCGCAGGTCCCGGTCGAAGGCGGCGATAACGATAGTGACGGCGATCAGGAGCAGGACCAGGTAGATCGACCAGGGCGCGCCAGGGGTCGCGAAGCGCCTGGACTGGGCCTCGGGCCTACCCCTGAAACGCAGGTTGGCGATGAGGAAGAGCGCCCAGTTGACGAGCGCGATGATCGCCACCGTCGTCAGCAGCAGCCCGAACACGCCGTGCGGCAGGAAGCGGGTCGAAATGAGCCCCAGCGCGATCACCACGACGATGAGCCGCCCCGCCACTTCCGGTGCGCCATGGACATTGACCTTGGCTAGTCCTCCGGGGGCGCCGCCGATGGCTCCCAGGACCTTGAGCGTCCGTGTCGCTGCGTAGAGGATGGAGTTGCACGACGACAGCACGGCGGAGATCAGGACCACGTTCATCAGGTTCGCCGCCGCGGGCACGCCTATCCGCGCCAGCACCTGCACGATGGGGCTGCTGTCCGTTGGCACGCTGTTCCAGGGTTCAAGGCAGAGCAGCACCGCCGTCGTACCCAGGTAGAACACGCCAAGACGGATCAGGACGCCGTTGATGGCCTTTGGCACCGCGCGGGTAGGGGTCTCCGCTTCCGCCGCGGCGATACCGATCAGTTCGCTTCCGCCGAAAGCGAAGAGCGCCAGGGGCAGGGCGGTCAGGACGCCCCCGACCCCTTTCGGCAGCCATCCCCCATGTTCCCATAGATTGCTTACGGAAGCTCCGGGGATCTTGGCGCCCCCGAGACCGCTCAGCAGGAACAGGCCCAGGATCAGGAAGCCTACAATGGTCACGATCTTGACGAGCGAGATCCAGAACTCGACTTCGCCGAACACGCGCACGCTGGATCGATTGATGGCGAAAACCAGGGCCAGGCCGGTGAACTCGGTTATCCAGCCGGGCAGGTTCGGAAACCACTGGGCCATGAACAGCGCCGCCGCGGTGAGTTCGGCCATGCAGATCAGCACGCAGCAGATCCAGTAGCTCCACCCCTGCACGAAAGCGGCCATCGGGCCGATGTAGCGTTCGGTATAGCGAAGGAAGACGTCGGGCTTCCCGTCGGCCAGCGCCATCTCTCCCAGGCCGCGGGCGACGATGAACACCATCAGCCCCGCCGTCGCATAGGCGAGCAGCATGCCCGGTCCGGCGAGCCGGATCCCTTGTCCCACGCCCAGGAACAGTCCGGCGCCGATGGAGCCGCCGAACGCGATGAATTCAAGTTGACGTTTGCTCAAGCCGAGCTGAGCGCCGGATTTCATGGGGTGTCCTGGTGTAATGACGAAGGTCGCGAGGCGAAGGGGCGCGGGCTCGACGTCAGGGTTTATGGAGAAGCGGATTGAGGCCGTTCCATCGACCGGTGTTCTCCACCGCCTCCAATGCGCCGGTCTGGGCGTTACGGCGGAAAATCAATCCGGATCGCCCGGAGAGTTCGCGCGCCTTCACGATGCGTCCGTCAGGCATGCGGACCGGAGCGCCGGCGGTGATGTAGCAGCCCGCTTCGACGATGCAGTCGTCGCCCAGCGCCACGCCAAGGCCGGCGTTCGCGCCGAGCAGGCAGCGTTCGCCCAGGGACACCGTCTCGCGCCCGCCTCCCGAAAGCGTGCCCATCAGGGACGATCCGCCACCGATGTCCGAGCCGGCGCCGATCACCACGCCGGCGTTGATCCGGCCTTCGACGATGCAAGGGCCAAGCGTCCCGGCGTTGATTCCGCAGAGCCCCTCGGGCGTCACCATCGTGCCCGGGGCCAGGTGTGCGCCAAGCAGGACGCGCATGCTGTCGGCGATGGTTACGCCGGAGGGCTGGACGTAATCGAGCATGGGCGGGAATGGAAAGGTGCTGCGGACATGCAGGGCGCGACCCGCGACCTGGGCGCGGGACATGATTTCGCTGAGCTGCGACGCGCGACATGGACCTTGCGAGGTCCACGCCACGCCATGGTCGATGATCTCGAAAAGGCCGTCGAGATTGATCGTATTGGGACGTACGAGGCGATGGCTCAGCAGGTGAAGCCGCAGGTACGCGTCGTGAAGGTTCGCAACCGGTTGGCCGAGATCGCCGATGGCCGCCTTCACCGCGATCCGCTGAACGCCCCGGATGGGGTCCTCTCCAGCCATCTGCGCGATGGCGGCGCCCAGCATGTGTTCGGCGTCGGAGGGAGAGAGCAAGGATATTTCATTTGGAATGCCGGCATCGACCAGCTCAGGCCGTGGATACCAGACATCCAGGACCTTTCCGTCATTATCGATGGTCGCTAGACCCGCAGAGATTGTACTTCTCGGTAACACGTTCTTGCTTTCCGTAAGCGCGCTGTCCTTGGTGATCTCGTGAATCTGTAGCGCGGGGCAGGCCATACACGCCCCCTCGACCCGAGGGGAGTGTATTGGTATTCACAATGGGATGAATTCATTTCAATTGACCGATGTCGAGCTTCGGCTCCTGCGGGTGCTCGACACTCTGCTGGAGACCAAGAGCGTGACCCAGGCGGCGGCGCGGCTGGGGGTCACGCCATCGGCGGTCAGCCATTCGCTTCGGGAGTTGCGCAGGGTCATGGGCGACCCGCTGTTCGTGCGTAGCGGCTCATCGCTGCGTCCCACCGCTTTCGCCACCGCGGTCCGGCCGGCGTTGCGCGCCGCTCTCGTCAGCCTGCGCCATGTCCTGCACGGCGTGCCGGGGTTCGATCTTTCGACATCGCGGCGCGTGTTCTCCATCGTGATGCCGGACCATCTCGTGGCGTCCGTCCTGGCTCCAATCCTGGGCGAGATGGGCCAGGACGCTCCGAACGCCCGCGTGCGCCTCTGGCCGCTGGGGCCTGAGACCCACCACGCGCTCGCCAGCGGGGAGCTCGACCTGGTGCTGACCGCCGGCCATTCCGAGCGCTTCCTGTCGCTGGATCGTGGCATGATGCGCGTGCGCTTGAGGACGAGCCGTTTCGTCTGCATCGTCCGGAAAGGCCATCCGGTGCTCGGCGGCGGAAAGTGGGACCTGGAAACCTATTCCAGCCTGCCCCACGTCTTCGTCAGCCTGTCCGGCGCTTCGCGGGGCGTCATAGATGATGCGGTCGAGGAACTCGGCCACGCCCGGCGCATAGCCTTGACCCTGGCGGGCGACGCCTCGGTGACGACGGTGGTCGCCGCCACCGATCTCGTGGCGACAGTTCCGGAAGAATTCGCCCGAACCCACGCAAAGAGTGAACGGGTCGCGGTCCTGGACCCCCCGTTCGACCTGCCGCCCGTCGAGATTTACTTGTGGTGGCACACCCGCTTCCAGCACGATCCGGCCCATATCTGGTGGCGGACCCAGATCACCGGCAGGTGCGCTCCCGGTCGGACGTCGGGCGCCTAGAGCGCATACCCTCCCCGGAACCCACCCCACCCGCCGCCGATTAAGCAACCGGCGCGCGCAGGACGGCGCCCGGTCAGGACGGCCCCCATGCCCAGCGACAACCCCCGCTCGATCGCCAGCATCGGCGGTCATCCGATCCATGCGATGCTGGTTCCCATCCCGATCGTCTGTTTCTTCGGGACCCTGGTCACCGACATCGTCTACTGGCGCACCGAGATCATGATGTGGGCCGACATCTCGGCCTGGCTGCTGGCGGTGGGGCTGGTGGTGGCGGTGTTCGTGGTGCTGGCGGGGGTGGCGGACTTCTTCGGCGACCGGCGCATCCGGTCGCTGCGGCAGGCCTGGGTCCATGGGATCGGCAACGGGGTGGCCCTGGTGCTGGCGATCTTCAACGCCTTCGTGCACAGCCGCGACGCCTACACCTCGGTGGTGCCGACCGGGCTGGTGCTGTCGGCCCTGGTGGTGCTGATCCTGCTGGTCACCGCCTGGCTCGGGGCCGACATGGTCTATCGCCACGGGGTGGGCGTGCGGCCGGAGGGGCGCCAATGAGCGCGCCGATGAACGCCTCCCGCTCCGCCTTGCGTCTGGGCCTGTGCGGCGTCGCCCTGGCGGCGCTGGCCGCCTGCGGGCCCAGCCCGATGGACCCCAAGCGCCAGATCGGGGCCAATCCCGATCTGCCCGCCATCCACCAGTATCTGATGCCCCCCATGCACGTGGCCAAGGTGGTCCCGTGGGGTGGGGCCACGCCGACGGTTCCGGCCGGGCTGCAGGTCAAGGCCCTGGCCAGCGGGCTGAAGAACCCGCGCTCGCTTTACGTCCTGCCGAACGGCGACATCCTGGTGGTCGAGAGCGGCGGTCCTCCCGCGCCGGTCAACCGGCCTAAGGAGGTCGTCATGAACTGGATCGAGAAGATGGCGCACTCGCGCACTAAGCCCGGCAACCGGATCCTGCTGTTCCGCGACGCCGATGGCGACGGCGCGCCCGAGCTGCGCAGCGTGTTCCTCGATCACCTGAACTCGCCGTTCGGCGTGGTGCTGGTGGGGAACGACCTCTACGTCGCCAACACCGACGGGGTGATGCGCTATCCTTATGTCGCCGGCCAGACCCGCATCACCGCGCCGGGCGTGCGGCTGTGCGACCTGCCCGGCGGGCCGATCGACCACCACTGGACCAAGAGCCTGACCGCCAGCCCCGACGGCTCCAAGCTCTATGCGGGCGTGGGCTCCAACAGCAACATCACCGAAAACGGCATCGGGGCCGAACTGGGCCGCGCCTCGATCTGGGAGATCGACCGCGCCACCGGGGCCCATCGCGAGTACGCCACCGGCCTGCGCAACCCCAACGGCCTGCAGTTCGAGCCCCAGACCCACGTGCTCTGGACGGTGGTCAACGAGCGCGACGAACTGGGCCCCGACCTGGTGCCCGACTACATGACCTCGGTAAAGGACGGCGCCTTCTACGGCTGGCCCTACAGCTACTATGGCCAGCACCTCGATCCGCGCGTGCAGCCGCAGCGGCCGGACCTGGTGGCCCGCGCGATCCCGCCGGACTACGCGCTCAGCTCCCACGTCGCGCCGCTGGGCATGGTGTTCTACACCGGTCAGAACCTGCCGCAGCAATACCGCGGCGGCGCCTTCGTCGGCGAGCACGGCAGCTGGGACCGCAGCGTGATGAACGGCTACAAGGTGGTCTATGTGCCGTTCGCCAACGGCCGCCCCAGCGGCATGGCCCAGGACGTGGTCACCGGCTTCCTGGTCGACGGCGACAAGGCGCGCGGCCGCCCGGTCGGCCTGGCCATGGACAGCCACGGCGGCCTGCTGATCGCCGACGACACCGGCAACACCGTCTGGCGCGTCACCGCCGCTCCGTGAGGGGAGGGCGCGCGCCCAGTCTTCGCCCTTGCAGTATAGAATCGATACCTAAGCTCTGGGACGAAGTCTCGGTAAGTGCAGCGCAACGGCGACTGTTCGGGGCCACGCATTAGGACCGCTTTCCACCTGTCTTATCTTCGCAGGTCGCTCATCGGCGCTGTCGGGGGGACGTGGGAAAATTGTGACCGCGGGACTGGCGGTCGCCGATAGCGGCGGCCAAATACGCCAAATGCGATAAATTCCCATGCAGACTCGTTTAGGTTGACTGAGCTGGGGCCGGGAGGTAGGTTTTCCGGGGCGCCACTTATGCGCGAATTCCGGTTATAGATCTGGTCTTGCACAACGCCATAACTGGCGGGGAGGAAATAATGCCAAGGTTTATCGACGTCGAAGTGTGCATCGATACGGTCACGCTTCTGAACAATTACCCCAATCCGAGCACCAATCCTGATAATCCGACCGGCATCGATCACACGAGCTACTCGTACATGATCGCCCAGCCGGCCTACGTCAGCGGCGGCCAAGCGACGGGCAACCTGACCCTGAAGGCCCTGGTCGGCGACGTCATCCAATGGCGCATGGTCTCGCTTTCGGGCAACTCGGACCAGGCCGCGGTCGTCTACGGCGTCCCGCAGTTCGGCGGCTCGACGGTCACCGGCGCGGTGATCGGCAACGTGTCCCAACCCTACGAGCCGCTCCCGACGCTGCAGGCGGATGGCCAGAACTACGACCCGCCGCGCTTCGAGTCCGTCATCCAGTCGGACTATTTCCTCCAGGCCAACGTCACCGGGCACGGCACCGAACAGTACAAGGTGTGCTTCTATGTGACGGCGCCGGATGCGAATTCCGGCAAGCCCACCTTGAAGGGCTACTTCTCCTGGGATCCGACGATCACTGTTCCCTAGGACGCAGCTTCGGGCGGGGCCGCGCGGCCGAAAAGGCGGCGCGGCCTCGATCTTCCGTAAGCATCTTGTCCCAGGACCGAAGTGGAGCGGTCATGCCCGGTGCAATCGACGTGGTGGTCGTGGTCGACGCCGAGACCATCCTCGCGACCTATTCTTCGCCAAGCATCGATCCCGATGCGCCCACGGCGCTCTCCGAGGACTGCTGCTACCTGATCGCGCCGGCGGCCAATACCCGGCGTGGTCTGGCGACGGCGCATCTTCATCTTGAGGTGGAGGACTCGCTGCGCCTTGAATGGCGCTCGCTTTCGCTCTCCGGCGCCGCCGACGCCAGCGCCGTCATCTATACTCTCCACGAGACTTCCGGCGGCCCCGTGGCCCAGTCCGGCCGGCCGCGCGAGCTGGAGCAGTGGATACCGGTCCCCATCCTGGTGGGCGGCGTGAACCAGGATCCCCCGGCGTTCAGCGCCGTCGCCCAGATGGCCTATTTCCTCCGCACCCTCGCGGTCGGGAGGAGGAAGGATGTCTTCGACGTCTGTTTCTACATCACCCAGCCGGATGATTACGGAAGGCCGGTCCTCGCCGGCTACTTCCGGTGGAGCGCCGCCCTGACCTTTCATTAGGTGAGTACGGATAGACGGCCGGGCGGCCCCACCCTATACAGCCATGTCGGGTATCGGAGCTGTTTCGTGCAACGCGCTGCATTGATCGTCGCCCTCGCGGTGGCGGTTTCGTCCTGTTCGACGCTCGCAGGGCCGCCCGGCGGCCCCCCAGGCAGTCCGCCCGTGCTCGACAAGATCTCGGTTCGTACCGAAATCCAGCGCTACCAGGTGAACTATCCCACCTTCTATTTCCACGATCCGGATGGAGACGTGGTCGAGGTGCACCGGGCCATACTGTCGTCCGATCCCGCCGACATGAAGATCAGGCCCGTATCCAGGATCCACATCGACGCCGAACAGCAGAAGCAGGGCGCGGTCTGGGTCGGCGGCTGGCGCTGCGAGGCCAATCCTTCCAAGGTCACGGTGCGGGCTTATCTCACCGACAGTCACGGCAATAACAGCAACACCCTGGACTATACGGTGGTCTGCCCGGGCTCGAACGCCCTGCCGCAGTGATCGCCTGACCTTCGCCCCACCACCCTCACGCCCACCGGCCCTGCGAACTGGCGAAGTCGATGAAGGCGCGCAGCGGGGCGGGGAGGTGGCGGCGACCGTGGTAGTATAGGAACGGTCCGGAGAAGCGCTGCCACCAGGGCTCCAGCACCGGCTCCAGCTCGCCGCGCTCCAGGTAGGGCTGCAGCCAGTCCTCGAACAGATGGATGACGCCGCAGCCGGCGACCGCCGCGTGGACCGCGAGGTCGGTGGCCGCGCCGACGCGGACCAGCAGCGGGCCGGTGGGCTCCAGCTTGACGATTTCCCCCTCGCGCTCGAACTCCCAGGCGGTCATGGCGCCGCTGGCGAAGCGGCCGCGTATGCAGGCGTGGTCGAGCAGGTCACGCGGATGTTCGGGTCGTCCGCGCCGGTCGAGATAGGCCGGCGAGGCCGCGGTTGCGAAGCGCTGCTGGCGTGGCCCGATTGGGATGGCGATCATGTCCTGTTCGAGCCGCTCCTCGTAGCGGACGCCCGCGTGGCAGCCCGTCGCCAGCATGTCGACGAAGCCGTCCTCGGCGATCACCTCAAGCTGGATGTCGGGATAGGCGGCCAGGAACGGCGGCACGATGCGCGGCAGCACCAGCCGCGCCGCACTGACCGGTACGTTCAGCCGCAGCGTCCCGGCCGGCCGGTCGCGGAAGCCGTTGACCACGTCCAGCGCCGCCTCGACCTCGCCCAGCGCCGGACCGAGCCGATCGAGGAGGCGCGCACCGGCTTCGGTCGGCGCGACGCTGCGCGTGGTGCGGTTGAGCAG
>JBARAK010000065.1:0-5635 GCA_049791955.1 Caulobacteraceae bacterium
CGCCTCGGCCTGGGCCACGTCGGTGCGGGTGACCTGTCCCAGCTTGAACTTGGCCGAGGATTCGGCGACCTGCCGTTCGAGCGTGCTCAGGTCGGCCTGGCGGATCAGCAGGACCTGCTGGTCGCGCAGCACATCGACATAGCCCTGGACCACCGACAGCAGGACCTCGGCCTCCACTGAGCGGAGCCCTTCCTGCCCCGCCCCGACCGAGGCCTCGGCCGCCCGCACCGCCCACGCGGTGCGGCCGCCGGTGTAGAGCGGCTGGCTGACGGTGATCGAGGCCTGCCCCAGGTTGACCGCCGCCGAGCCCTCGGAGGGGGACAGCACCGAGTCCGGCTCGCGCTCGTAGCTCGCTCCGGCCTTGAAGGTGGCGGTCGGCCGCCAGCCCGCCTTGGCCTGGACATAGGATTCATCCAGCGCCTGCTGCTGATAGCGCTGGCCCTGCAGCACCGGATTGGTGCGGTAGGCCGTGGCCAGGGCCTCCTGCAGGGTCTCGGCCATGCAGGGGGCGGCGAAGCCAAAGGCGGCGCCAGCGATGACCATCAGGATCGGGACACGCCGTCTATTCATGGCGCAGGGCTTTGGCCGGCTCGGCCCGGGCCACCGCCAGGGCCTGGCCCGCCACCGTGACCACGGCTATGCCAAGGCTCAGGGCGGCGGCGGCGAGGAAGTAGGGCGGACCCAGGCTGATCCTCTGATCGAAACCCGACAGCCAGCGCTGCATGGCCAGCCACGCCAGCGGCCAGGCGACCACGTTGGCCAACAGCACCGGCCGCAGGAACTGCCCGACCAGAAGGGCGAGCACATCGCGGGTCGATGCCCCCAGGGTCTTGCGGATGCCGATCTCCTTCACCCGCCGCGCGGTGGTGAAGGACGCCAGTCCGTAGAGCCCGACACAGCCGATGGCGACCGCCAGCGCCGCACCCAGGGTGAACAGGCGCGCCCGCTGCTGGTCAGGCACGTAGTAATCGTCGAGCCGCGCCTGCGCCGTATTGGCCTGGAACGGAACGCCGGGCGCGATCGCCCGCCAACGGGTCTGGAGCCGGGCCCCGACCTCCCGGGGATCGGCGCCGACGTAGCGAAGGGCGGCGACGGGCCGGTTCATCGTCGGATCGATACTGGCCAGATCCTGGGCGCTGAACCGGTACATGGTCGGGCGGATCTGCTCGTGCGGCGAATGAAACCTCATGTCGGCGACCACGCCGACCACCGGCATCCGCTTCCAGCCACCCCCGTGCACGCGCCTCAGGAGGGCCTTGCCGACCGCGTCGGTCGGACTGGCGAAGCCCAGCACCTTGACCGCCGCCGCATTGAGGACAACGTCGCCGTCGTGCTCGCTGGCGGTGGGTCGTCCGGCGAAATCGTCCAGCCCGTGATCGCGGTCCAGCCAGCGTCCCGCGAGCAAGCGCGCGCCATAGGTGGTGAAATAGTCCGGCCCGGTGACGGCCCAGGTGATCGAAGGGGCCCGGTCGCCCTTCTGTCCCTCGCGCAGGACATCGCGGCTGTTGTTGTCGTCGTCTCCAGGCGCCGTGTCGGACTGGGTGACCGACGCCACGCCGGGCACGCCACGGAAGGCGTCCAGCAGCAGGATCCGCTGGGCGCCGGTGAGCTCGCCGTGCTCGAACGACGACACCAGAATCAGGCCGTTGCGGTGAAAGCCAAGATCGGCGGTCTGGAGATGACGCGTCTGGGCGAACAACACCCCCGCGCAGATGATGAAGCCGGTCGCGATCGAGAATTGGGCCAGCACCAGCAGCTCGCGCACCCTCGCACCCGACCGCCCGCCGCCGGGCGCGCGGGCCGAGGCCAGGACGGCCGCGGGTTGGAACTGGGACAGGACAACGGCGGGATACAGCCCGGCCCCGACCCCCACCAAGGCGACCAGCGCCGCAATGATCGGCAGCACGCCATCGCTCCCGACATAGGCGAGCCGCAGCGAAACCCCGCCCGCGGCATTCACCAGAGGCAGGCCAAGCTCGCACAGGACCAGGCCGAGCAAGGCGGCCAGGGCGACCGTGGCGACGGCCTCGCTCAGGAACTGCGCCTTCAGCGCGCCGCGGGTGGCGCCAAGCGCCTTCCGCACGGCCACTTCGCGGGCGCGCAGACCGGCCTGGGCGGTGGCCAGGTTCATGTAGTTGAGGGCCGCGATCAGCAGGGTGAGGACACCGACGGCGCCCAGGGTGGCGACGGTCGCCGCATCCCTGGGGTCGCTCAGATGCAGGCGCGGCAGGGGCGTCAGGCTGAGGTGGAAGAAAGTGTCCGGCGCGGGTTTGGCGCCGAAGTCGCCGACCGCATGACGATCGACGAACCGATCGAATTCACCTTCGAGCTGGCGCGCCTGTTCCGGAGTCCCGAACTTGAGATAGGTCCGGGCCGACCCGTTGCCCCAGTCGTGGAAATAGTACTTGTCGAACCAAGCTGGGGCCAGCAGGGCCAGCATCTCGATCTTCAGGTCGGTGTCGGGCGGCAGATCCTTCAGCACGCCGGTGACCCGGTAGGTGTGCGGCTGGCCCAGGACCGAGATCGTCAAGGTCCGGCCCAGCGAATCGGCGTTTCCGAAATATCGGTGCGCCGCGCGCCGGGTCAGCACCAGGCTGGAGGTGTCGCGCAGGACGGCGCCTGGATCTCCCTCGACCAGTGGCAGCCGGAACATGTCGAAGACATTGGCGTCGGCGAAAGTGAGGTAGTCGGCGGCGCTCTGGCCGCCCTTCCGCACGACCACCGCATCGCGGCGCAGGCGCAGACCCTGCAGTTGTGGATAGTCGGCTTTCAGGGCTTCGAGCAGGACACCCGGCGTGCCGTTGGAAGGCTCCCGCGGCAGGCCCGGCAGAGTCCAGGTTTCGCGGACGATCGATATCTTCGACGCCTCGGGGATCCACTGTTCGAACCGGCTCTCGAAGCGCACGAACAGCGCCAGCGTCAGGAAAACCGCGATCCCGACCGCCAGCCCCAGCACGTTCAGCGCCGCATAAAGCTTATGCCGCATCAGCGAGCGGTACAGCGTCAGAAGGTAATGACCCCACATGCTCACGCTCCCCCGAACGGATGGATGAAGGCGGCCCTACTCATGACGCAGGGCCTTTGCGGGTTCGGCGCGGGCGATGGCGAACGCCTGTCCGGCGACCGTGCCCAACGCGATGACCAGGGTCAGGACCGTAGCAGCCAGAAAGTATTGCAGGCCCAGGTCGATCCGCTGGTCGAAGCCGGCCAGCCAATCGCGCATCGCCAGCCACGCCAGCGGCCACGCGATCAGGTTGGCCAACAGCACCGGCCGCATGAACTGGCCGATCAGCAACCCCAGGATATCGGAGGTGGATGCGCCCAAGGTCTTGCGGATGCCGATCTCACGCACCCGCCGCGCGGTGTTGAAGGAGGCCATGCCATAGAGGCCGATGCAGCCGATGGCGACGGCCAGGACAGCGCCCAGGCTGAACAAGCGACCGTGCTGATCATCGGCGCGGTAATAGTGCTCCAGGTTACCTTCTATGGTCCGGCCGCGGAACGGAACCTCCGGCGCGATGCTCCGCCATACCGATCCGATGCGATCGAGCACCGCCCGGGCATCGACCGCCGAATAGCGGACCCCGACTGCGGCGTTGTCGATCGCCCCGCCCTGAGGCAGGTACACCGTGGGGGGCACCGGCGCGCGAGGCGAACGGAAGCGGATGTCCCCAACCACGCCGATGACGCGTAAGGCTTGATACACGCCCGGGCTCAAGGTCGCCCGAAGCGGCTGACCGACCGACGCCTGGGCGCTGGAGAATCCAAGGGTGCGTACAGCGCCGGCGTTCAGCACGACGTTGCGGGGCGTCTGCTGGACCGCTGCGGAAGCCGGCGGAAAATCCCCGCCGTGCATGAGATCGGGCAAACGGCCGGCAAGCAGACGCGCCCCATAGGTCTGGAGGAAAGCTGGACCGTTGCGGACATATTGCAGCGATGGCCCATCGCCCACGCGACCGGGTCGCTGGGTGTTGTTCGCCCATGTGCTGTCGTTCACGCCCGGTGCGATGTCGGCGGCCGTGACGCTGAGGATTCCGGGGAGAGCCCGCCAGGCGGCGAGCATGTTCGCCTGCTGCGCCTGGGTGAGCATGGGGTCGTCGAACGAGTTGACCACGATCAGGCCCGTGCGCTGGAACCCGATGTCAGCACGCCTGAGATAGGATGTCTGGGAAACGATCACGCCTGTCGCGGCTGTAAAGGCTATGGCGATGGCGAACTGGATCACCACCAGCCCCTCCCGCACGCGCGCGCCGCTGCGACCGCCGCCGGGCGTCTTGGCCGAGGCGAGCACCGCCGCAGGCTGGAATCGCGCCAGGATCAGGGCCGGATAGAGCCCCGCGCCCAGGCCCACCACGCCGACCACCAGCGCCAGCACCGCCAACAGACTCTCCTGCCCGAAGTAATGGACCTTCAGGGACAGCCCTCCCGCCGTATTCACGAGCGGCAACGCCGCCTCGCAAAGCGCCAGGCCGATCAGGGCGGCCAGGGCGACCGTCATCAGCGCTTCCGCCATGAACTGGACGACCAGGATGGGGCCGGTTGCGCCCATCACCTTGCGCACCGCGATTTCCCGCGCCCTCAGCCCGGCGCGGGCGGTCTCAAGGTTCACGTAGTTGACGGCGGCCAGCAGCAGGGTCAGCAGGCCCACCGCGCCCAGTCCCGCCACGACCGCCGCGTCCTTGGGATCGATCAGATGGGCGGCGAGAAGCGGCGAGGTCCTCAGGCGGAAGTTTTCATGGGCCGGCGCGTCAAGGTCCTTGCCGGCATGGCGATCGGTGAAGCGATCGAAATCCGCGTCCAGGGCCCTGGCCTGGGCAGGGTCGGTGAAGCGCAGGAAGGTCTGGAGCTGCAGGTTGCCCCACTGATACCAGCCAGCATCCTCGGCCACGGTCGGCCGCTTCAACGGGATGAGAAAATCGAAGCGCTGCTCGGTCGCGGGCGCAGGCTCCTTCAATACGCCCGCCACGCGATACTCACGATAGACGCCGCCGAACGCCACGCTGAGGCGACGTCCAATGGGATTGCCGGATCCAAAGTATTGCCGGGCCTTCGACTGGCTCAGCACGATATCGCGTGGAGACGAAAGCAGCGTCGCCTTGTCGCCGGCGATCAGCGGCAGGTCGAAGACCTTGAAGAAATCGGGGTCGACCGCGTTCAATGACTCGGTCGTGACATGGGAGCCCTCCCGGATGGCCCCGCCAGAGTTCAAGACCCGCGCGCCGACCAGTTGCGGATAATCGGCTCGCAGTTGATCGAGCAGCACGCCCATGGTGGCGCCGGTGGAGGGCGGTCCCGCGTCCTTGCCGATCCAAGCGCTGCGGATCGCATAGATCTGGTCCGCATTAGGAATCCAGCGCTCGAACCCCGTCTCGAACCGCACGTCCAGCCACAGCACCAGGAACACCGCGATCCCAACCGCCAGCCCCAGCACGTTCAGCGCCGCGTAAAGCCGATGCCGTGTCAGCGCGCGGTACAGCGTCAGCAGATAATGGCCCAGCATGACGTCCGCCTCAGATCGCGCGGCGGGCGGAGACCACGATGCGGCCGTCGAGCATGTCGATGCGCCGCTTGGCCAGGTCGGCGTGGCTGGGCGAGTGGGTGACCATGACGATGGTGGCGCCCTCCGCGTTCAGGC
>JBARAK010000066.1:0-3175 GCA_049791955.1 Caulobacteraceae bacterium
CGCTCGCCCTCCAGGCGGGGACGGGGCAGGCCCGACTCCGCCATGGTCCGCACGATCAGTTCGTCGCCCAGGGCCAGGATGTTCTCGGCGATGGCTTCGAGGAACTTGGCGCGGCTTTCGCGGTCCAGCTCGCGGTAGGCGGGGAAAGCCGCCCAGGCGAGGGCGCAGGCGCGATCCACTTCGGCCGCGCCCGCGGCGGAGAACGGCGGATCCAGCGTCTGGCCCGTGGACGGGTCGATCGCCAGATAGGTCTCCACGCCGCGGACGAAGGCCGCGCCGATGATGTTCTCACCAGTGATGGTCACGCTAACACTCCCTGCGTTTTTCTCATCGCTCCATATCCGGATATGGCCCTGTTCCGCCATGGGCGATGAACGCATCTATGTGGTGTTCGAGCACCGGAAGCGGAACCGACCCCAGTTCCAGCACTGAATCGTGGAAGGCGCGGATGTTGAATTTCGCCCCCAGCGCCGCCTCGGCCTTATGGCGCGAGCGCTGGATGGCCATCTCGCCCAGGTAGTAGGACAGGGCCTGTCCGGGCCAGGCGATGTAGCGGTCGACCTCGGTCTCGATCTCGTGGTCGGACAGGGCGGTGTTGTCGCGCAGGTAGTCCTGGGCCTGCTTGCGGGTCCAGCCCTGGGTGTGGATACCGGTGTCGACCACCAGCCGGGCCGCGCGCCAGGCCTGGTAGCTCAGCATGCCGAAGGTGTCGTAGGGCGTGTGGTAGATGCCCATCTCGGTCCCCAGCCGTTCGCAGTACAGCGCCCAGCCCTCGCCGTAGGCCGAGATGTAGACGGTGCGGAACTTGGGCAGGTCCTTGTGCTCCAGCGCGATCGGCATCTGGAAGGCGTGGCCGGGCGCGGACTCGTGCAGGGTCAGGGCCGGCAGCGAATACAGCCCGCGCGAGGGCAGGTCATAGGTGTTGACCAGATAGGTCCCGGGCCCGCCGCGGCCGGAGGTGTAGAACGGTGCTTGATCTAGCGGCACGGGCGTGATGCCGAACCGCTGGCGGGGCAGGTAGCCGAAGTACTTGCCGGCCACCCCGTCGAACTCCTTGGCGATCCAGGCGGCGTCCTTGAGCAGCTCGTCCGGCGTCTTGGCGTAGAACTGCGGATCGGTGCGCAGGAAGTGCAGGAACTCCGGGAAGCTCCCCTTGAAGCCGCTGGCCTTCATGGTCTCCAGCATCTCGGCGTGGATCTTGGCCACCTCGTCCAGGCCGAGCTGGTGGATCTGCTCCGGGGTCATGTCGGTGGTGGTGAACTCCAGGATCTTGGACTGGTAGTAGGCCTTGCCGTCCGGCAGGGCGTCGGCGGCCAGGGCGACCTGGGCGTGGGGGACGTAGTCGTCGTCGAAGAAGGCCAGCAGCTCCTTGTAGGCCGGCAGCACCGACTGCTGGATCGCCTGCAGGCCCTGGGCCCTCAGCTCGGCCTGCTCGGCGGCGGGGATGCTGTCGGGGAATTTCTCGAACGGGCGGAAGAAGATCACGGCCTCGGGCGAGGCGGCGCCGGCCACCGACTTGATCGAGGAATCGCGGCCCTCCAGCGTCACCTTGGGCGGGGTGAAGCCACGCTTCAGCCCGGCGCGCATGTTCGCCTCTTCCTCGTGGAAGTAGCGGGGGATGTCGTTCATCTGGGAGATGAAGTCGCGGTACTGCTGGGCCGACTTGAACGGCCGGCGGGCGGGCCCGGCGATGTTGGACCAGAAGGCGGTGTCGGCGTTCAGGGGCCGCTCGTATTCCTTGAATGCTTGGCTGTTGATGTCGACCTGAATCTGGGCCTTGTAGACCTCGTAGTTCAGCTGCTCCTTGGGCGACAGCTCGGCCTCGCGGATGGTGTCGAGCTGCTGCATGACCTTGGTCCAGTAGGCCAGCCGCGCCTGCTGGGTCGCCAGGTCGACCCTGGGCAGCTTGGGGTCGATGTCGTGGTGGTCCTCGTCGCTCTCGCCGCGCTGCGACTGTCGCCACGCCCACTCGGCGGTATAGATGCTCTTGAACCTGGCGTCGGCCGAGCCGGCGGCCGGGGTCTGGGCATTAGCGGCCGCGGCGCCTGACAGGATCATCGCCAGGCAGCCAACGCCCGCAAAAAACTTGGTCATCCGATTGTTTCCCCGCCGAGGACGCACTACGCCTTGGTAGACTGTATACTATTCATGCGCGGGCGGCCCGGGCAAGTCAGAGCGCGACGCAGGCGCATCATTGATCGAGGAGCATCCATAAGTGTCGTCCCCTGAACATTTTCGCGGTGTCGCCTTCTACGGCTGCGGGTCGATGGGCTCGGCCCTGGTGCGCGGGTTCGCGCGGGACGACAGCCCGACCCGGCTGGTGGTGATCGCCCGTGATCGCGCCCGGATGCAGGCGCGGCTGGAAGGGACGCCGGCGGTGATCGTCACCGATCCCGGCGCGCCCGAGGTCGGGGACTGCGACGCGGTGCTGATCGGGGTGAAGCCGCAGGTGCTGCGCGAGATCGTCTCCGACCTGGCGCCGCTGTGCGCCGGCCGGGCGGTGATCTCGGTGGCGGCGGGGGTGGACTGCGCCTTCCTGCGCAAGGGCCTGCCGGAGGCGACGAGCATCATCCGCTCCCTGCCCAACCTGGCGGTGGCCAAGGGCGAGGGGCTGACCGCGCTGTGCGCCACGGCCGACGTGGGCTCGGCCCAGAACACCTCGGCCCAGAACGCCTCTGACCGGCGCAAGGCCGACGCCCTGTTCGCGCCGGCCGGCGGCTCGGCCTGGGTCGGGACCGAGGACGAGCTGAACGTGGTCACCGCAATCTCGGGCAGCGCGCTGGCCTTCTACTTCGCCTTCACCGAGGCGCTGGCGGCGGTGGGCGAGGGGAGCGGCCTCGACGGCGAGCTGGCTGGGCGGTTCGCGCTCCAGACCCTGGTCGGGGCCGGGGCCATGGCCAAGGGGCTCGGCCTGGAGCAGATCACCGCGCTCAAGCATGCGGTGACCAGCAAGGGCGGCACCACGGCGGCGGGGCTGGCGATCCTGGAGGGCGAGCAGGGCTTCAAGCCATTGCTGCAGTCCGCCGTCGACGCGGCCATCGCCCGCGCCAGGCAACTTTAGATTTGGGGGAGAGCATGGCGGAGGGGACGTCCGACATCGGGCGCAGGCGTGGGTTGCTGGCCCTGGCGGCGGGGGCCGCGGGGCTTGGGCTTGGCGGTGCGGCCAGGGCGGCGC
>JBARAK010000067.1:0-5685 GCA_049791955.1 Caulobacteraceae bacterium
GTTCCCGCTCTCGCCGCCCGCTCCGCGCAAGGGCGGCCGCCGGGCGGCGTGACCGGACCGCGCCGGGTTCGGAGGGAACCAGACACGGCCGGCCATAGGCGATAGCCCCGCTTGAGGAAGGGGGGCTGGACGGCCGGCTTACGGCGCCAGCTTCTCCCACAGATAGACGTAGTGGCGGGCCCAGCGGCGCGCGTTCAGCTCGGGGTCGGCGTCGTTGGCGTGACCGCCGAAGGTGTTCTCGTAATAGAGGTAGGGCGCGCCCAGGCTTTCCAGCTTGGCGGCGAACTTGCGCGGGTGGCCGGGGTGGACGCGGTCGTCCTCGGTATTGGTGGTGATGTAGGGCTCCGGATACTTCACGCCGGGCTTCAGGGCCTGGTAGCCGGAATATTTGGCGATGAAGGCGCGGTCGGCGGGTACGTCGGGGTCGCCGTACTCCGCCACCCACGAGGCGCCGGCCGACAGGTGGTTGTAGCGCAGCATGTCGATCAGCGGGCTCTCGATCACCACGGCGCCGAACAGCTCCGGATGCTGGGTCATCGATACGCTCATCAGCACCCCGCCGTTCGACCGGCCATAGATGCCCAGGTGCGCGGGCGAGGTGATCTTGCGCGCGATCAGGTCCTTGGCCACCGAGGCGAAGTCGTCGAAAGCGCGCTGGCGATGCTCGCGCAGGGCTGCGTCGTGCCAGGCGGGGCCGAATTCGCCGCCGCCGCGGATGTCGGCCAGCACATAGGCCCCGCCGCGCTCAAGCCAGAGCTTGCCCATTTCCGGGCGATAGATCGGGACTTCGGCGATCTGGAAGCCGCCGTAGCCGAACATCTGGGTGGGGGTGGAGCCGTCGAACTTCATGTCCTTGGGCCGCACCAGGAAGTAGGGGATGCGGGTCCCGTCGGTGGAGACGGCGAAATGCTGCTCCACCACGTCCTTGCTGGCGTCGAAGCGGGGCGGGAGCTGCTTGACCTTGGCGGTCGCGCCGGTGGTCGCGTCGGCGAACCACAGCGAGGTGGGGTCGAGGAAGCCTTCCGAGGTGACGAACAGGCGGTTGCTCTCGCGCGAGGCGGCGTGGATGGCGAGCGCGCTGTCCTTGGGCAGGGCCAGCCTGTGGCCGGTCCAGGCTCCGTCCTTCAGGGCGAAGGTCTCCACCACGCCCTTCACGTTCTCGAGCAGCTCGACCGCGACGCGGTCGCGGGTCACGTGCACCTCGTCCACCGCCTGGGTGGCGTCGGGCTGGAACACCACCTTGGGCTTGGGCGCGGGGCCCCCTGCCTGCAGTGCGGCGAGGTCGTAGGACAGCACCGAGCCGGACTTGAAGCCCTCCCAGTCCTCCTTGATGTTGAAGATGAGCTGGCCCGACACCAGCCCCTCGACCGAGGTCTTGGCCGGCAGCGGGACCAGCTTCGGCTCGGCCCCGGTCTGCAAGGCGTTCGGGGTCTGCAGGTAGAACCGGCTGCGGAAGAAGGTCACCCCGCGGTCGAACAGGATCGCCTTGGTCGATCCGTCGGCGGCCCTGAGCACCCGGGCGTCGGCGCGGACCTCCTTGGGATCGCCGCGGAAGACCTCCTTGCCGCCGCCCATGTCGGCGCGGTCGATGATCTTGACGATGTAGGCGTAGCCGGACTTGGTCACGTCCTGGCCGCTGCCGCTCCAGTCGCGCGCGGCGATCCAGCGGTTCGGCCCCAGCCAGTCGACGTTCTGCTTGCCGACCGGCAGCTCCAGGCCGCCCTTCACGAACTGGCGGGTCTGGGTGTCGAACTCGCGGATGGTGACCGCGTCGCCGCCGCCGTTGGACAGATGCACCAGGCAATAGCGCTCGGCCGGGCGCAGGCAGGTGGCGCCCTTGAAGAACCAGCTCTTGCCCTCGGCCTTGGACAGGGCGTCCAGGTCGATCAGGGTGGTCCACTCCGGCGTGGCGCTGCGATAGCTGGCCAGGGTGGTGTGGCGCCACAGCCCGTGCGGGTTGGTCGCGTCCTGCCACAGGTTGTCGATCCCGTCGCCGCGGAACTCCGGCATCGGGATGCGGTCCTGGGCGGTGAAGAGGGCGAGCGCCTGGCGACGGAAGGTCTCGTAGCGCGGGTCTTTTTCCAGGCGGCCGGCGGTGCGCGTATTCTGCTGCTCCACCCAGGCCAACGCCTTGGGACTATGGATGTCTTCCAGCCACTGGAACGGGTCGGTGTCGCCGGGCGCCTGGGCGAAGGCCGTAACGGCGGCGACGCCGGCCAGCAAAGCCGCAAGGGCGAGGACGCGTTTCATGGAAGGGAACTCCCCGGAATGGTTTTTCGTAATCTCCTCTCCTGCCAGGCGGGAGAGGTGTAGCGTGCGCAAAAGATCGAAGGGAACTCGAAGGGCGTGGCGCTCCACGAGCCCCCTCCGTCAGCTTCGCTGACACCTCCCCCGCTCGCGCAGGGGAGGAGGTTTGCAGCTTAGGACCCCGACGTCGCGTCGTCGTAGAAGCGCGACAGGTCCGCCTTCAGCGACTTCAGCGCCTCGGGGTTCAGATAGACCATGTGGCCGGAGGGGTAGTAGCCGAAGCGGATGTTCGACCGGATGCTCTCGGGCAGGCCCATGTGCGCTAGGTCATACTCGGTGTTGAAGAACGGCGTGGCGAGATCGTACCAGCCGTTGGCCGAGAACAGCTTCAGGTGGGGGTTCTCGCGCATGGCGGTCCCCAGGTCGATGGCCACGTCGACGGCGGCCTGCTTGCCGAACCGCTGACCGGGCGCGGAGTGGGTGAAGTCCCAATGCAGCGAACGGTCGTAGTTGGTCGGCCGGTAGGCCATGTCGGTGTGGAAGTTCAGTTCGTTGGTGATGTAGTCGTTGAACGCCGCGACGAAGGCGCCGCTGATGCCGGTGTCGGACGGATCGTGGTCGGGGCTTTCGGCCGCCTCGTCCGTGTTGAAGCCGGTGAAGCGGCTGTCGTAGCGGCCCACGATCAGCCCCTGGCGGCGAAGCACCTCGGCGCGGAAGCGGTTCAGGTCCACCCGCAGATGGGACTCTTTGATGAAGTCCACCGGCATGCCGGTGTAGGCCGACAGCTGCTTGGCGATCGCGTCGGCTTCCTGCGGCGAGATGTTGTCGCCCTTGGTCAGGGCCGCCTCATAGGGCCCCGCCGCCCACTGGCGCACTTCGGCCAGGAAGCTCGACAGATCGGCCGGCTTGTTCGGGATCAGGTTGTGGTACCAGGCCGTCGCCGCATAGCTCGGGATGTAGCCGACGTAGGGCCAGTCATAGCCGGGCTGCTGGCGGCCGTAGTTCAGGACCGACGACAGGATGGTGGCGCCGTTCAGCTGCACGCCCTGTTCCTGCAGCATGTAGGTCAGGCCGGCGGTGCGGGTGGTGCCGTAGCTTTCGCCGAACAGGAACTTGGGCGAGGCCCAGCGGTCGCCCACCGTCAGGTAGCGCTTGATGGCGCGGGTGAACGCGTCGAGATCCTGGTCCACGCCCCAGAACTTCTCGATCTTCATCTCGCCGAGCGGGCGCGAATAGCCGGTGCCCATGGCGTCGATGAACACCAGGTCGGACTTGTCGAGCAGGCTGGATTCGTTGGGCTCGAAGGTGAAGGGCGCGTTGCGGGTGGCCTGCGGGCTGTCGGTGTGGATCCGCATCGGGGCGAGCGAGCCCATGTGCAGCCACATGCTCGAGGAGCCGGGACCGCCGTTGTAGAGGAAGGTCACGGGGCGGTGCGTGGTGTTGGCGTGGTCGGCCGTGTAGGCGACGTAGAACATCGAGCCGATCGGCTTGCCCTCGTCGTCGCGGATGGTCAGCGTGCCGGCGGTGGCGGTGTAGGCGATGGTCTGGCCGTTGATGGTGACGCTGTGGTGCGTCCGGCTGGCGAGCTCGTGGACCGAGGCGGTGGCGACGTCTTCCGGTCCGACCTTGCCGGGAATCTCATGACCCTTGGCGTCGGCGTGGTCGCCGCCCTTGTCGTCGGGCGTGGTGGCCGCGGTGGATTGATCGCCATGGGTGTGGGGCGTAGGCGCCGCGAAAGCGGAGAGCGGGGCGGTGGCCAGGAGGGCCGCCAGGCAGACGCCTGAAATCAGGCCGGCAGGTGCGCGCATTTTGGTCCTTGAGCGAGGCGTTTGGATCACGTGCGAAGACGTGACGGCGCGCGAACCTTACCGCCCAATCCTGTTATATTATTTCGAAATTGAAATAAGTTATACCATGCTGGAGAGGGCGTTTTTGCCTCAAACAAGGGCGCCGCGGCCTGCATTCAGCCTATCGGGAACGGCCCTCGACGCATTCCAAACAGAATCATGCCCGCACAGGACGACAGCCCTATGCAAAGCTCGCGAGGGCGGATTTTCAGGCGGGTTCGCATGGGGGACCTCTCCCCCGCAAAACCCGGATTCCGGTGACTGGGTTCCGTTTTTCGGACGCCTGTCCAATAGATCTGCGGCGAGAAATCGCAGGGGGGTGCAAAGAAGGCACAGTCCTTTGCGGTCAACTCTCCCAGCGTTCGACAGGCCATTCGAATGTATTGGCTCCGCCTTCGCGGAATAGTTGTTGGTAAACATAGTCGAACACTCGTCCGCCCTTGAATAGAGCCCAGGTCTTCGTCCATCCGCGCCGAGCCGTTTCCCGCCGCAGGTCGTCGTCCGCCAGCAGAGTCCGTGTCCGGAGGATCAGCTCATCCAGGTCGCGGTAGAACCCGATCTCGTCCTCGCCATAGAAGCGCTCGAAGCCGGGGCGGCGGTCCAGCAGGACCGGCAGCCCCACCCCCAGCATGTGGGCCATCCGGTCGGAGGCGTAGAGCGGCTGGTCGTTATGACGGGAAAGCGCCCACCCGATACGGGCGTCGAGCAGGGCCTGGAAATAGGCCTGGCCCCTGAGCCTGGGCTGGCCGAGCCCGGGGACGGCCAGATGCACGCCCGGCAGGGCGGTGGCGAGCCGGGCGCTCGTCTCGCTCGTGCGCAGCCGGTCGTCCCCGATCTGCCGCGGGCTGTCGTCGCCCACCGGAAGGATCAGGTCCACCGTGGGGGACGGGGTCTTGAACGCGCAGCCGTCCTCCACCGTCGCGTCCACTGGATTGGGCATGAAGGCGGCGAAGGCGCCGGGACCGGCGAGACCGCGCAACCCCTCGCCGGCGGTGGTGAGGAACACGGCGTCCACCATCCCCCGCCTCCGTTCCAGCCGGGCGCGGGTCTTGGGATCGGGCAGGGGGTCGATATTGATGTCGGCGATGACCACGCCAGGGACCAGGCGGCGCGCCTCCGCCAGGCTTTCATTGGAGATGTCGTCGGCGAAGTTCAGCAGGATCAGGTCGGGACGGACCTCGTCCACCATGTTCAGGAAGCCGCGGTTGCTGGCCCTCACGCCAAGCCCGCGCAGGCGCAGCGGCGCGGAGGTGCGGCTGACGGCCCGGTCGGAATACTCCGCCACCATGTGGCCGGCGCGGATGGCCGCGCGGCTGAGTTTCTGGCGGATGGCGAACAGGTCCACATTGGCGGTGTCCCGCTCGCGCCCCGTCATCCAGTTGAAATCGCCGACATTGAGGATGCGCATTGACGGGGATGGGCTCCGGAGCTTCACGGGATCAACCACGGCCGGGACACGGGCTCAAGGGCGTGGCGCGGAAGGACAGGACATGGGACTGAGGCGGCTTGCGACATCCGCGGCGGCGCTGTTCGCCCTCGCAGGGCCGGCGGTCGCAGGGCCGGCTTGGGTGCAGATGGTCCAGGGCGGCGC
>JBARAK010000068.1:0-3832 GCA_049791955.1 Caulobacteraceae bacterium
GTCCGGCGCCTTGGCGGCGCGTCCGGCGATGGCCGCCATCAGGGCGTCGGCCTCGGGTCGTCCCGCCCGCCCCAGGCCATACAGATACTGCAGCGCCAGGAACGGCTGGACCACGTCCAGCCCGCGCGCGGCGAGGTAGGCGCCGAGCTCCGCCCAGCGGTCGCCGACATCCACCCCGGAGACCTCAAGCCGGGCCAGCAGCGAGACCGCGCCGGCCTGGTCCTGGGAATAGTCCTTGGCCACGCCCCAGCAGTGGCGGTCATAGATCTCCAGCACCTCGGCCATCCGCCCCTGGCTCAGCCGGAACAGGGCGAGGTGCCACCAGAGATGGGTCTCCATGAAGGAGTTGAGATCGACCCAGGTGTCCCGCACGCCCTCCAGGAACGCGGCTCCCTCCTCGATCCGCCCCCGGGTCAGCATGACGTGGGCCAGGGCGTGCTGGGCCCAGGGCTCCTTGCGCCGCAGCGCCAGCGCCCGGCGGGCCGCGGCCTCGGCCTCGTCGAGCAGGTGGCACTGCTCGTAGGCGAAGGCGGCCATGCCGTGCATCCAGGCCACATCGGCGTTGGCGGAGGCTGTCAGCTCCACGATCCGCAGCATCTCGGCGAAGCGGCCGGCGTTGAAGGCGTGATAGTGCAGCAGCTTGACCGTCAGCAGGTCGCGCGGGTCCTTGCGGATCAGCCTCAGCCCGAGCCGCATGGCCTCGGGGATCTCGTCGCCGCACCAGGCGCGGACGAAGGCGGTGAACACCTCCTCGCGCTCGGTGGCGCCGGGCGCCGCAGCCTCGGCCCGGCGCAGGTAGGGCTCCGCGGTCGCCGGCCCCTGCGGCGACTCGATCAGCAGATGCAGGACGGCCGCATAAGCGTTGGTCAGGCAGGCCGTGGGATCGGCGTCGGCGGCGGCCAGCACCCGCACCGCGCGGGTCTCATAGGCCAGAATGCCCTCCACGAAGTCGTTCACCCCCGCCAGGGCCGCGTCGGTGTCGGTGGAGACCGGATTGCCGAGCAGGTCGCGGTGCATGGTCATGCCCTCTTCCCCCGCAGGACAGGCCAGGCGCATGGCGCGACGGGAAGGGATGACGGATCGGCGGGCATCGGCCATGTCACCATAGCGCGGATACTCCTGCGAGCGCCTTCATCTTACATCACTCACGTGCGGAAAGCCCCATTTCCCGTGGAGAGCGAAAACCGCCTCAATAGCGGTAGCTAACCCGCGCGCCGAAAGTGGCGGGCGCGCCCGGCGCGGCGATGTCGATCCCGCTCAGGAAGAAGTTGCGGGTCAGGTCGTAGCGCGTGCCGGTGATGTTGCGGCCCCACAGGCCGATCGACCAGGGTCCGTCGTTGGGCGAGAAGGTCAGGGTGGCGTTGGCCAGCCAGTAGGAACTGACGTTGAAGGTCGGTCCCAGCAGCACCGGCGAAAGCTTGTCGCGATAGGCGTAGTCGGTCTCGGCCACCAGCTTGTAGCCGCCGCCGATCGGCTGGGTCCAGCTCGCCGACCCGTTCAGGCTCCATTTGGGAAAGCCCAGGTCCTCGCCGTCGCGGTTGTCGAACACCGGTGCGTCGGCGGCCGTGCTGCGGGCGATATCGAGGCCCTGGAAATCGGTATACTGGCCCCGCTTGAAACTGACGCCCTGGTGGACTTCGAGCTGCGTCAGCGGCTTCCACTCGACCTCTCCCTCCACGCCCCAGATGTAGGAGCGCGGGGCGTTCACGATCTTGCCGATCGCCCCGAAGGTGGGGTCGAAGATCGCCGACTGCACCTGCTCGTCGTGGTAGTCGTAATAGAAGACGTCCCCGTTGAAGCGCAGGGTCTTGTCGAGGAACTGGCTCTTGTAGCCGCCTTCGTAGGCGTAGAGCACTTCGGGCTTGAACGGCTGGACCTGGCTGGCCACCAGGGTGTTGTAGGCCGAGAATCCGCCCGACTTAACGCCCCGGCTGGCGCTGGCGTAGACCAGCTGGTCCGGGGCCAGGCGGTAGTCCGCCTCCAGCTTGCCGGTCACCTGGGTATAGGCCTGCACCACCTGGGGCACGTCCACGCCCAGGCCGATCAACGGCAGGGTGGTGGTGACGAAATCGTCCAGGGTGCGCCGCTCGTGCTCGACCCTGAGCCCGCCCGTCACCGACAGGCGGCTGGTCACCGCATAGTCGACCTGGCCGAAGCCCGCGATGGTGCTCACGTGCTGCGCGTAGGAGGTCGAGGCGATGAAGCCGTCGCTGTCGACCAGGTCCGACAGGAACAGGTCTCTCAGGTCCTCCTTGTCGTAGTACAGCCCGCCCATCCACTTCAGCGGCCCGTGGTCCTGGGAATTCAACCGTACTTCCTGCGAGAACACCTTGGCGTGGGTGTCATAGAACTCGTCGGCGTCAGCGGCGGAAGTGGCGTCCCAATCCTCGTACTCGCGCCGGTCCAGGATGTGATAGGCGGTGATGGTGGTGAGCCTGGCGAAGCCCAGGTCGTAGCCGACATGCAGATCCACGCCGGCGTTCTGGTTGTGCTTGAACGGCTTGGCGTCGGTCTGGATGCCGATCAAGCTGGCGAAGGCCGGCGAGGCGCCCCAGCCGGTCTTGTAGGGATTGCCGTCGGCCGGGACCCCGCCCAGGCTGTCGAAACGGTACAGTCCCTGGCCGTCGGAATGGTCGTAGCCATAGGTCCCCTCCACCAGCACATCCAGGCGCGAGATTGGGGTCCAGTCGAGTTGCACGCGGCCGGTGGAACGGTCCAGGTCGCCGATCTCCTGGCCGGTGTCGCGGTTCTGCTGGAAGCCGCCGCCGTGCTCGGTCACCCCGGATATGCGGATGCGCAGGGTGTCGGTCAGCGGGCCGGAGACGAACGCCTCGGCCCGGCTGTAGCCATAGCTGCCGACGTCCGCGTCCAGCCCGGCGGTGTAGGTGCTGGTGGGGCGGTTGGTGATGAAGTTGATCGCCCCGCCCGTGGTGTTGCGGCCGTAGAGCGTGCCCTGGGGTCCGCGCAGGACCTCGACCCGCGAGAGATCGAAGACCTGGCCGGTGGTCTGGAGCGGGAACGGGTAGGCCACCTCGTCGATGTAGACGCCGACCGGCGAGGAATTGTTGGAGGCGTAGTCGTCAAACCCTACGCCGCGCAGTCGGAAGTTCGGCTGGCCGCTGCCGAAGGCCGGCGTGATCTCGAGCCCCGGGGTCTGGTACTGCAGGTCCGAGATGGTCTTCACCCCGCGCAGGGCGAGCTGCTGGCCCGAGAGAACCGAGATGGCGATGCCCACGTCCTGGGACGACTGCTCACGCCGCTGGGCGGTGACGACCACTTCGGACAGGGTGTTCCCCCCCGGCGCGGGCGGCGCCGGGGCGTCGGGAGCCGCCGCAAGGGCGGAACTGGCGAGGCCCAGCGCGAGCGCGCCGGCGGCCGTCGCCGTCAGATTTCGAGCCAAGCCGTGTCCCCTCATCGCTCCTCCCGGACGGCGCGCCGAGGTGCGTTTTTTGTGCGGTGCAAGCTAAGCCAAGCACAAAGACTGGGAAGACAATTTTTCTTCCGCGGCCCCCCGGAACCTCTGGCCCCCCACGCCTGTCAGCGCCGGCCACGCGGGAAGGGCCGGCGGATCAGCGCCTTGGCGGGTCCAGCAGCTTGTACAGCGCCCCCGCCATGACCAGCGCCCCGACCAGGCCCACGCCCAGGCTCGGCAGGTCCGGCCGCCCCTTCAGGATCGCCGCCACCGCGCCTGCGAACAGCAGCAGGCCGATCAGTCCGACAAGGTGCGGCAGGTAGCGCAGGACGCCGCCGGCCGCTTTGCCTTGCGTGACCGAGGCCCGGGGCGCGGTCATTTCCGAAGCCCCCAGCCCGGCGTCCGGCGCGGGGTCGAGGC
>JBARAK010000069.1:0-2570 GCA_049791955.1 Caulobacteraceae bacterium
GGCCGGAGTCGTCGGCGATGGCCGGCAGGTGCGAGGCGTCGGCCGCCGCGCGCGCCTTCAGCACCGCATTGCCCATGAAGGTGGCCTCGGTCTCGTCCGGCTCGGGCAGGCCGAGGTCGCCGGCGGCCACGGTGTCGAAGCGCCCGTCCAGAATCTCGGCGATCTCCACCGCCTTGCCGGGATTGTGGGTGGCGACGACCAGGCGCGCGCCGGTCTTCAGGGTCAGGGTCATGCGGGGCTCCTTGGGACGGCCCCGTAGCTAGAGCAAGACCGCTCAAGTCCGAAGCTGGGCCTTTCCGGATTCTCCAGCTTGCCGATATTTAACCCGCAGATGCTGGCGCGGGGCCGGGCGCTTGGGCAAGCTGGGGCCTCGGGCCCGTATTCGGCGCCCGCATCGGCGGCCTATGGAGTGGGAACGAAGATGCGCACCTTGGGGCCGGGCTCGGTCTCCAGCTTCCTGAAGATCGTGCTGGAGGTCGTCCACGTCGCCCTGTGGGTCGCGCTCGGGCTGCTGCTGCTCGGGGCCATGATGGTGCTGGTGTTCCAGCCCTTCGTCGGCTCGATCTTCGTGTTCAACCTGCACGACCTGGGCCGCTCGCACTCGGCCCGACTGTCGGCGCCGCCGGCCATGATCGCGCTGGTGATGTTCGGGGTGGCGATCTACCTCGCCATACTGGTGGTGGTGTTCAACCGGCTGCGGCGGATCTTCGAGACCCTGACCGTCGGCGACCCGTTCCGGCCCCAGAACGTCGGGCGGCTGCAGACCGTCGGCGCGGCCCTGACCGCCCTGCAGCTATGGAGCTACGCCCTGTCCCATCTGGTCCACTGGACCCTGCCGTCGCTGCAGCAGGACAAGGGCGTGACCATCAACCCCACCGCCTGGTTCTCCATCCTGGTGGTGTTCGTCCTGGCCGAGGTGTTCCGCGAAGGCGCCCGCCTGCGCCAGGACGCCGAGCTGACCATCTGAGGGGCCGAAACCGACCATGGCCATACGCCCCCAGCTCGACCGGCTGCTGCTGCAACGGCGGATGTCGCTGACCGAACTGTCCGACCGGGTGGGCGTCAGCGTCGCCGACCTGACCCTGCTCAAGACCGGCAAGGCCCGCGCCATCCGCTTCACCACCCTGGACGCCCTCTGCCGCGAGCTGGACTGCCAGCCCGGCGACCTGATGGCGTTCGACCCGGGCGAGCCGGAGATCCCGGCGGAGCTTTAGGGGCTCTCCCTTCCCCCACCAGGAGTTTCCATGCCGTTGTTCACCGTCACCCTGCGCGCCGGCCGGTCGGCCGATGAGATCGACCGCCTGTCGGGTGCGATCCACGCCGCCAGCGTGGCCGCCGGCTATCCCGCCGACGACCAGTTCCAGCGCTTCCTGCCGCTCGAACCGAACCACCTCAGGGTGGACCCGCGGTATCCGGGGCTGCCGAAGCCGCGCACGGACGGGGTGCTGATCATCGAGGCGCTGGTGTCGTCGGGCACGGCGACCGGGCGGAAGCAGGCGCTGGTGGGGAGCCTGGTCGAGCATCTGGCGGGGGTCGGGGTCGATCCGAACGATGTGATGGTGTTCTTCCTGGAGACCGACCGGGCCAGCGGGTCGTTCGGCGGCGGCCAGTTCGCGCCGCCGGTGGTGTTTTCGTGAGGGGGCGTTCGCGCCCTCCGAGCCCCCTCCACCATGCTTCGCATGGTCCCCCTCCCCCGCTTCGCAGGGGCGGAGAAGGGCGGATTTTCCTCCTCCCCTGCGCTAGCGGGGGAGGTGGCGGCGAAGCCGACGGAGGGGGCTCGTGGAGAGCTATCCTCGGCAGAACCCTAAACCCTAAACCGGCACCACCCCGCCGCTCTTCACCTCTTCCAGCACCGCGTAGGTCCGGGTCTCGCGCACGCCCGGCAGCTTGACCAGCAGGTCGCCGAGGAAGGCGCGGTAGTCGCCCATGTCGCGCAGGCGGGCCTTGATCAGGTAGTCGAAGCCGCCCGCCACCATGTGGCACTCCATCACCTCGGGCACGCCGCGCACCGCCGCCGCGAAGGCCTCGAACATGTCGGTGGTGGTGCGGTCCAGCACCACCTCCACGAAGATCAGCAGCGCCCGGTCGACCTTCTCCGGGTCCAGCTCCACGGTGTAGCCGCGGATCACCCCGCGTTCGCGCAGCTTGCGCACCCGCTCGTGGGCGGCGGCGGCGGACAGGTTGGCGCGCCGCGCCAGGTCCTGGTTGGTGATCCGCCCGTCGGCCTGGAGCAGGCGCAGCAGCCGGCGGTCGGTGTCGTCGAGCGGAACTTCGGCCATGGCGTCACTATATCGGCAAACGTTCGGTAGCACGCCCCCTCAAGCGAAGCACCTTCGCCCAATTTAGGGATATGCCGAAGGCAGAGCACGACGCGCGTTTCGACCGCAAAACCGGCATCCACTTTTGCGGAACGCGCTGAACCGACACTGGACAAGATCGATGACCTGGGACGACCTGGACCGCCTGAAGTACCGCGACGAAGCCGAGGCGGTCGCCGCCCTGCTGGCCGCCCGGCCGCTGGACGCCGATGCGCGGGCCGGCGTCTCCGCCGACGCCCAGGCCCTGGTCCG
>JBARAK010000070.1:0-2318 GCA_049791955.1 Caulobacteraceae bacterium
GCGCCGCCCTCCGCCCGCACCTGGGCGGCCAGGCGCTGGTCCGCGGGCAGGCCCAGCAATCCGGCCAGGGCGCCGCCGGACGCCTCCACCGCATCCGCCCGCAGTTCGATCCGCCCCTGCTCGCCCAGACGGAAGTCGGCGTTCAGCCCATCGCCCACATGCAGGCGGCTACGGGCGGAGAGACGTCCCTTTGCGGAAAGGTTTCGTTCGAGGTCGAAGCCGCCGTCGAGGTCCCAGACCCCACGTCGGATGCTGATCGCTGGAAGGGTCTCCAACCCGATGCGCAACTGGTCGACCTGGATGGCGACGGGCAATTGGACAGGACCGCCCTTGGAGGGCGGCTGGGGGGCCACCGCCGGGGCGCGCAGCACCCGTAACGAGCCCGCGGCCAGACGCTCGGCATGGAAGCGCCGCAACAGCAGATCCGCCGGCCGCCAACTGAGCGACAGATCGGTTCCGTCGAGCCAGGGGCCCTGGGTGTCCACGATCTGCAGCCGCTTCAGGGAGAAGGCGCCTAGCGGATCGCCTCCAAGGCCTGAGATACGCAGCCGCCCGATTGGACCAAGCGGCAGTCCATCCAGCGAGCGCGTGAGCATCGCCCGACCCGCATCTGTCTGCACGCCGAACCGCGCCCCGGCCAGGACCACAGCCAGGAGCAAGGCCAGCGCGCCGAACACCATCGCCACATGGCGAAGCCAGCGCCGCTTGCGGGGCGCGTGTTGAGGCGCCTCGGCGGTTTCCGTTCCGGTCGCGGGCTGGGTCGGCGCGTCGGTCAAAAGCTCTGTCCGACGCTGAGATACACCTGCAACGGGCCTTGGGATGCGCCGCTGAGCTTGTTGATCGGCGTGGCGAAGTCGATCCGGATCGGCGCGAACCCGAGGTCATAGCGCAATCCGACGCCAACACCCGAAGCGATATGGGTGAAGGTTGGGGTCGCCTGGGTGCCCACCGTACCGGAGTCGAGGAACAGCACGGCGCCGAACGGGCCGCTGATCCGGCGGCGCAGCTCGAACGAGGTCTCGATCAGCGACAGGCCGCCCTGGGGCGTGTTGTCAGAATAGTGCGGACCGACATTCTGATAGGCGTAGCCCCGCACCGATCCGCCGCCGCCGGCGAAGAAGCGGTCGGGCGCCGGCACCGCCGGGATCTCGCCGCCGATGATCGAACCGGCGTGCAGGCGAGCGGCGAAGATCGTGTCCTCGCCCGCATCGAGCGGGATGTAGGTGCTCGCCTGGGCCTGGATCTTGAAATAGAGCAGCGCTTGCTCGGGATCTTTCATGCCCGGAGGCGCGCCGATCTTTTCCTCGTACCCGGCGATGGGTTCGGCCCGCGCATCGAGCTTGAAGCCGTGCAGGGGATCCAGGGTGTTGTTGGTGTGGTCGAAGGAGGCCGCGATCAGCGGCCTCACCTCCAACACGTTGATACCGCCCTCGTGATCGTCGATGCGGCTCGCCACCATCGACAGTCCCTTGGTGAAGAACGAGTATTTCCCGTACCGCTGGGTGAGGTCCCCGACCAGTTCGCCTCCGAGCTGGGAATAGGCGTTGGTGTCGTCCCGGAACACGTCGGGTCCGAATTTCAAGGTCTGACCCGGGCTCCAGAAGTCCGGAAGGCTCTCGCTGACGCCGATGCGGCTGTCGATGGTCTGGGCCTTGGCGAAGTAGGTCAGGGTGTCGGCGCGGTGCAGTATGTTGTAGGTCGACCAGCTGCTGTCGACCAGCACGCCCTCGGTGGTCGAGTAGCCTACCCCAAGCGATAATGCGTGCTTGGTCCGGTCCGCGACGCTCACCACCACCGGCCTCAGGCCATCGGCGTCGGGCTGAGGAGCGAGGGCGACGGTGACGCTGTCGTAGACCCCGGTGTCGAGCAGTCGGCGCTCAAGTTCGGCGACGTCGTTGGGTTTGTAGATTTCGCGCGGCTTCCAGGGAGCCAGCTTGCGGATGAACCGTGCATTGGTGCGCCCCTTGTTGGTGAGGCGCATGCCGTCCATGCGCACCAGGGCCCCGGCGGCGATCCGGAAAGTCGGGCGCATGGACCTGTCGGCGTGGTCGACCACCACGTCGCGAGGCGTCGCCTTGGCGTCGGCGTAGCCGCGCTGCTGCAGGGCCGCCACCACCCGTCCCTCCGCGGCGAGCACTTCGGCTGCGCGCGCCGGATCACCGGGCTTGAGCTTCAGGTCGGTCCGCGCCGCCGCCACCGCCTTGTCGTCAGGCGCCGACCCGACCCATTCGATCGTGGTGTCGCCGAAGGTCGTGCGGGGACCAGGCGTGATCTTGAGCAAGCCCTTGGGATGGTCGCCTTCGCCGATGTCGGGGTCC
>JBARAK010000071.1:0-2245 GCA_049791955.1 Caulobacteraceae bacterium
GCGCCGCCCTCCGCCAGCCTGCGCACCTGGGTGCGGGCGGCGTTCTCTTCCTGGCGCGAGCGCGAGAGGCTGGCCAGGGCGGTTTCCACCCGGCTGGCGCGACGGACATAGCGGATCTGGTGGCTGAGCAGCCGCCAGTTGATCGGCTTGACCAGGAAGGAGGCGGCGCCGGACTCGTAGGCGCGGTCGATGGCGGCGGTGTCCTCGCGGCCCGTGACCACGATCACCGGCAGGCGTCGGGTGTGCGGCTGCGCGCCCAGGCGGGTCAGCACCTCGAAGCCGTCCATCCGCGGCATCTCAAGGTCCAGCAGGATGATGTCCGGAGCATCGGCGTCGATCATGTCCAGCGCCGTGTCGCCGTCGTCGGCCAGCGAGACGCGGACCTGTTCCTCGACCAGGTGGACAGTGGCGAATTCGCGCACGATCGGATCGTCGTCGACGAACAGGATATGGATCGGCTCAGCCCCGCCTTGGGAAAACGAACCTCGGCCTGGAGCGCCATCCGACATCGCCAGCCCCTCGGCCCCAATGCGGCGTCCTCTTAAGGGGGCAGTCATTAATCGCGGGTAACTCGGAAAGCGCATGGTTGCGGCAGAAGCCGCTCGCGCGCCTGCGGGCGCTCGATCTCGAGGGGTGGAGGTATGGCGGCAACGCCTCGTAGGCGTGCGGAGGAGCGCAGATCCGCGCCCCGTCGCACCGTACGCGGCAAGCTGATCTTCCTGGTCGCCGCCTCCGTGGGCGTCGCCGTGGCCCTGGTTTCCGGCGTCTCGGCCTGGCGCGAGGCGGGACGCGATGCGGCCAGCCAGGTGGAGCGCCTGCGTGCGACGGCCACGGTCATGGGCTCCATGTCCGCCGAAGCCGCCGCCACCGGCGACCAGGCGAGGGGCTTCCGGACCCTGCGTGCGATTTCCCATATGCCCGGCGTCTTCTACGCCCGCATCGAACGGCTGGGTGGAACGCCGCTGGTGCAGACGGGCGGGGGAGCCCGGCTGGTCGGCGACCTCAACCTCAGCGCCGACGCCCACAGCCAGCCGGGCGTCATGGCGCAGCTGCGCAGCCGCACCGTCCAGGTCTCCGCGCCGATCCTCTACAACGGCCGCGCGGTGGGCCGGCTGGTCCTGATCTGCCGCACCGAAGGCGTGCTCGATCGCCTGCTGGGGAGCCTTGGGATCAGCCTGGTCGCGGCCCTGTTCGCGCTTGGCGTGGGCTTCGCGGTGGCCTGGCGCATGCAGCAGGGCATCACTGACCCGATCGTGGCCTTGACCCGTTCCATGGAGGAGATCCAGCGGGGAGGACGCTACGACCGGACCGTCGAGGCCGACGCCGACGACGAGATCGGCGACCTGATCCACGGCTTCAACCGGATGCTGGGCGAGATTCGCGTGCGCGACGCCTCCATCGCCGAGCACATGGTCGGGCTGGAAGGCGAGGTGGCGGCGAGGACCGTAGACCTGCGGGCGGCCAAGGACGCCGCCGAATCGGCCAACCGGGCCAAGTCGGATTTCCTGGCCACCATGAGCCACGAGATCCGCACGCCCATGAACGGTATCATGGTCATGGCCGAGATGCTGGCCGCGGGCGAGATGCCGCCCCGCCAGCGCCGTTTCGCCGAGGTGATCGCCAAGTCGGGCTCGAGCCTGCTGGCGGTCATCAACGACATCCTGGACTTCTCCAAGATCGAGGCCGGCAAGCTGGAGCTGGACTCCGTTCCGGTCGACCTGGCCGAGGTGGTCGAGGACGTCTGCGCCCTGTTCTGGGAACGGGCGTCGTCCAAGGGGCTGGACCTGGCGGCCTATATCGATCCCGCCGCCCCCGCGCGGGTGATCGCCGACCCGGTCCGCCTGCGCCAGGTGGTGGGCAACCTGGTCAACAACGCCATCAAGTTCACCGACATCGGCGGCGTCCTGGTCGAGATCGAGCCCGATGAGACCGAGGGCGTCTGCATCAGCGTGCACGACACCGGCGTCGGTATCCCGAAGGACAAGATCGGCGAGGTCTTCGGCGCCTTCTCCCAGGCCGACCAGTCGACCACGCGCAAGGCCGGCGGCACCGGGCTGGGCCTGGCGATCTGCAAGCGGCTGGTGGACGCCATGGGCGGCCGCTTCCTGGTCAACACCGAGGTCGGGCGCGGGTCGACCTTCGTCTTCCGCCTGCCGGTCACGGTCCTGGCGCCGGCCGCCCCCTGGCCGGAGGCGCCCAGGTCGGGCGCGCGCGTCCACCTGGCGGTGCAGGGGCTGTCCAGCCG
>JBARAK010000072.1:0-5581 GCA_049791955.1 Caulobacteraceae bacterium
CAGCGACCGAGCCTCAAGCTTTGCGATCCGATCCGGCGGCGGCCTCGGCCTGGGAGGCGGCGGCGCACAGGATGAAATCGTTCGATCCGGCGCTGCGCCTCTCGCCGTCGGTGCGCCGGCTTCTGACCGAGTCCGGGGTGGACCCGACAGGGCTGGACGGGACCGGCCGCGACGGACGGCTGACGCGTCACGACGTCGAGCAGGGGATTGCGCGCGGCACGGCCCCCGCTGAGGCGGCTGCGCCCCAACCGAAAGCCGAACGGCCTGCCCCGGCGCCGTCGATGAGCGCGCGGTCGCGCTCGATCCCGCACGACGCCATGCGCCTGGCCATCGCCGAGCACATGTCTCGCTCGGTGGCCACGGCTCCCCACGTGACGGCCGTTTTCGAGGCCGACTTCAGCGGGATCGCAAGACACCGGCAGGCCCACAAGGAGGCTTTCCGCCAGCAGGGCGTGAACCTGACCTACACCGCCTACATCGTCATGGCCTGCGTCCAGGCGATGAAGGCCGCGCCCCAGGTCAACAGCCGCTGGTTCGACGATCGGCTCGAGGTCTACGACGACATCAACATCGGCGTCGGAGTGGCGCTGGGCGACAAGGGCCTGATCGTGCCGGTCGTGCATAAGGCCCAAATCTTGTCGCTGTTGGGGGTCGCCGAACGGCTGCACGTGTTGACCGAGATGGCGCGGATCGGAAAGCTCTCCACCGCGGACGTCAAAGGCGGCACCCTCTCCATCTCCAACCACGGCGTCTCCGGCTCCCTGATGGCGTCGCCCATCATCATCAACCAGCCGCAGTCGGCGATCCTGGGCGTCGGCAAGTTGGAGAAGCGCGTGGTGGTGCGCGAGGTCGACGGGATGGACACGCTGCAGATCCGCCCAATGGCCTATGTGTCCCTCACCATCGACCACCGCGCCATCGACGGTCACCAGACTAACGCCTGGCTGACGCGGTTCGTCGAGGTGCTGGAGACGGCCTGGCTCGACTAGGGCGCGGCAGGCGCACTTCAGTCCTGGCGACCTGGCCTTGCGCGGCTTCGCCGTTGGCCCATATCTCGAATCCGCTCCGAGCACGCCGGCCTCAGGTCGGCGGCCATGTCGACAGGGGCCTCGCACCAATTCTTGACAAATGCTTATTTTTGGCCCATAATAGCGTTGTAAGTAGGCATCCTTCCCCTTACTCAAACCATCTTCGGCCCATAGCGAGAGGAGACTTGACCATTAGACAGAAGATTTTCTACCGTGAATACTCTAAATCATTCGACTGACACGCGCCGGAATTACCCCGCGCACCTAGAAGCGGTCCTGACCGCCTCCTCGATGGGAGGCCGCTGATATGAAGCGACTGACCGCTCTGATCATCGGTAACGCCGCCTATCCCGCCACCGGGATCCTCAAGAATCCCACCCACGACGCCGACGACCTGTCGGCCAAGTTGCGCGCGAGCGGGTTCGACGTCACCACGGTGACCGACGCCTCGGTGGCGACGATGGACAAGGCCCTGAAGGCCTTCCAGGCCGCCTGCACGGACGCCGACATCGCCCTGTTCTTCTTCGCGGGCCATGGGATCCAGATCGAAGGCGATAATTACCTGATCGCGCTGGACACCAAGACCGACGACGAGACCGACGCCAAGTTCAGCAGCCTGCCGCTGAACAAGGTAATCACCTCGATGGACCAGGCCAACAGCTCCACCAGCATCATCGTCCTCGACGCCTGCCGCAACAATCCATGGGAGCGGCGTTGGCGCGGCGGCGAGCTGCGCGGCATGGCGCCGGTCTATGCGCCGAGGGGGACGCTGATCGCCTACTCGACCTCCCCCGGCGAGGTCGCCGCAGATGGACTGGGACGCAACGGCGCCTACACGGCGGCGCTCCTCCAACACATCGATACGCCGGACGTACCCGTCGAGGCCATGTTCAAGCGGGTGCGCAACACCCTCAGCGCGACGACCGGCGGCAAGCAGGTCTCGTGGGAGCACACGTCCCTGGCGGGCGAATTCTACTTCAACCTGAGCGTGGCCTCGCGCATCACCGACTATGGCGGCAGCGCGATCAAGGATCGCACCTTCGTGCTCGACGAGAGCGATCCGGTTCACGCAGCCATCAAACGGCTGAAGGTGCTGACCTGGGGCGCGCAGAACTCGGCGTTCGATGGTCTGACCGCGGCGGTGCTGAACAAGGCCTCAAACGACAGCCTGTTCGTGCTCGGGCGCAACATCCTTCAGGCGGCCGATGGTGGCGCGAACGGCGCGTACGCCTTCGTGCACGATTACATGAACCGCATGGCCGGGGTGACCGAGGAGAAGCGCCAGGCCGTCACCGACGGAATGCTGTTCGAGATCTTTTTCGATCCGCACGGGGAACGCCGCGCCATACCCAAGGCGCGGATGTTCAGCAAGGTCTTCGACCTGATGGCTTTCCCGGAGCTGTCAAGCGACTTCGAGTTCATCGCAGGCTGCCTCGCCCCCGAGGCGGAGCGCTACTTCCTGCTCCCCGGCAAGGCGCACGGCATCTCGATCGACATCACGCTGTCTACGGACGGGGAGAACGCGGTCGAGGACGTCCATGTCGAAGGCCGCAGCGTGCTGACGCCCGACGACCCCGCTTGGCTGGGGCAGACGCGGACGTATCGGAGCCGCAACCGAGCCGACTTCGAGGAGAACCTGGCCAACGAGATGCTGGTGCCGCTCGGGCTGGCGAAGTTCTCCTACAGCCAGCCGGTGGCCACGATCGCCAAAATCAAGTTCCCGTATGGGTTCTCGGTCTCGAAGCGGACGACGGCCGCGCCAGCCGCGGTTAACACCGCCTAGCGCAGCGGGTCCTCGGGCGTTCATCGGGCGTCGGCCGATCGGTCGACGCCCGACCTTCCGGCTGCGTCGAGTTAAGGTTCGAGACCTCTACAGGTCCTGGAAACATCCGCCCGTCGCCACCAGCCGCTCCAGTAAGGCGGCGGGTTTGTAGTCGTCCCCGCCCGTCACCTGGTAGGCCCCCAGCCGCTGGAGCACGAACTTCGCACCGATCTGATCGGCATAGAACATCGGGCCGCCGCGGTAGCCCGGCCAGCCGTAGCCGTTGACCCAGACGACATCGATGTCGCTGGCGCGCTGGGCGATGTTCTCCTCGAGGAGCTTCGCCCCCTCGTTGACCATCGGATAGACGAGGCGCTCCAGGATCTCCTGGTCGGAGACCTCGCGCTGGGCGATGCCCTGCCTGGCGGCGAAGTCGCGGATCACTTGCTCGGCCACAGGCGAGGGCGAAGCCTTCCGATCCGCGTCATAGGCGTAGTAGCCCCCGCCGGCCTTCTGACCGAACCGGCCCATCTCGCAGAGGACCTCGCGCACGGTGGAGCTCGAGGTCGAGGCCCAGTTCCAGCCGATGTCGAGGCCCGCGAGATCAGTGATCTGGAACGGTCCCATGGGCAGGCCGAAGTCGGTCATAACCCGGTCGACCTCGATCGGTCGTGCGCCTTCCAGGACCAGCTTGTCGGCCTCCCGCCGGCGCACGGCGAGCATGCGGTTGCCGACGAACCCGTAGCCGACGCGCACCAGCACCCCGACCTTGTCGAGCGTCTTGGCGAGGCTCATCGCGGTGGCGATCACCTGCGGGGAGGTGTTCGCGCCGCGCACCACTTCCAAGAGGGGCATGATGTTGGCCGGCGAGAAGAAGTGCAGGCCGATCACCGAGTCGGACCGCGTGGTCACCTGCGAGATCTCGTCCACGTCGAGATATGAGGTGTTGGTCGCCAAGATCGCGCCGGACTTCGCGACCCTGTCGAGGCGTGCGAAAACCTCCTTCTTGACCGCCATGTCCTCGAACACGGCCTCGATGACAAGGTCGCAGTCGGCGAGCTGGTCGAACGCCAGCGTGGGGGTGAGCAGGCCCATGCGCGCTTCGACGTCCTCGCGCGTGAGCCGTCCCTTGTCCGCGGTCGCCTCGTAAGTTTTGCGGATGACGCCCACGCCGCGCTCGAGCGCCTCGGGCCGGGCCTCCACAAGCGTCACTGGGATTGCGGCGTTCAGGAAGGCCATGGCGATGCCGCCGCCCATGGTCCCAGCGCCCAGCACGCCGACCTTGCGGATCGGGATCTTGGGCGTGTCCTGCGGGACATCGATCTTGGCGGCCTGCCGCTTGGCGAAAAAGGCGTAGCGCTGGGCGGCCGACTGCCCGCTGGTCTGCAACGCGTCGAATAGCTTGCGCTCCAAGGCCATTCCGGTTTCGAACGGCAGGTCGACGGCCGCCTGGACCGCCTCCACGCATTTTGCGGGCGCGGCGAAGCCCTTGAAGCGTCGTGCGTTCGCCGCTTTGAAGCGGTCGAACAGGCTCTGATCAGCCCGTGCGGCCTCGATCTTGTCGGCGCGATCGCGCGTGCGCACCAGCGCGCGCTTGTCGACCAGGATCTGTTTGGCGAACGCAATGGCGCCGGCCTCGAGATCGCCATCGATAACCGCATCCACCAACCCCGCCATCCGAGCGGCGTCCGGCCTCACGGGATCGCCTGAGACGATCATGTTGAGCGCCGTCTCCACGCCCACAAGGCGCGGCAAGCGCTGCGTGCCGCCCCCACCCGGCAGCAAGCCGAGCTTGACCTCCGGTAGGGCGATGCGGGCGGTATGATCGGCGACCCGGAAATGACACGCGAGCGCCAGCTCCAGTCCTCCGCCGAAGGCTACGCCGTGGATGGCCCCGACGGTCGGCTTGGATATCGCCTCAACGATTTCCAACAGATTCCGCAGGGTCGGCGCGGCCGGCGGCTTGCCGAACTCGGTGATGTCCGCACCGCCCGAGAAGCCGCCGCCGGCGCCCAGGATTACAATGGCCTGGACCGTCGGGTCCGCCTCGGCGGCCTTCAGCACCTCCGCCGCCGCTGTGCGCAGCGCCGCCGACAGCGCGTTGACCGGCGGATTGTCCAGCGTGACCACAGCCACGCCATCGACGATCCGGCGCCTGACGGGCGCAGCGTCGTGCATCATTCTCGTCCTCGGACCCCCGGAGCGTTCGCGCGCCTCAGAGCGCGTTCATGGTCAAGAGCTCATAGCTCGCCACGGACTCGCCCTCCCGATTGGTCACCAGCACGTCCCAGCGCACCTCGCCATACTCCTCGTTGCGGCGGGTCTTGGTCTTGGCGGTGAGGCGCACCTGGATGGAGTCGCCAGGCGACACGGGCTTCACGAAGCGCAGGTTGTCCAGGCCGTAGTTGGCCAGGACCGGGCCCGGGGCGGGGTCGACGAACAGACCCGCGGCGAAGGACAGGATCAGGTAGCCGTGCGCCACCCGGCCCAGGAAGAACGGATTCGCCGCAGCCGCTTCCTCGTCCATGTGGGCGTAGAAGGTGTCGCCGGTGAATTCGGCGAAGTGCTCGATGTCTTCGAGCGTGATGGTCCGCGGGGCGGTGTTCAGCTGCTTGCCGATCTCCAGTTCGGAGAAGCGCAGGCGGAAGGGATGGGGTGGCTCGGCGTTCGCCGGCGCGCCTGCGATCCAGCGGCCGGTGGCGCTGGTCAGCATGCGCGGCGAGCCCTGCAGCGCGGTCCGCTGCATGTAGTGGAGCACGCCGCGGATCCCGCCCATCTCCTCGCCGCCGCC
>JBARAK010000073.1:0-6831 GCA_049791955.1 Caulobacteraceae bacterium
GTCCGGCGCCGGCGACACGGTGATCGCCGCCTGCGCGCTGGCGCTGGCCGCGGGCGCTGAACTCCAGGACGCCGCGCACCTGGCCAATACGGCCGCCGCAGTGGCGGTGAGCAAGAGCGGCACTTCCTGCGTCACGCCCCAGGAGCTGAACCACGCCCTGTTGCATCATCCCGACCACGAACTGACGGCCGGCAAGCTGGCCCCGCTCGCCACCGCCCAGGAGATCGCTGCCGGCTGGCGGCGCGCCGGAGCGCGGGTAGGCTTCACCAACGGCTGCTTCGACCTGCTCCACCCGGGCCATGTGAAGCTGCTCGCCGCGGCCCGGGAGCTGTGTGACCGGTTGATCGTGGGGCTGAACACCGACGCCTCGGTCAGCCGCCTGAAAGGGCCAGAACGGCCGATCCAGACCGAGCTGGCGCGGGCGGAGGTGATCGGCGCCCTGCGATCGGTCGACCTGGTGGTGCTGTTCGACGAGGATACGCCCCTGAATCTGATCCGGGCGCTCCGCCCCGAAGTGCTGGTGAAGGGCGCGGACTATACGGTGGAGACGGTGGTGGGCTCTGACCTGGTGCTGGGCTGGGGCGGCAAGGTGAAGCTGGTCGAGTTGGCGCCGGATCAGTCTTCCAGCCGCCTGATCGCCCGCTCCAGGCTCAGCGTGGCGGGGGGCGGCGCGACGTGAGCGGCCTCACCCTCGTCACCGGCGCGGCAGGCTTCATCGGCTCCAACCTCGCCCGCATGCTCGCCGAGGAAGGCTCGGACGTGGTCGCGTGCGACTGGTTCGGCCATGGTGCGCAGTGGACCTATCTGGCCGACGTCCGCTTGCACGACGTGATCCGTCCGGAACATCTGTCCGACTGGCTGGCCGGAGACGGCCGCGACGTCGAAACCATCATCCATATGGGCGCGATCTCGGCCACCACCGAGACCGATGTGGACCGGATCGTCGCGCTCAATATCCGCGCCACCCTGGACCTCTGGCGGGCGGCGACGGAACGGGCCGCGACCTTCATCTACGCCTCCTCGGCCGCGACCTACGGCGACGGCGCATCCGGCTTCCAGGACAACGACAGCGAGGCGGGGCTGGCGCGCCTTCGGCCGCTGAACGCCTACGGCTGGAGCAAGCAGGTCGCCGACCGCCGCTTCGCCCATGACGCCGCCACGGGACGCCCGACGCCGCCGAAGTGGGCGGGACTGAAGTTCTTCAACGTCTACGGTCCCAACGAAGCGCACAAGCAAGGCATGCGCTCGGTGGTCCACCAGATCTATCCCCTGGCGGCGCGCGGCGAGACGGTCAGCCTGTTCAAGTCCGACAACCCCGCCTACGGCGACGGCGGCCAGCTGCGCGACTTCATCTATGTCAAGGACATCTGCGCGATCGTGCGCAGCATGCTCGCCGCCCCGCGCCTGTCGGGAATCTACAACGCGGGGACGGGTCAGGCCCGCAGCTTCGAGGATCTGGCCAAGGCAGTGTTCGCCGCGGTCGGGCGGCCGGCTGCCATCTCCTACCGGGACATGCCTAGCGCGCTGAAGGGCAAGTATCAGTACTTCACCGAGGCCGACGTCTCCAAGCTCCGCGCCGATGGCCTGGCGCCGAACTTCCATGACCTGGAGGACGGCGTGGCCGACTATGTCCGCCATCTCGCGCTGGAGTTCGGCGCATGACCCCTGCTGGTTGCGCCTTCTTCCCGCTTGCCCGCTTCCGGTAGATAAATCGCTCGACAACCTGGAGCCGCCCGATGGACGAGCTGAAGCCGCTGGCCGCCGAACTCAAGCGCTGGCTGTTCGAGGACGCGTTGCCGCTCTGGGCCACGGTGGGGGTGGACGCCACGACCGGCGGCTTCCAGGAAGCCATCGACCTCGACGGGCACGTCGTTCCCGCGGTGCGGCGGGCGCGGGTGCAGGCGCGGCAGGTCTATACCTACGCCACTGCGGGCGCCCTGGGCTGGACCGGGCCATGGCGCGACACCATGGAGCGCGGCCTCGCCTATTTCGTCGGCCATTGGCGCCGACCCGACGGCCTGTTCCGCACCAAGGTCAATGCGGACGGCTCGCCCGCCGACGAGGCGACCTTCCTCTATGACCAGGCCTTCGCTCTTTTCGCGATGGCCGCGGTCGCCAAGGCGGTTCCCGAGCGGCGCGAAGCACTCGCCCAGGATGCTTACACCCTGCTCGACGCCATCGAGGCGAACCTCTCGCTTCCCGCCGGTGGTTTCCGCGAGGCCGAGGCCGCGCGACCCTACCAATCCAACCCGCATATGCACCTGTTCGAGGCCTCGCTGGCCTGGGAAGAACTGGTTGGAGCGGGCAGCCGCTGGAGTCGGCTGGCCGACGATATAGCGGGTCTCTGCCGCCGCCATTTCATCGACCCCAGGACAGGTGCGCTGCGGGAGTTCTTCGACGCCGAGTGGCGTCCGGCCAATGGCCCGGACGGCCGGATCGTCGAGCCCGGCCATCAGCTCGAATGGGCCTGGCTGACCCAGCGCTGGTCCCTGTCGCGGGGCGACGCCGAAGGACTCGCGGTGGCCGAGCGCCTGTTCGAGATCGGCTCGGTGCAGGGCGTCGACACCGTGCGCAACGTCGCCTTCAACGCGCTGGACGACAAGCTGGCGCCCCAGGACCTCTCCGCACGGCTGTGGCCCCAGACGGAGCGGATCAAGGCGGCCCTGATCATGGCCCGGACCGCGCGCACCGAGTGGATCCGCGGCAATGGCGCGACCCATGCCGTCAACGGGGTTCGCGGCTTGCAGCAGTATTTCGCGGTGAAGACGCCCGGGCTGTGGCGCGACAAGCTGCAGACCAACGGGCAGTTCATCGAGGAGCCGGCGCCGGCCAGCTCGTTCTACCATATCATCTGCGCGTGCGCAGACGTGCTGGCGGTGGTCTAAATCCCTCCGCATTGAGGGTGTTACTCCGCCGTCGACCTCATCGTACGAGAGCGCCCGAGTGACACCCTCCCCCAGTTCCATTCCCCTGATCGTCCTGGACCGGGAAGCGGTGCGCCAGCACCTGACGATCGAACGCTGCATTCCGCTGATGCGCCAGGCGGCCGTAGACCTGTCGCAGGGGGTGATGCGGCTGCCGTTGCGTTCGGTGGTTCCGCTTTCCGGCCCCGACAAGTTCGGCGTCATGCCCGGCGCGCTGGCGGAGGACGGGCCGTTCGGGGCCAAGCTGGTGGCTGTCTATCCCGGGAATTTCGACCGGGGCTTGCCGTCTCACCAGGGGATCGTCGTGCTGTTCGATCCCGCCACAGGCGCGCCGGTCTGCATCGCCCACGCCGGCGAGATCACCCGTGTGCGCACGGCGGCGGCGAGCGCGGCGGCGACTGATGCGCTCGCCAGGCCAGACGCCTCGCGCCTGGCGCTGTTGGGCTACGGCGAGCAGGCGGCCGCCCACCTCGAAGCCATCGCCTGCGTGCGGCGGCTGGAAGCTGTTACGGTCTGGGGCCGCTCGGAAGAGCGGGCCCGCGCCTTCGCCGAGGACGCCCAGGCGCGCACCGGCCTGCCGGTAGAGGCATGCGCCACCGCTGCGGAGGCGGTCTCCCGGGCCGATATCGTCTGCACCGTCACCCACGCCCGCGATCCGATCCTGGAGGCGGCCTGGCTGCCCAAGGGCGTGCATGTCAATGCGGTGGGCGCCAGCACGCCGGACGCCGCCGAGATCGACAACGCGCTGGTGGTGGCGGGGCGGCTGATTGTCGACCACCGCGAATCCGCCTTGCGGCAGGGCGGCGAAATCCAGCGCGCCAAGACGGCGGGTCTGGTGGATGACGCCTGCGTGACGGGGGAACTCGGCCAGGTATTGTCCGGCGCAATCGCTGGCCGGACCTCCGCCAAGGAGATCACGGTTTACAAGTCGCTGGGCAACGTCTCCCAGGACCTCGCCAGCATCGACTGGTTGTACCGGACAGCCGTCGAGCAGGGAGTCGGAACGCCCCTCGCCTTCTAAGCCCCTTAGGCGATCAGGCCGCGCAGCGCCTTTGCATCGCCGCTGCGCGGGAACACCACCGTCTCTAGCCCGCGGCCGTCCACGCCCAGGTGCTCGATCAGCACGCCCTTGAACAGCTGGCGGACGTCAAGGGTGGGCGCGAGGTCGCGGTTCTCGAACAAACGGGCCTGATCCAGCGTCGGCCAGTCCCCGACGATCCCGCCACGGGCCAGGGCTCCGCCGGCCAGGATCACCGTCGACGCGGTCCCGTGGTCGGTGCCCCCCGTGCCGTTGACATGGGCTGTGCGGCCAAACTCTGTCGCCACCACCACCACCGTCCGGCTCCACCCGTCGCCCATCCCATTGCGCAGACCAGCCAGCACTTGGTCCAGGACACCCAGGCGGTTGGCCAGCTGGCCCTGGACCGCGCCCTGCCCGGCGTGGGTGTCGAAGCCGTCCAGCGACAGCACGGCGATCGAAGGGCCGTCAGGCGCGCTGAGGAATTTAGCGGCGGTCACGGCGAAGGCCTGCACATCCCCGCCCTTGGGGGCCTGGCCACCGTTGAGGGCGCTCGCCTGGGTCTCGACCTTGAGTCCGGCCGCCAGCGCCGGTCCGAGCAGCGGGTCGTCCCGATACAGGTCGCTGAGCACGCCGGCGATGCGCGCGGTGGGGTCCACCCGGCCACCCGGCGACCAGCTGTCCGCCTGGGCGGGCCCATGCAGGATCAGCGGCTCCTGGGCCCCAATGGACAGGGCGCGGATCGGCCGGCGCGGCTGCACCACCTGCAGGGTCCGGTTCAACCAGCCGGTAGCGGCGCCGTAGAGCTGGCCGGAGCCGTTCTCCAGCATGTCCTGCGCCTCGAAGTGCGAGCGGATGCGCTGCGGAATCGCGACTGCCGGGGCGATGCGCGCCTGTCCCGACTGCATCATGGCGTGGAGAGTGACGAGCTTGGGATGCAGGCCGAAGGTCCCGTCCAGCTTCAGGGCCTGGTCCGGCGGGATGGCGATGGCGCCGCGCAGCACAGCGTAGTTCGCATCGCCCACCGGCGGAGCGACGGACAGGCCGTCCATGGCGCCCCGGCAGATGATCACCACCAGCTTGCGGTCGTCGAACGTCGCCGCTTCCGCGCCGCCGGCCCCCAGGAAAGCTGCGGACAGTCCGGCGGACGCCCCAAGCGCCAGGGCGGAACGGCGGGAGAAGGTCTGGCTCATCGGCGTTGGAACTCCGGGCTCATGAGCAGGACGGCGAAGGCTTCCTGCCGGCTCTCCGCGCGCTGGACGGCGGTGAGAGTAGCAGGTGTGAGGCGAGCGCCCAGGGCCTCCTGGGCCACCTGCACGGGATCGCGGCCGCCTGCCTTGGGCGCATGGGCGCCCGCGAAGCCCTGGGCGAGGCTGACCCGCCTGATGATGGCGTCCGGCGCCGCCCAGTCCGCCGCCGTATCCGACCAACCGTTGGGCTGGGGCGCCGCGAAGGGCCGCTGGCCAAGGGTCCCAAGCGGACCGAGCACATCCCTGCGCGCGTCCAGGGGCCCGCTTCCGGCGGCGCGATGGCTGGAAATAAGGAACTCGTTCGGCGTCTTCAGCTTGCGTGGCGCGGGATCCCAGGCCTCGGGTGCGGAGATCAGCGCCTGCGCCACCTGCGCCAGGTCGCCATCACTTCGCCTATAGGCCGCCTCTAGCCGGGCGGTCAGGGCCGGTGGCGGATCGTCGGCCACGAAGTGGGCCGCGACCTTGCGGGCGATGTGACGGGCGGTGTGGGGACTGGCGGCGAAATCCTCCAGCGCCGCCTGGGCCTGACGCTCTTGCGCCGACGGGTAGGTCTTGCCGAACACCCGCCGCTCCCCCGGCTCGTGATATTCTGAACGGTAGAGGTAGATTCCCTGCTGCTCCACCGTCGCGCCAGGACCACCCATCGACCAGCCGGTCAGCGCCCGGGCGAATTCGGTGACGTCGGCCTGGGTGTAGCCCGCCTCGACCCCAAGGGTGTGCAGCTCCATGATCTCGCGGCCGAGATTCTCGTTCAGGCCGCTGTTCTTCCGCTTCAGCCCCGCCGGACTGCTCGGCCCAACCGAGTTCTGCTGGTCGAGATACATCAGCATGGCCGGATGGCGGCTGGAGCTGGACAGCAGGTCGGCGAAGCGGCCGAATACGTGCGGCCGGATCGCCTCGCGCTCGAAGGCGGCGGCGGTCGCGCCCACGTCCTCGCCCTTGGTCAGGCTGACGGTGAAATGATTGCCCCAGAACAGGGCCCAGCGCTCGCGGAAAGGACTCGGGGTGGTGGCGCCGAGCCAGGCGCGGGCCAGAACCTCCTGGTTCAGGGCGTCGTCCAGCGGCTGGCGGGCCGCCTTACGCGCGTCGGCGTCCTGCCCGGCCGCACGGGTCGCCTCGCGGTAGGCGAGAAAGGCCTGGAAGCATTCCGACGCGCTGAGCAGCGCCCCGCCGCCCTGGGCCTGGGGCTGGTCGGCGCCCTCGGCGCGGATCTGGACCTGCAACCAGCCTTGCGGATCATGGCGGGCAAGGGCCATCTCGCCGGGTCGCGCGCCAAGCCCGAAACGGGTCGCGGCGATGGCGGCTTTAAGATCGGCGCTGGAACTGGTGGTCATGCCAGCCTCGCGAACGGCGTCGGACCCCTCTACATGCGACCTACACCGCCTATCCTGACTGGAGCATGAATGCCCCCGCCCCAAACTGAGTTCGAACGGCCACGCAGGTTCTACACCGCCGTGGATGTGCGCTGCGAGGATGGGGCGTTCGTGGTGTTGCTTGACGGGCGCCGCGCCAAGACCCCTGAGGGCACGCCCTTGGCCGCCCCCACCGAGGCGCTCGCGCGCCTGCTGGCGGGAGAATGGGATGCGCAGTCGACCCATATCGACCTGGTGTCCATGCCGGCCGTCCGCCTCGCCTACAC
>JBARAK010000074.1:0-3774 GCA_049791955.1 Caulobacteraceae bacterium
CGCGGCGGCCGACGGCCCAGCGCATCCGGGGGCGGCCGTCAGCGCCGAGGGACCAGCCCTGGACCGGGGCCGGCAGGGCCGAAGGCATGGTCGCCGTGTCCGGCGACATATGGGGCAGGCTGGCGGGGGCGATGAAGCTCCATACCGGCTGCACGGGGGGCAGATGGTAGGCCATGACGCCTCTCCTCTGGCTCAAGGTCGAACTTGAGCCCGGGAAGCGTCCTCGCCTGCGGATCACCGCGGGCGGCGATCCTCAGAGGCGATGGGCGTCCCGGGCGATGGAGCGGCCGGCGAAGGTCAGGACGGGCGACGCCTGGCGTCGACTGTCACCCTCGCAGGTCGTATTGCTAGATCGCGGGTTCATTGGATCCGTCGGTCTGTGGATGGACGCCGGGGCGAGCCCGACGGCGCCCGGCGAGCTTGGCGGCTCGTCAGGAACGCAGCGGCGGGCTATACCCCTCTATAGTATCAGTCAAGGGGCGAAAGCTTAGCCATGGCGCATGTCGCGCGCGAAAAGACCAAGCTCCTGAACCGGTTGCGCCGGATCAGGGGGCAGATCGAGGCGATCGAGCGGGCGGTGGAGAGCGACCACGAGTGCGCCCGCGTGCTGCAGCAGGCCACCGCCTGTCGCGGCGCCCTGGAGGGCTTCATCGCCGAGGTGATCGAGGACCATATCCGCGAGCACGTGGTCGATCCCAACGCGTCCAGGACCGACCCGCGCGTGCAGGCGGCCGAGGAGCTGGTCTCGATCGTGCATTCCTACCTGGCCTAGGGGGAGGGGCTGAGCCCGCTGGTCTCGGCGCTGCGTCCGCTGCTCGGCCTGGTCATACGCTGGCCTTCCAGAATCCGCTCATCCCGGCGGAGGCGGGGAACCGGATCAAATCCGCCGGCGTATGCGAATGAATCTGGATTCCCGCCTTCGCGGGAATGAGCGGGCTTGGGGAAGCGACGGGGATCCTTCCTTCCCCCTACGAGGGGGGAAGGCTCGGGGACGGACCCGTCCGTACACGCCCTAATCCCACGGTCCCGTGTGGCGACGCCGCGACACTGGCGATTGTGTTCAGCTTGGCCGGAACACCTTGGGGCCTGCGGAGTTCGCCATCACATGGTGGCTGAGATCCCCGGGATGTCGAACCAGGTCGCGCGCGCCCACGGTGGAGGGGCCGACGTCGAAGTCGTGCGGCGTATCCTGCTGGTGTTCCCGCACTACACCCCCTCGTTCGGGACCTTCGAGTACGCCTACCCGCTGGTCGGCGCCAAGGCGTTCATGCCGCCGCAGGGCCTGCTGGTGATCGCTTCCGTCCTGCCCGGGACCTGGGAGGTGCGGTTCGTCGACGAGAACCTGCGCCGCGCCACCGCCGAGGACTTCGCCTGGGCCGACGCGGTGTTCGTCAGCGGCATGCACATCCAGCGCAGCCAGATCAACGACATCAACCGCCGCGCCCACGCCGCCGGCCGCACCACGGCGCTGGGCGGGCCCTCGGTGTCGGCCTGTCCGGACTACTATCCCGAGTTCGACTACCTGCACGTCGGCGAGATGGGCGACGCCACCGACGCCCTGATCGCCCAACTCGCCGCCGATCCGATGCGCCCGCCGACCCAGGTGGTGTTCACCACCCAGGTCCGCCGCGACCTGGCCGCGTTTCCGCTGCCGGCCTACGAGCTGGCGGAGCTGCCGAAATACTTCATGGGCTCGATCCAGTTCTCCAGCGGCTGTCCCTACGACTGCGAGTTCTGCGACATCCCGGCCCTCTACGGGCGCAACCCGCGGCTCAAGACGCCGGAACAGGTCTGCGCGGAGCTGGACAAGCTGCGCGAGCACGGCCTGGCGGAGGCGATCTACTTCGTCGACGACAACTTCATCGGCAACCGGCGCGCGGTGCGCGAGCTGCTGCCGGCCCTGGCCGACTGGCAGAAGCGCAACGGCTATCCCTACCGCTTCGCCTGCGAGGCGACGCTGAACATCGCCAAGCGGCCCGAGATCCTGGGGCCGATGCGCGAGGCGGCGTTCCACACCATCTTCTGCGGCATCGAGACCCCCGAACCCGAAGCCCTCAAGGCGATGGACAAGGGCCACAACATGATGGTCCCCATCCTGGAGGGGGTGGAGACGCTGAACAGCTACGGCATGGAGGTGGTCTCGGGCATCATCATGGGCCTGGACACCGACGGCCCGGAGACCACCGAGCACATCCTGAACTTCGTGCGCGCCAGCAACATCCCGGTGCTGACCATCAACCTGCTGCAGGCCCTGCCCCGCACCCGGCTGTGGGACCGCCTGAAGGCGGAGGGGCGGCTGATCGAGGACGAGGCGGGGCTGGAATCCAACGTGCTGTTCCGCCTGCCCTATGCCGACGTGGTGGCCGGCTGGCGCGAGTGCATGGCGCAGTCCTACGATCCCGAGGCGCTGTTCGCCCGCTTCGAGCACCAGATCGAGGCCACCTACGCCCACCGCCTGGTCACGCCGCGCAAGGTCGCGTGGAAGGACATCCGGCGCGGGATCGCGATCATCGCCCGGGTGCTGTGGACCTGCGGGGTGAAGGCCGACTATCGCCGCACCTTCTGGAAGTTCGCCTGGCCGCGGCTCAAGGTGCTGGATATCGAGCGGGTGATCTCGGTCGGGGTGGTGGCGCACCACCTGATCAGCTTCGCGCGGGAGGCTTCGTCCGGCCGCCAGAACGCCTCCTTCTATTCCCGCAAGCTGCGGGAGGGGGAAACCCCGGTGGAGAAGGCGGCGTAATTCGTCTTTTCCCGCGAGGGGAGGGTGGCGGGGAGGGGGCGCGACCCTGTTCGTCCGTGGCTTCTTCAGAGCCCGCTCATTCCCGCGAAGGCGGGAATCCAGGTCAAATCCGCTGACCGATGCGAATGAATCTGGATCCCCGCCTGCGCGGGGATAAGCGGATTTAAGGAAACCTTCGGCAAGCTTCATTCCTCTCCCGCGAGATGGAGAGGGGCGGTCTCAAAGCGGGACCGGCAGCCCCGTATGCGGGTCGCGGGGGCGGCGGTGGAAGTCGCGGCCCAGGAAGATCACCACCTCGCGCGGGTGCTTGGGATCGGTCCACACCCGCCAGGCGCCGAGCACCTGGGCCGAGCCGAAGTCGCGCATCGCCTCGTTGCGGTAGAGCGCGGAGTCCTTGCGGCCCGCGTCGCTGATGTCGACGAACAGCACCCGCTGGCCCGTGGTCAGGGGGGCGGCGGTCTCGGCCTCGTTATGGGGGCGGGCTTCGCGCACCCACATCCGTGTCGGGGTGGCGTCCTCGGCCATGGCGTTGCGGCGGTAGTAGGCCAGGGCGTTGTAGGTGAAGCGGTCGTCCACCGCGATGGACGACACCGGACCGACCCGCGCGGCCTGGGCGTCGACCAGGGCCGCCACCGCCTCCCATCCGCGCGCGCGCTTGAAGCTGTTGGCCAGGCCGACCCGGTTGGCCAGGGCGGGCGAGACGCCGGCGGCGAAGAACACCACCACGATCGCGCCCTGGGTCGCCATGGTCGCGCCCAGCACCCGCCAGGCCTGCCAGCGGACCAGCCAGGCGGCGGTCAGGGCCGCGCCGGGCACATAGGCGATGGCCGCCCAGTTGGCGTTGGCCCGCGCCACCAGCGACTCGAACAGGATGATGACCAGGGCCGGCAGGGTCAGGATCAGCAGCATCCGGTCGGCCCGCTCCTCCGGCCGGCGGCGCACCCACAGAACCACCCCCACGACCAGGGCGACGAAGGGGATCGGTCCGAACACCCCCAGCTGCGACAGCAGGAAGCCCGGGGCCTGGCGTGGAT
>JBARAK010000075.1:0-5168 GCA_049791955.1 Caulobacteraceae bacterium
CGTGGCGCTCCACGAGCCCCCTCCGTCCGCTTCGCGGCCACCTCCCCGCCAGGGCAGGGGAGGTGGAAATCGCGTTCTTCTCCGCCCCTGCGAAGCGGGGGAGGGGGACCAGGCGAAGCCTGGTGGAGGGGGCTCGTAGAGCGCGACGCCTATCTGCCTCGCCCGCGATCAAACGCCCTCCGAGCGTCCGGATATGACGCGCCAACGCCCCGATCCGGAGCATCGTGGCCGCTAGGTATGACGCCGCCCCGCAAAAGGACTACCCTGCCCAGGTCGATGACCCGCATGGGGCGTGCGGCATGGCGGTCCTGTCGAACCGAGTCATAGACCTGATCGAGGCGGGCCTGGCGCAGACCTCCGCCGGGACGGTCGGGCGGGTGTTCTTCGAAGGGCTGCGCGACTTCGGGGTCAACGCGATCTACGCCCGCGCCTACGGCATGGCCGGGGACGTGGGGGGCGAGCATGTGTTCTCGCGCATCTCGCCGCCGGGCTGGGAGAGCCTGTACGCCGAGCGGGACTTCCAGTCGGTCAACTACCTGCCGCGCGAGGTGCGCCGCCGCGCCGAGCCGTTCCTGTGGTCGCAGATCCCCCTGCTCAACGCCGGCGAGCGCGGTCTGGCCCAGGCCCTGGCCGACAACGGCTTCGGCGACGGGCTGGCGGTGCCCTGCCACGGGCCGCACGGCTATGTCGGGGTGGTCAGCCTGGCGTTCGAGCGGCTGCATCAGGTCGCGCCGGACGAGCGGCTGGCGATCCAGGTTGCCTCGGTGATCCTGCACGACCGCATGCGCGCCCTGTCGCATGATGTGGCGCCGCCCCGGATGCGGCTATCGCCGCGCGAGCGCGACTGCCTGGGCTTCATCGCCGAGGGCAAGTCCGACCCCGACATCGCCGCCATCCTGGGCATCGCCGAGGCCACGGTCCTGACCCACGTCCAGAACGCCCGGCGCAAGCTGGGCGCGCGCACCCGCGCCCAGGCGGTGGGCTACTGCCTGGTCCGCAACCTGCTCTGAGGCGGGCGGGGCGCGGAGGCCCCTGTCGCCACGAAAGGAACGTAACCTCATAAATCGCAATTGACAGGTTATATGGCTAGTTATAACCCTGCTTATGCCTTCGGGACGGTTACGCATTCGGCGCGGCCGCGGCTCGGGGGGGGCCGACCATGGAGCCATCGATGTCCGCCAAGCCCGCCATCCCCGCCGCCAGTGTCGTGCTCGCCCACGGGGCCTGGGCCGACGGTTCGAGCTGGAACAAGGTGATCGCGTCGCTGCAGGCCTTCGGCCTCACGGTGCGCGCGGCCCCGCTGCCCCTGACCTCGCTGGCCGACGACGTGGCGGCGCTGGAGCGCACGGTGGACCGTCTGGAAGGACCGGTGGTGGCGGTCGGTCACGCCTATGCCGGCGCGGTGGTCGGCGAGGCCCGCCACGACCGGATCAAGTCGCTGGTCTACATCGCCGCCCTGGCCCCGGACGAGGGCGAGACCGTCGCCGAAGTGTTCTACCGCAACGCCCCGCATCCCCAGGCGCCCGCCCTGGCCCCCGATCTGCACGAGCTGATCTGGCTTCCGGACGAGGCGTTCGCCGCCGCCTTCGCCCAGCACGCCCCGGCCGCCGAACAGGCCGCGCTCAGCGCGGTCCAGCGCCCGATCTCGCCCGCCGCCATCACCGTCCCGGTCGGCCGGCCGCGCTGGAAGGACCTGCCAAGCTGGTACCTGCTGGCGGAAGAGGACAGGATGATCGTCCCGGAGACCCAGCGGTTCATGGCCGAGCGTATGGGCGCGCGGGTGCGTTCGCACCCGGTGGACCACACCCCGATCGTCACCGCCCCGGAGCTGGTGGTCGACCTGATCCTGGAAGCGGTGCGCGCCCTGGAAGCGCGCTGAATTTCCCGCCTTCAGGCCGCAACGTATGTAACCGTCTAGGCATTAAGTCCGCGGTTATAGTCTCGAAAGGACATCGCCATGACCAAGATCAAGTACCGCAAGGCCGACGTGGACGGCCAGGGCGTCTTCTACCGCGAGGCCGGGACCCCCGGCGCGCCCAAGCTGCTGCTGCTGCACGGCTTCCCCACCTCGGGCCACATGTTCCGCGACCTGATCCCGCTGCTGGCCGACCGCTTCCACATCATCGCCCCCGACCTGCCGGGGTTCGGCCGCTCCGACCTGCCGTCGCGTGAAAAGTTCACCTACAGCTTCGACAGCATCGCCACGGTGATCGACCGCTTCACCGAGGTGGTCGGCTTCGACCGCTTCGCCGTCTATATATTCGACTACGGCGCCCCGACCGGCCTGCGCATCGCCGTCAAGCATCCCGAGCGCATCACCGCCATCATCTCCCAGAACGGCAACGCCTATGACGAGGGGCTGAGCGAGGGCTGGACCCCCATCCGCGCCTATTGGGAAGACCGCTCGCCGGCCAACCGCGAGGCGCTGCGCGCCTTCCTGACGCCTGAGACCACCTACTGGCAGTACACTCACGGGGCGCCCGATCCGGAGCTGGTGTCGCCGGACGGCTATGGTCTGGACGATTTCTACATGACCCGGCCCGGCGCGGACGAGGTGATGCTGGACCTGTTCGGCGACTACAAGAGCAACGTGGCGCTCTATCCCGCCTTCCAGGAATACTTCCGCACCCACAAGCCGAAGTTCCTGGCGATCTGGGGCAAGAACGACCCGTTCTTCCTGCCGCCGGGCGCCGAAGCCTTCAAGCGCGACATCCCCGACGCGACGGTCCGCTTCCTCGACACCGGCCACTTCGCCCTGGAAACCCACGCCGCCGAGGTCGCCGCCGCGATCCGGGAAGTGCTGGGCTGATCGGCGCTCTTCTCCTCCCCTGCGATAGCGGGGGAGGAGAAGGCGGAAGGTCGGTGTCGGGCTGGGCGCTCATTTCCGCTGGCTGCCCGTTGCGGCCATTCAGCAAAATGGTCCGTCATCCTGGACGCAGGGCGCGAAGCGACCGGAGATCCGGGACCCAGCCGCACTGAGCTTATCGCTCGGGCTGGAACCACCGTCTACGCATGATCGCAGCGGCGAGGTTGGCGCGCCTGGGTCCCGGATCTGCGCGCTCTGCGAGCGCTCCGTCCGGGATGACGGCGCTTTGGGTCAACGTCCACTCACCCCCCAGCCCGAGACCGTCCGTAGGCCCCTTATCTTCCCTGCTTCTGCGCCCTCTCCGGTCCGTGGGGGATCGCCGCGCCCCTGCGGGCGATCCCGCCACATTAAGTGGCGATTTTGCACGGACTGTCATCAGAGTTGCACGGCGGATCAATGACCGTCCCGCTTTCCTCACCTACTATTCGAAGGTCGCCAGCACGGTTCCTGAAGGCCCGACGCCTTCTCGCTTAAACCGCGCCTGGAATGTTGTGCGCTCCAGCGGGGGTATCTGATCTCCGGTCAACCAGACGTGTGAAGTAATCGTGCCGAGTTGGCGGGCGCCAGGGGGGAATACAATGTTCGGCATCAATCTGGCTTCCGGATCGGAGGCGAGCGCGGTCCTCAAGGCGCTGGATACTTCGCTGGCGATCATCGAATTCGATCCGGGCGGGAAGATCCTTACCGCCAACGCCAATTTCTGCGATGCGATGGGCTACGCCTTGGCCGAGATCAAAGGCCAGCATCACAGCCTGTTCGTCGATCCGGAGGTTGTGCGGAGCCCGGACTACCGCGCGTTCTGGGCCAAGCTCGGCAGGGGCGAGTTCGACGCCCGCGAGTACAGGCGCGTCGGCAAGGGCGGCGCGGAAGTCTGGATCCAGGCGTCCTATAATCCTGTCAGGAACTCGGCCGGAAGCGTGGTCAAGATCGTCAAGGTCGCCACCGTCATCACGGCGGAAAAGCTCCGGGCGGCCGAGTTCGAGGGTAAGATCAACGCCATTTCACGCGCCCAGGCGGTGATTGAATTCACCCCGGACGGCGACATCATCACGGCCAACGAGAATTTCCTGAAGACGATGGGCTATGATCTGGGCGAGATTCAGGGCCGCCATCACCGCATCTTCATCGATTCTACCTATGCGCAATCCGCCGCCTATCAGGACTTCTGGCGCAAGCTGAACGACGGTGAATTCGTCGCCGCCGAGTTCGAGCGGATCGGCAAGGGCGGACGCAAGGTCTGGATCCAGGCGTCCTACAACCCGATCTTCGACATGAACGACAAGGTCGTGAAGGTGGTCAAGTTCGCCACCGATGTCACCGAACGGGTGCGGGTGGTGACGGAGATCGGCAGCGGCTTGGCCCAGCTCGCCGACAGCAACCTGGAGCACCGGATCGACCAGGCGTTCGATCCGTCGTTTGAAAAGCTCAGGGTCGACTTCAACCTCGCGCTGGAAAAGCTGCAGGCGGCCATGGCGCAGATCGCGGGCTGCTCCAGCACGATCCAGACCACCGCCCAGCAGCTGTCGGCCTCGTCCGACAACCTCTCGCATCGCACCGAACAGCAGGCCGCCAGCCTGGAGGAAACCGCCGCGGCGCTGGATGAGATCACCGCCACGGTCAAGCGCAGCGCCCTGGGGGCCAAGGAGGCCAACGCCGCGGCTTCGGCGGCCAAAGCGGATGCGGTGACGTCCGGCGAGGTGATGAGCGAAGCGGTCGCCGCCATGGGCGAGATCGAGCAAAGCTCGGGCAAGATCACCCAGATCATCGGGGTGATAGACGAGATCGCCTTCCAGACCAATCTGCTGGCCCTGAACGCAGGCGTCGAGGCCGCCCGCGCGGGCGATGCGGGCCGTGGTTTCGCGGTAGTGGCCCAGGAGGTGCGCGCCCTGGCCCAGCGGTCCGCCGAGGCCGCCAAGGAGATCAAGGCGCTGATCGCGTCCAGCTCGGACCAGGTCAAGCGCGGCGTCAGGCTGGTGGGCGACACCGGCCATGCCCTGACCGGGATCGCCGCCAAGGTCACGGTGATCGACGCGCTGATTTCCGAGATGGCCCAATCCGCCCAGGAGCAGGCGACCGGGCTTGCCCAGGTCAATACCGCGGTCAACCAGATGGACCAGGTGACCCAGCAGAACGCCGCCATGGTGGAGCAGGCGACCGCCGCCACCGCCGGCCTGAAGAACGAAGCCGAGGACATGGACCGGCTGGTGGGCCAGTTCCAGATCGGAGGGGCCCGCCAGGGACGCTCGCCGCCGCCTCGCCTGCAGTTGGCCCACTCCGGCCGCCATGCGGCCTCGCCCAGCCC
>JBARAK010000076.1:0-2387 GCA_049791955.1 Caulobacteraceae bacterium
GGCAGCCCCACTGTGCTGAACTGTTCCTTATCCAGTTTGATCGAGGAGAAGTCGACTTCTACGTCGATAATGTGCGCATCAATCCCGTAAACAGCAGCACTAAGAGCCTTGAAAAGCATGGTCGAGCCTGATAAGTCCTTGAGGCAGTGGATTTTGGCGAGTATAGCACCCACCTCACCGACCTCCGCTCCCACCTTCAGGTCACACACCGCAACCGGCCTTTAGTCCAGATCGAACTCTCGCAGCGGCTTATCCGTCAAAGGCGTCTCCTTCGCCTTCTTCACCGCCTCGGCAAACTTCTTCGCCATCACGTCGTCCTTATTCTTCTGCGCATCCACGCTCTGCTGAAAGATCGAGTCCCGCCGCGCATCCGCCTCACGCAGAGCCTTCGCTGCCTCGCCGAAGTCCTCAAACATCTTCTTCTTCGGAGCAGACTTATGCGCAATCACCGTCCGCGTCACCGGATCGACCGTAATCATCGACCCGCAGTCCGGACACATCACTTCAAATGGCTGATCGCTCAGGCCCATAACAAGTCACCTCAGCAGCCATTCTAAGCCAGTCCTGTCAGGTCGAGCATCGCTCGAACCCATACTCACCAACCCACCCAGTCAAGTTAAAAAGGCGTGCAAACGCCCGCACCACGCGCAGTGGGCCCGGCCGGCAGGCCATATCTTTTACAGCCTTACCACCACATGCCCAGGACACTGATTCCCCGCCACCTTCACCAGCCGGTCCACCAGCCCATCCCCATACCGCGCAATAAACCAAACCCCGCCCAGCACACGCTCCTGCGGATGCCCAGCCGGAAACACGTTCAGCGTAATCGCCTCGGCATGCTTCCGCAGACTGGCCTCCTTCTGCAGCTCGAACGTAGCCGCCATCCTGCGCAGACGGTTCATCTGATACCGCATCTTCGACCCCGACACCTCCGCCGACCGCCCCAGCGACTCATCCATCCCGCCCAGATACTCCGTCACCGTCGCAAGCTCCGTATCCATCGCATTACCCACCGCCGCCAGCTTCCGTTTAAGCTCAATTGGCATCGCCCGCGCGCCCAGCCTCTGCGCCAGAGCCTCCGCCGAAGTCATCGCATCCGGAAGCTGCACCTCATCCTTATCCATCACCGTCGCAATCGCCGGCTCCAGCAGCGTCGCAGTCAGCCGCGGAAGCACCGGAGTAATCCGCCCCAGAATCGCCTCATACAGCACCGCGCTCTGCGCAAAATATGCAATCTCCGAAGGCCCGCCCACATACGCCGCCGTCGGCAGCAAAGCATCCTGAAACACAGGACGCAGCAGAGCATTCGGGCTCAGCCGCTCCGGCGCGGCCTCCAGAATCGCCATCAGCTCCGCCGTCGAATACGTCCGTCCGCCAGCCTTCCACTGCCCATCAGCCACGCGCCGCAGAGCCTGCCGCTCTCCCGTCGTCTCATCCAGCACAAACAGCAGCGACCCGTTCTCCGCCACCAGTACCTGAGCGTGATATCCGCCCTTCACCAGCTCCTCATTCCGAGCCATCAGCGCCGTCTGCAACTCATCAGCATGATCCAGCGCATACCGCAGCACACCCGCGCCCAGCGCATGAAACTCCCGCGAGGCGGCATCCATCACAATCAATCCCTGGTCCGCAAAGATCCGCGCCATCAGACGTCCAAACGCCAGCGCCAGCGAAGGCCGCGCCTGAAACGATCCATCCTCGCTCACCGGCGCATAGCATTCCTTTAGCCACTCGCTCACCGGCGCATACTCCAGCAGTTCCGTCGCCCGCTCCAGCACCGCATCCAGCTCCGGCCCCGGAACCACGCCGCCCACCGGAACCGCATGGCTCACCTTCAGCCCCGCGCGCAGCGTCTCCACATGCGTCTTCGTCAGCAGCGAGACCTGATCGACCTCCGCCAGATCATGATCCTCGGTCGCCATCCAGAACACCGGCACATGCTCCACACCCGTCGCAGCCGTGGCTTCCTTCGCCCGCGCAATCGCCGTCGCCGCCTTCAGCAGCGTAAGCAGCGGCCCGCCGAACAGCACCACCTGCTGTCCGGTCACAACCGCGCGCGCACCGTCCCGAAGCTTTGCAATATTTGTTCTCGCAGACTCGCTCGCGCCAAACTCCGCCGCCTGCCTCTCCAGCAGATCCGCCAGCGCACCCGCATGTCCCGTCTCTGCCTTTACCTTGCCGATCCACTTTCCCGCAAACGCAGGCGCCCCATACCACCGCCGCACCGCCGCGCCCTCTGCACTCTCGCCCAGCGCGAGATAGTCGCGATAAAGCTGCGATATATGCGGCAACACCGTGATTGGATAACACTCAACGCTCATCCTGAACCTTCAACTCCCTCAACCAACCTACCAACACCGAAGGCCAGTCTATCAATCTCGCATTGC
>JBARAK010000077.1:0-2038 GCA_049791955.1 Caulobacteraceae bacterium
GCTCATAGATCGTCCCCGGCCTGAACCCGCCGTCCAACGCGACCCGGCTCGGCGGCCCATCGCTGAAGGGAACGTCGCTGGAGGCGACGATGCGCCAGCTGCGGCGCGGCAGCGGGATGCGGGGATCATCGGGCCGCCGCCGGGCGGTGAGCACCGCGGCCGGGTCGTCGGCGACCGCCATCGGATAGGCCCGCCCATCGATGCCGACGAAGGAGGCCTCTCCAGCGGGGGCGTCCACAATGAACTCGTTGGCGACCCGTCCGGTGATCGGCCTGCCGCCGGGACCGTGGGCCACGGGCGGGGAGAACACCAGCTTGGGCCCGTCGCCCTTTTCCGGCGTGATGTCCCAGGCCCAGGCCGAGGAGACCACCGTGAACCCGTGACGCGCGAGGAAGCCGCTGTCCCCGAACCGGCCATTGGCGTCCGGCCCATAGTCCAGCGCCTCGGTGACCGGGCCGCCACGGTTGTTGACATCATAAAGCAGAGTGCTGTCGGCGGCGTGGACCGGCCGCAGCACGAAGAAGTCGCTGGCGAACACCACCTTGCCGCGGCGGTCGCGCGGGGCGACCTTCAGGTCGGCGATGCGGGCATTTGCCGGATCGTTGGGGTCCAGCGCGAAGACCGCGCGACCGCGCAGCTCCTCATAGGGCTCTCCCGCCGGCGCCTTGCAGTGCGCGCACGGCTTGCGCGAGGTGATCTCCACCCGCTCCACCTCCGCCCGCGCGGCGCCGGCCGCCATCCCCACCAGGAGCAGGCCGGCGATCGCCCGCCGAATGATCGCTGACGCCAAGACCCCCCTCCCCCAAACCGCCCGCTGCAACCAAGGTTGGGGGCTGCGCTTTATGGTTCCCGCGGCCCGCGCGCGAGGGCCGCGGCCGGTCCTGGCGCGGAACCATGAACCAGGCCCATTACCCGACAGGGCCCATTGCCAGATACGTCCAGAGAATATTAAATCCGCTGCGCGCTTCGTCCGAATTTCCGAACGCAGCCTTCAGACGCTGAGGAAGTAGATCATGTCATCCGGAAAGATCAAGAAGAGTGAACGCCCAGGCGGTCTGACAGACCTCTCCTCTGACGCCACCCGGGACATAAGCGCCGCACTTGAGGCGCTCCTCGCAGATGTTTTCGTGCTTTATCTGAAAACCAAGAATTTCCACTGGCACATGAGCGGCCCTCATTTCCGCGACTATCATCTGCTGCTCGACGAACAGGGCGACCAGATCTTCGCGATGACCGACCCGATCGCCGAGCGCGCCCGCAAGATCGGCGGCACGTCGATCCGCTCGATCGGTCACATCGCGCGCCTGCAGCGCCTGTCGGACAACGATGCGGAGTTCGTGGACCCGCAGGACATGCTGGCCGAGCTGCGCCAGGACAACGTCCGCCTCACCTCCGAGATGCGCCAGGTCCACAACACCTGCGACGAGTATCATGACGTCGCCACCGCCAGCCTGCTGGAGAACTGGATCGACGAGACCGAGCGCCGCGCCTGGTTCCTGTTCGAAGCCGCCCGCCGCCCGCCCGGCTCGAACAGCTGATCTACTGACCTGGAAGACCGCGCCCTACGAGCCCCCCAAGGCTTCGCGTCTTCTCCTCCCCTGCTTCAGCGGGGGAGGTGGCGGCGAAGCCGACGGAGGGGGCTCGTGGAGCGCCACTGTCCAGACGTCCCAGCTTCAGCGACCACTTATTTTTGCCGTCATCAGATATTGAATTATTTCAAACAAGACATTAGGTCCACATGAACAGGACCTGAAAGGTCCACAAGACTCCGGCGACCTTACAAAAATTAAAAAAGCGCCCCGAAGCTTCTTGCCCTCTTAAATCAGACCCCGGCGTCCATATATCCCAAACCGAACTTGGGATCGGCGTCCCCCATCTTTGGACGCTTTATTTAAGACCGGTGGCCAGCTTCGGCGACCTTCGGCCTCTAACGGGAGGTCATCATGCAAAAGCTCCTCATCGCCCTGGCCAGCGCAGCCCTGCTCGCGGCCCCGGTCACAGCCTCGGCCGCTGGCGGCGGGCATGGCGGGGGCGGCGG
>JBARAK010000078.1:0-7967 GCA_049791955.1 Caulobacteraceae bacterium
CATTGGGGTTGCTCAAGCACGATCATGTCAGCACTCTCTGTTCCAAGGGGTCAAATGCCGGCGTCGAGACGCCGTCAGGCCGAAATCTGCGCCGCGGCCATCTCGCCGATCATCACGCACGGGGCCATGGTGTTGCCGGTGGTGATGCTGGGCATGACCGAACCGTCGGCGATGCGAAGACCGCTTACGCCGTGGACCTGGAGCTTGGAGTCGACCACAGAAAGGGCGTCGACACCCATCTTCGCCGTGCAGGTGGCGTGGGCGTAGGAGGTCACGCCGTTGCGGACGAAGTCCTCGAGCCCGCCCGGGTAGCTCGCCGTCGGCAGAACCTCGCGCTTCACGAACGGGCGCATCTCGGCTGAATTGCCGAGTTCGCGGCAAAGTTCGGTCGCCGTCTTCAGCACATTCAGGTCTACGGTCTCCGCGACCGGATTCCAGGTCACATCGATCTTGTCGGCGGGATCGACCGAACGCAGCCGGATGCGCCCACGGCTCTGCGGCCGGATGATGCCCGGCGCTATGCACCAGGCGTTCTCGACCTGATAGGACTGGTGACGTTCCGTGAGCAGGGGCAGCTCGATCAGGAAGGGCTGCATGTCCGGCCGGTCGAGACCGCTGCGGCTCTTCCAGAACAAGGTCGCCTCGGCCTTGTTGTTGTTCATGCGCACGGGCGCGGGGGCCTCCCAGACGCAGGCCCCGACCAGGCTGTGGTCCTGGAAGTTGGCGCCGACGCCCGGCAGGTGCGCCGCCAGGGGAACGTCCAGACGCTTCAGCTCGGCCTGGTCGCCCAGCCCCGAGAGCATCAGGGTGCGCGGGGTGTTGAACGCCCCCAACGACAGGACAACCTCCCCGTCAGCGCCGATCCTGTGTCGTTCGCCCCGCCACTCGACCTCGACGGCGACCGCGCGCGCCTTGTCCAGCACGACCCGTCGCACCTGGGCGCCGGTGAGAACGGTCAGATTTGGCTGATCCATGACCGGATAGAGATAGCAGACGGACATGTTTCGGCGCCGCCCGTCCTTGACGATCAGGTTCGCGAGGGCGGCTCCGCCCGCGCCCTCCATCATCGCCCCGTTGTGGTCCGCGAAGGTCGGAATGCCCACCTGGGCCGCGGCCGCAACCATTGCCGGCGCCAGGGGGCTCGGGTTCTGCGCCGTCTGCACCCAGACCGGCCCGCCCTTGCCGCGGCGGCCAGGGTCGGGCGCCCCCTGCCAGTCCTCGGCCTTGCGGTAGAGGTTGAGCACGTTCTCATAACGCCAGGCGGGGTCTCGGACCTCCTCGGCCCAGCCATCGAAGTCGAGCTTGTGCCCGCGCGCCCACACCATGGTGTTGACGCTGCTGCCGCCGCCGAGGACCTTGCCCATCAGCTGCGTGAGCCGGCGGTTGTTGACGCCAGGCTCCGGTGCGGTCTCGTAGGACCAGAACAGCTCAGGGAAGCGCACGGTCGGGAAGGAGCTGGCCAGGAACACCTCGGGCCTGTCGTCGCTCCCCCCGGCCTCCAACAGGAGCACGGAGACGGCGCGGTTCTCAGCGAGGCGCCGCGCGACGACCGAACCCGCCGACCCGGCGCCGCAGACGATGTAGTCGTAGCGGGATCGGAGGTTGCGATTGAGCGCGCGCTGATTGGCGGACACGGCCAACGCCTTGTCCACCATACCGGCGGCCGCGGCAGTGGAGAGGCCGCCCAAGGCGATCGCCGAGTGGATCAGCTTGCGCCGACTGACTTGCCCGCCGAGCGCAAGCCCTTCGAGCCAGTCGAGCGCTGCGCCGCGCCTCGCCGCGTCCTCATGGTCGTTCATGTTCCCGCCCTTGTTCTTGATGCCCGAGGGTAGCCGTTCCGAAACGCCTGCCGCCGGTATTGACCGTGAGCTAGTCGCCTTCGCAGGGATGAGGGCTAGCCATTTCTAGTGATTACTGAGGACAGTTGTCCGTTCTTCGCTGGTCCTCGTGTCGCGAAAGCGAGGGCGAGACCCGCCGTCGCCCCCGTTGCCACGATCTAGAACCGGGAGCTGACCCGGACGCCGAAGGTCGCTGGCATGGCGTAGATCCGCGAATAGGTATCATAATATTTGGTCGCGTAGATCCAATATTGTTGGTTGGTGACGTTCTTCCCCCACAGTTCGACCCGAAGCCGTGAACCTGGCAGCTCCGCCCCCACCCGCAAGTCGAGCAGGGTAACATTAGGAATCTGCAGGAATGGATTACCGGTCGAGACGAAGGTCGCCGCTTGATCGCTCCGATAGCTGAGATTGCCGCCTATGAAGCCAGACCACTCCCCTGTCAGCGGGAATTTGTACTCAGCGTCGCTTTGGAACTGCCACCGGGGCGTCAGGGGCAACACTTCACCAGCGACGTTCGACGGAACTGTGCGGCTGATCGGCACCGGTCCGAACGCGGTCCCCTGAGTCACCTCAGAGTTGAGATAGGTCAGACCCGCAGTCAGCGTAAGGCCGCTGACCGGTCGAGCCGCAATGTCGAATTCGGCGCCCTCAACATAGGATTTGGGAATATTTATCAGCGCTGGAACATTGCCAAATCCAGTAATAGCAACGGTGTCCTGGATTTGTTTGTTAGTGTATTCATAGTAAAAGCCGGCGCCTTGAATTTCAAGACGGCGCTCGAACAGGGCCGTCTTGAAGCCCGCTTCATAACCAAGCACGGATTCCTGATGGACAGGCACTTCCGAGAACGAAAAGGTCGCAGGCAACGCAGGATAGTCGCCGGCCTTGAAGCCCTTCGAAACGTTGACGTAGAGCAGGGTGTCGTGGGTGAGCTTCCAGTTCAAGCTGGTGCGCCACGCCACATTGTTCTCATCCAGCGTGCTCTTGACCAAGCCCGGCTGAAGAGTCGGCGACAAGGTCGCGCATGTCCCTGGGGCTACCGCGGCATGGAAAGACGCAAAATCGACGCCACGTATCCCATTCGGACCGCCGCTATCCTGCAGACAACCTTGGAATTTGTCTGAATTGTTTGAGTAGCGGGCCGACGCCTGGAGCGTCAAAGCGTCGGTAAGCTTGAAGTCCGCGCCACCGAACACCGACCTAGTATCGATTTGCTGATCCGCATAGACATTTCCGCCATCGAAATGTGTATTAGCGATAACCGAATTCGATCCATTTAACGCTATATAGTTATATGTCACCGAGTGGTCGTGCTGATAGTACCCTCCCAGGGTATAGTTAATTCGATCCCCATAACTTCCCTCCAAGCGAAGTTCTTGAGATACCGTACTGACACGGACGTTCTGCTCAGTGAAATCCGTCAGGAGGTTTGTCCCGGCTAGATCGGCAGGATCCTTGGCGCCGAGAAAGGCGTAATTGGTCAGCGAAACCAGGCGCATGGAGGCATTGATGTCATAGTCGCTGCGCAAGCCGCCCTGCAGAAAGTAATCGTTCCGCTGCAGGCTGTGTCCGGGCACCCAGTCCGCCAGGCGGCTGTTGTTGCCTGTTTGGTACGGATAGTTCATCTCGGCCAAGATATTTGCGCCGGTCGCTTGGAGGGTCGGGTTGGAGCTATTGATCAGGGCCGTGGCCTGCGCAGGTGTGGCTATAGCGCCGCTGGCCGAAAAGCCTCGCGCCTGGATCGCTTGGGTGTCGGAACGATCGACCCAGCCGTTCAGATTGAGTTCGAACTTCAGCTTGTCGTTTGCACGCCAGTCGAGCAACAGTCTGGCTTCCTGGAAGTCTTTGGCGCCATTGCCCTGGCCTCGGGTCGCGCTCGTCTGCCAGTCCCCCTGAGTCTCGCTGCGTACAGCAAGACGCGCAGTCAGGGCGTCGGTCAGCGGACCACTGACGAAACCGCCGATGTCGAACTGATTGTAGCTTCCGTAGTCGGCGTCGAATCCGTAGTGGAGCGTGTTTGTCGGCTTCGCCGCGATGTAGTTGATCACGCCCCCTGTCGCATTCTGGCCGAACAACGTGCCCTGCGGCCCCTTCAACACCTCGATGCGCTCAAGGTCCAGACTCGCGCCTTCGGCCATGCGCGGATAGGGCAACGGCAACTGGTCGACGAATACCGTCACACTTGTCTGCGCCGTTGGGTTCTCACTAAACGAACCGACACCTCGGATGGTGTAAACCGGGGCGCCTGAGACGCCCTGCGTGTAAGAGAAGCCCGGGATGACCTTCACGAGATCCTGCGCGCCGCTGATACCTTGGTTCGCAAGTTGTAGCCCGCTGACTGCGGTGACCGACTCAGCGACATCAGTCAGCTTGGCCGTCCGCTTTTCGGCCGTTACGACAACCTCGTTTATGGTTGTCGGCGCTTGGTTTACAGTTTGCGTCGGCGCCGTCTGGGCAAAGGCTGGCACGGCATAGAGCGCCGTTGCGGCCGTCAGCGGAGCGAGAAAAATGTATTGACGAACCATGGAATCCCCCTGTGCGGTTCGCGCGGTCAGTTGCGTCGCCCTTCGACTTCAGTCGGCAAGGCGACGACAGGTCGCGTCTCTTGATCACTCAGCGTGATGTTCGAATGACACGAGCGGACATCCCCTTCTGGCCAATCCATCAACCAATATCCGTATATGGCGGCTATTTTCTATCATTTTTTAGGGACAATTCCGCGCATCCAGTCAAATTGTCTCTTCACGCGCAGATCTTGAAAAGCACAGCAAATCTTACTCGTGGAACGAGAATTAGTATATGCAATTTTATATTGTAACCACATGGGGCCTCCGCCATCTAAATGCGAAGGCTGGAACCGCTCGGCGAGCAGCGCGCGTCGCTACTCTTGAGAGTAAATAATTCGAATTCGATTCCGGCCACGGGACGATAGGCGTGCGACCGTCAGCCGCTTCGCTGGTCGAGCCTCGCACCGACCAACCCGACGTATCGTCGAGTTGGTCGGCGGCACATTCACCTATGCCGCGTGGAACGCGATCGCCTTGAGGTAGGTGTATTCATTGAGGCCTTCGAGACCGAACTCGCGTCCGAACCCCGAACGTTTGATCCCGCCGAACGGCGCAGCGCTCATGATCCCACCGCCGCCGCCGTTCAGCGCCACACCACCCGTGCGCAAGCGAAGCGCGAGCTCAAAGCCCTTGCCCGCGTCCGCCGTGTGCACGGCGCCGCTGAGACCGAAGCGGCTGTCATTGGCGATCGCGACCGCCTCGTCATCGGTGTCGAAGCCGATCACCACGCCCACCGGACCGAACACCTCTTCCTGAGCGATGGTCATCCCATTCTGGACCTGGTCGAACAGGGTCGGCTCGTAGAAGAAACCGCGGCCCAGGTCGGCGGGGCGGCGTCCGCCGACCACCAACTGCGCCCCCTCCGCCATGGCGATTTCCACATAGTGCTCGGCCCTGCCCCGCTGCGACGCGCTGATCAGCGGGCCAACTTGGGTTTTCGGATCGGCGGGATCGCCGATCACCAGGGCCTTGGCCATGGCGGCGACTTTCTCGACATAGGCCGCGTGGACAGCGTTGTGGACAAGATGGCGCGTCAGGAGCTGGCAGCCCTGGCCGCAGTGCGCCGTGAAACCCCGGAGCCCATCACGCGCCGCCGCATCGAGATCGGCGTCCTGGCGGACGATCATAGCCGATTTGCCGCCGAGCTCGAGGATGACTCGCTTCAGGCTCGGCGCGGCCTGGGCCATGATCGCCTCGCCCACCCGGTCCGAGCCGGTGAAGCTCACCAGGTCGACCCTTTCGTCCGACGTCAGAATGTGACCGACTTCGGGGCCGCCGGTGATGATGTTGAGCACGCCTTTGGGCAGTCCCACCGCGTGTGCGACCTCGCCCAGGATCAGGGCCGAGAACGGCGTGAACGGCGAGGGCTTCAACACCACGGTGCAGCCAGCGGCCAGTGCGGGAATGGTCTTCGCCACATTGAGGAAGAAGGGCACGTTGTAGGGGGTGATGACCGCCGCCACTCCGACCGGCTCGCGCACAGATACGCCGCTCGCCAGCCAACTTCCCTGCGGCGTTGGCACCAGCTCCGGCACCAAGGCTGTGACCGGATCGCGATCACAGAGATCGACGATGTGCTGCGCGATCCGGATCGGCGTCGCGAACTGGAGCGTGCGGGCCAAGGCGACGGTGGCGCCGCCCTCGGCGACGATGAGACTGCAGATCTCCTGTTCGCGGGCCCTGAGAGCGTCCAAGAAGCGTTGCAGCACCTGTTGGCGCTGGCTGGCCTTCATGGTGGGCCAGGGGCCTTTGTCAAACGCCTCGCGCGCCGCTGCGATGGCGTCGTGCGCCATGGCCGAGGAGCCCACGGGGGCCGTGCCGATCACCTTTTCCGTCGCGGGATTGAGATTGTCCTCCACCGCCTCGGTCGGCGCCCATTCCCCGGCGATGAACAGGCTGTTCGGATAGGTCAAGAAGGTCATGGAATCCCGTCCTGGTCACGCATTGCGGTTGTTGAGAATCTCGCCGAGCCGTTCGCCGATGAGCACGCACGGCGCCATGGTGTTGCCGAGGGTGACGTTGGGCATCACCGAGCCGTCGGCGATGCGAAGGCCGTCGACGCCGTAGACCTTGAGCTGGCCATCGACGACGGAGAGGGCGTCCTTGCCCATCTTGGCCGTGCAGGTGGCGTGGCCGTAGGAGGTGACGCCGTTACGGATGAAGTCGTCGAGGCCGCCCTTGTAGTCGGACCCGGGCAGCAGCTCACGCTTCACGAACGGTCTCATCTCGGGGCTGTGGGCGATGTCGCGGCACAGCTCGGTGGCGAGGCGCAGGATGCCCAACTCCTCGGGCTCGGACAGGGGACTCCAGTCCAGCGCGATCTCGCCCTCCGGCGCGGTGTCGCGGAGCCGCAGCCGACCGCGGCTGCGGGGCCGGATGATCGAGGGCGATAGCGACCAGGTGTTCTCGGCGGCGTAGGCGCGATGGGCCTCGGTCAGATGCGGCCGCTCGATGAGGACCGGCTGGATGTCGGGCGCTGACAGGCCGTTGAGGCTGCGCCAGAAGAAGGTGGCTTCGGCCTTGTTGTTGCGCGGCTCCAAGGGGCCTGGGGCCTCGAACAGGCAGGTGCCCACCAGGGAGTGGTCTTGGAAATTGGCCCCCACGCCCGGCAGCGCGGACACCACGGGCAGCCCCAGGCGGCGCAGCTCGACCTCGTCGCCGACGCCGGACAGCATCAGCGTCCGCGGCGTGTTGAAGGCCCCTTGCGAGAGGACGACCTCGCGTCCCGCGCCTACCACGTGCTCGTGGCCATTCCAGGTGAAGGCCACGCCGACCGCTCGCGCCTGCTGGATGACGACGCGGGCGACGAGCGCCTCGGTGAGCACCGTCAGGTTCGGCTGGCCCATCACCGGATAGAGGTAGCTGACGGCCATGCTCCGCCGGCGGCCGCCCTTGGCGATCAGGTTGGCGAGCGCCGCCCCGCCGGGCCCTTCCATGGCGACGCCGTTGTGATCGTCCAGCGCCGGGATCCCGACGCCCGCGCAGGCCTGGACCATCGCCGGGGCCAAGGGCGAGGGGTCCTGGGCGGGTTCGATCCAGACCGGCCCGCCGACGCCGCGCCGCAGGGGATCGGGGGCGCCCCGCCAATCCTCGATCTTGCGATAGAGCGCCAGGGCGTGGTCGTAGTCCCAGGCCGGATCGTCGACAGCCTGGGCCCAGGCGTCGAAATCGCTCTTGTGGCCACGCGCCCAGACCATGGTGTTGATGCTGCTGCCGCCGCCGAGGACCCGCCCCATGAGCTGGTCGAGCGGTCGCAGGTTCTGGGCGGGGTCCGGCGCGGCGGTGTAGCGCCAGAACAGCTCAGGAAAGCGCACGAGCGGGTAGGCGCTGACCTGGTGGAAACGGTCGCTGGCGTCCGCGCCGCCGGCCTCCAGGAGCAGGACAGTGACGTCGGGGTTTTCCGCAAGACGGCGAGCGACCACCGATCCAGCGGATCCCGATCCACACACGATATAATCGTAATGGTTCAGAAGCGCGCTGCGCCGGGCCCTTTGATTGGCGGCGACGGCGAAAGCCCGGTCGGCGGCGGCAGCGGCGGCGTCGCCGGCCACGCCGGAGG
>JBARAK010000079.1:0-10902 GCA_049791955.1 Caulobacteraceae bacterium
CCCGCCCCGCGGCGGAGAGCGCGGCCCGCAAGACGGGATCGCGGTCGAGGCGTTGCAGCGCCCGCCCCATGGCGCCGATATCATAGGGATCGACCAGCAGGGCCGCCTCGCCGGCTATTTCCGGCAGGGACCCGGCGATGGAAGCCATCACCGGAACGCCCAGGCTCATGGCCTCGACCAACGGCAGGCCAAATCCCTCGTAGAGCGACGGGAACAGAACCGCCTTGGCGCCGCGAACCAGGGTCATCAGATGGGCGCGCGGCAGGTAGTCGATCCGGCGGATGCGGTCGGCGCCCGGCAGGCGTACGCCGTGGCTTCCCTCCAACAGGCCCAGTTCCTGATCGCTCTTCCAGGCGCGCGGCCCCACGATCACCAGCGGCGTGTCGAGTTCCGCGACCAGGTAGGCCTCGATCAGACGTCCAAGGTTCTTCTTCGGCTCGATGGCGCCGAAGAACAGGAAATACCCCCCGGCGGTCAGGTCGAAGAGGCTGCGCAGCCGGCCGGCCACCGCGTCCTCGTCGAGCGCGGCCACCTCCGCCGGCGGCGTGACCGACTGATAGGTGTTGGTGATCCGGCGAGGGTCCGCCCCGAACAAGTCCAGGATGTCGCGGCGGGACGCCTCCGAGACCGTGCAGATATGATCGGCCGTCGCCAGGCAGGTCCGGATCAACCGATCATAGTAGCGGCGGTCTTCCAGGCTGGTGAATGGCAGGCGCAACGGCACCAGATCATGCAGGGTGTACAGATTACGGGCGCCGGCCAGGCGCAGGGGCAGCGGATAGGTCCAGTGCATGATCGCCGGCGGGTCGGGCGCCCGCACCGTCATGAACCGGCCGTAGCGGCGGAAGTGCCGCGCCGCCAGGTAGAACAGGCTGGGCAGGCTGAACACCCGGTCATAGGCCGGCAGCCGATCGGCCAGCGCGTCGGCGATCACCCGGCCGCTGATGGGCGCCTCGATCAGGTCGCGGGGCCAGGGCGACAGGAACGTGCGCCGAACCGCACCTTTGAAAGTGACCTTGTCCGGCCCCTCACCGCCTGAGCGCCCTTCCCCCAGGGCCGCGAAGAACAAGGTCTCGCGCAGAGCGGCCGGTGACCGCCTGGGCACGTCGAGACCGTAGATCACGTCGATCGACCGGCCCAGCCCCCGCAGGGCGTGGCTCAGCGTTAGGGCGTAGGTGGCCACCCCCGTGCCCCGCGCCATAGCGAGATTGAAGCCATCAAGCCCCACGCGATCGCTGCACGCTTCAGTCATCGCACACCGGAAAGCCTGTGCGTCCCAACAGAATTCATAACATTAATACCGCTAATTACATGCCAGCTGTAAAAACAATCACAGTTATATGCACATTGACATCGCGAAATTCTCGTATTTAAACCACTATAAGATTCAGAAGCCAGAGCTTCACCATGATCACCTTTGATAATGTCAGCAAGACTTATCACGGCCGCCGGCTGCACAAGCAGGTGCTGCAGCCGACCAGCTTCACCATTCGTCCCGGCGACGCCCTGGGCCTGTGCGGCGCCAATGGCGCGGGCAAGTCCACGTTGTTGCGGTTGATCGCCGGGGTCGAATACCCGACCACAGGCCGGGTCAGCCGCCGGATGACAGTCTCCTGGCCAATCGGCTATACGAGCTGCTTCCAGTCTTCGCTCACCGGCGCGGACAACGCGCGGTTCATCGCCCGCGTCTACCGTCAGCCTGCCGCCCCCCTGCTCGAGTTCGTCGAACGGTTCGCCGAGCTCGGAGAGTATTTCCATCAGCCGGTGAAGACCTATTCCTCCGGCATGCAGGCCCGTCTGGCGTTCGGCGTCTCCCTGGCGATCGACTTCGATTGCCACCTGGTCGACGAGGTCACCGCCGCTGGCGACGAACGGTTCCGGGCCCGCTGCCGCGAGGCGCTGACGCATAGACGCGCGACCGGAACCCTGGTGATGGTGTCGCACGACGCCGGCGCCCTGCGCGAATACTGCACGCGCGGCGCGGTTCTCTACCAGGGGCGGTTGCGCTTCTACGACACGCTTGAGGAGGCGCTGAAGGTCCACCATTGGCTGCAACAGCGGCCGGCGGCCTGAGACTGAAACCGCGGCGGCGGCGCTCAGCGGCATAGCAGCAGCATCCGATCCTCGGTCGGCGCCCCTGCGAGGATGTCGTCCACCGTCGCCGCCCGCTCGCCGGCCGCGCGGTCGATCACGGCCAGGGAAAAGCCGCAGCTGGAGATCGCGGCCAGGAACCCCCTGGGATCGGCGTAACGCGCCGGCGCGAACTCCAGGATGACGGTCATCGCTCGTCCGCCTTCGAGTATCCCGCTCATCCCCCTCCAGATCGCTTCCTCGGCGGTGTCGGCGTCGATCTTGAGGAAATCGACCGCCTGCAGGGCCGCAAGGCTGTCGAGCCGGTGGGTCGTCAGGATCATTGGGTCGGTCGAGGCGCCCGCCTCATGCGGGTCGCAGGGCACGATGTGGGCGTTCTTCGGTTCGTTGGGCGGCACGATCAGCCGGACCAGACCGCCGTTCGTGTCCGACAGGGCGATCGGGTGGATCGTCGCATCGAAGCCATTCACGGCCAGGTTCTGACGAAGCAGCTCCACGATGCCGGGGTTGGGTTCGAAGGCGTGAACGGCGCCGCCCGGACCCACCAGATCGGCCAGGAGCAGCGTGAAATAGCCGACGTTCGCCCCAACGTCCGCCACGGTCATGCCCGGACGGACCCTTCGCGCCATCACCTCGGTGACCCACATCTCCCAATAGCCGTCGAGGATCAGATGCGGCGACAACCCGCGATCACGGCTGTCCACGAACATCTTGTAGCGACCGAGCGCCCGACATAGCGCCACGTCCTGGCCAAGGTAGGCGCTGGCGCACAGGCCGCGGATCCTGGCTTCGTTTTCGCCCCGCGGCCGTGTGCGGAGGTCGTTGATAGCGAACAGCGCCTCGCCCTGTGGCTGGGGCCGTAACGGCCACAGGCCTGTCAGCTGGCGGAGGGGGACTGAACGCACGGGTCATTCCAGGGCTGCAGCGCCCCGCTCCGCTCGCGAACGAACGCCGAAGCGGCGGCACGCGCAGGAAACCCGGCAGGAAAGGATTTTGTACCTGTGGTTTTACACAGGTCGAGAATGCTTCCAGGACCGACCTTCGCCAGTCCTGGCGCTCACCCCGTCCGCAGAGCAGCGGATCACAGGAGATGACGCAAAAAGTTCACGGAACTCTTTGTCGTTCACCCCCAGCTCGCTTGTCACCCTTACAGACGGAACAAACACGGACAGCGGCCTTCATCAAGTAAGGCGCGCGCCGGCTTGTCCGTAACAAGGCCAGAGGATTTGATCCGACCGGTAGCGGGCGCATCGTCGAGATGCTCACCCGACCACCAGAAGGATCGAACAAGGAGTCGGCTTCCAGAAGGCTTGCGGTTCGCCGCAGACGATCTGTCGGCCGGCGGACGGTGCGCCAACGCAGAAGGGCGCGCCCATCCGCTCTGCCGCTCTTGGCGTGTACAGAGGGTCGGGGTTCGTGGATAAAACTGGGCTATATCCGACGTCGGGTTCGACGCCGTTCCGCAACGGCTGCGCGATGCGCTCGCAGCCCAAGGCCCAGTGCTGGAAAAACCTGCCCTCGAACCGCCGCGCGCTTATCGCCGGCGCCGCCGCCTTGTCGCTCTCCACCTACGCCTGTGCAGCCCGGGCCCAGGCCCCAGCGTCGTCCCCGCCCGACCAGGCGCCCCAAGCCTCAACGCTCCCTGCCTTCGACATCAACGCCATCGACGTGGACGGCAACACCCTGCTGGACGAGGCCACGCTCGAGGCGGCGGTCTATCCGCACATGGGCCCGCACCGCACCAAGGAGGATGTGAAGGCGGCCCAGGACGCGCTTCAGGATGCCTACCGCGCCAAGGGCTACCAGTCGGTGGTGGTCGAGGTGCCGCGCCAGACCGTCGCCGATGGCGTGATCAAGCTGCACGTGGTCGAGGCGCCCGTGGGCCGCCTGCGGGTGGTCGGCTCGAAATACCACTCGCTGGCTGAGATCCAGGCCGCCATCCCATCGCTTGCCGAGGGTAAGGTCGCCGACTTCACCCAGGCCCAGGCCGAGATCACCGAGGCCAACCGCCTGCCCGACCGCCAGGTGACGCCCATCGTCCACGCCGGCGAAGCGCCCGGCACGGTGGACGTGGACCTGAAGGTCACCGACGAGGAACCGGTCCACGGCAGCGTCGAGGTCAACAACGAGAACAGCCCCTTCACCCAGCCCCTGCGGGTGACGGCGAACCTGCGCTACGAGGACCTCTGGCAGCTCGGCCACAGCCTATCGGCGACCTACGAAGCGGCGCCGCAGAAGCTCTCCGACGCCGAGGTCTACGCCGGCTCCTACGCCGCGCCGATCTGGAACACGCCGTTCAGCGTGCTGGTGTTCGGCTTCGACTCCAACAGCGATCTGGCGACCCTCGGCGGCGTCGACGTGCTGGGCAAGGGCTTCGACATCGGCGCGCGCGCCATCTATCAGTTCAAGGCGCTGGGGCCGATCAGCCAGAGCATCTCCTTCGGCGTCGACTACAAGCACTTCCTGGAATTCGACCGTCTGGACACCGGCCAGGTCAGCGCCGGCGCCGTCAGCTACTGGCCGCTCTCGGCCACCTACACCTTCCGGCGGCAGACCGAATCCACCACCAACGTCACCGTGGCCTTGACCGCCAACCCGCGCGGACTGGGCGACAATGACACCGGCTTCGACGACAAGCGCGCCAACGCCCGCGCCAACTTCATCCACGCCAACCTCGACGTAGAGCACACCCAGCCGCTGTGGGCCGGGTTCCAGGGCGACGTGCGCATCTCCGGCCAGATCACCGACACCGCCCTGGTCTCCAGCGAGCAGTTCTCAGTCGGCGGCTTTTCTTCGGTCCGAGGTTACCTGGAATCCGAAGCTATCGGCGACAACGGGGTGTTCGGCTCCATGGAGCTGCGCAGCCCGATCCTGCTCAAGCGCTTCTCCGGCCTGGTCGACGACTTCCGCCTCTACACCTTCCTGGACGGCGCCGACACCTGGGTGTTGCTGCCCCAGGCCGAACAGAAGAGCGAATTCACCCTCTACAGCACCGGGCTCGGAACGCGCTTCCGTCTGCTCGACCACCTGGCCGGCGACGTCTTCACCGCCTTCCCGCTCAAGAACGGCCCCACCCGGCCGGGCGGCGGCGACCGCGCCTACACCACCTTCAGCCTCAAGGCGGAGTTCTGAGATGTCTTCCACGACGACCCGCACCCGCTGGGCCCTGCCGCAGTTCCTGCTGCTCGCCCTCACCTTCATGCTGGCGACCGCGGCCATGCCCGGAACCGCCAACGCCTGGTGGCAGAAGGACTGGCCCTATCGAAAGCAGATCACCATCGACACCTCGTCCAAGGGCGTCGAACTGCGCCAGCCGATCGGCCGGGCGCCGCTGCTGATCCGTCTGCACAGCGGCAACTTCAAGTTCGACGACTCCCAGCCGAACGGCGCGGACCTTCGCTTCGTCGCCGCCGACGACAAGACCCCGCTGGCCTATCACATCGAGGCCTTCGACCCGTTGCTGGGCGTGGCGGCGATCTGGGTGGACATTCCCCAGTATCCGGTCGGCGCGACCAAGACGCTGTGGATGTATTACGGAAACAAGAAGGCGGCGCCTTCGGTGGATTCCGCCGCCACCTTCGATCCCGACTACACCGCCGTCTATCACTTCGACACCGACGCGGGCGCGGCGCCCAAGGACAAGACCGCCTACAACAACTCAGCCCAGACCGCGCCGGCCGCCATCGACGACGGCGCAGTGATCGGCAAGGGCGCGCGCTTCACCGGCGCCGGCCCGATGCTGATCGGCGCCAGCCCCTCGCTGATGATCCGGGCCGGCTCGCCCTTCACCTTCAGCGCCTGGGTCCGCATGGACGCGCCCCAGCCCCAGGCTGTGGTCTACGCCCGGCGTGACGGCGGCGGGTCGCTGGTGGTCGGCGTCGACCAGGGCACGCCCTTCGCCGAGGTGAACGGGCAGCGCATCACCGCTTCGGCCGCCCTGGCCAAGGGCCAGTGGACCCACCTGGCCTTCGTCGCCGACGGTCGCAGCAACGTGCTCTACGTCAACGGCAAGCCGGCCGGGACCGGCGCGGGGGCCCTGCCCCAGCTGAACACCCCCGTCGCCATCGGCGGCGACGCGCCCGGCGGTTCGCTGGCGGGCTTCCAGGGGGGGATCGACGAGGTGCGCTTCTCCAAGGCCGCCCGTCCCCAGGCCCTGATCCAGATGGACGCCGCTTCCCAGGGTGCTGAATCCCGCCTGATCGCCTTCAATGGCGACGAGAAGCAGTCCGGCTTCGGGTTCGGCTACTTCGGCGTGATCGTGAAGTCGGTCACCATCGACGCCTGGGTGGTGATCGCCATCCTGGGCGTGATGGCGGTCTCGTCCTGGTATGTGATGTGGACCAAGGCCACCTACGTCAACACGGTCGACCGCGCCAACGACCGCTTCGTCCAGCTGTTCCGCGAGCATGGCGACGATCCGCTCGCCATGGCCCATCCCGACCAGATGGACAGCCGCGACGCCCGGCGGCTGAACGACTCCTCGATCTACCGGCTCTACCGGGCCGGCGCCGACGACATCGGCCGCCGCACCGTCACCGGCCGCAACCTGACCCTGCGCGCCGAATCCATCGAGGTGATCCGCGCCCTGATGGACGCCACCCTGGTGCGCGAGACCCAGAAGCTGGCCAAGGGCATGGTGCTGCTGACCATCTCCATCTCCGGCGGTCCGTTCCTGGGACTGCTGGGCACGGTGGTCGGGGTGATGATCACCTTCGCCGCCATCGCCGCCGCCGGCGACGTCAACGTCAACGCCATCGCGCCGGGCATCTCCGCCGCCCTGCTGGCCACGGTGACCGGCCTCGCCGTCGCGATCCCGGCCCTGTTCGGCTACAACTACATCCTCACCCGCAACAAGGCCGTGCAGGCGAACATGCAAGTGTTCGTCGACGAGTTCGTCACCCGCGTCTCCGAGAAATACAGCGACCAGGGCTACGCCCGGGCCGCCGAGTAGTCCGGAAAGCTCGGGAGAACAGCCATGCAGATGCAGGACGACGATAAGCCCTACGACGACATCAACATCACGCCGATGCTCGACCTGGCGTATGTGCTGCTCGTCATCTTCATCATCATGACCACCGCCTCGGTCCAGGGGATCAAGGTGGACCTGCCCAAGGCCTCCAGCTCGGCCAGCCTGGCCAAGCCCAAGACCAAGGCCATCACCATCAACACCAACGGCGATGTGTTCCTGGACGCCTACCCGGTCAGCATGGCGGACCTGGAGAACCAGCTCCGCACCGCCAAGGCGACCGAGCCGGACTTCCCGATCGTGGTGAAGGGCGACTCCGCCGTCCAGTACCAGAAGGTGATGGACGTGCTCGACCTGCTGCGGCGGCTCGACCTCAACCAGGTCGGGCTGGTCACCGGCAAGGCCGACAAGAGCTGACGCCGATGGCCCCCGGCATGGACGCCCTGGACAGACGCGACCGGATCGCCAAGGCCGCCCGGATCGGGGTTCCCCTGATCGTGGTCCTGGTGCTGGGCGTGGGCGTGTGGAAACTCGCCTCCAACACCGCCGGCGAGCGACGCGAGGTCCCACAGGTCCCCGTGGTGGCCCTGACGCCCCCGCCTCCACCACCTCCGCCCCCGCCGCCCAAGGAAAAGCCGCCCGAGCCCGAGAAGACGGTCGAGACCCCCACTCCCACGCCAACGCCCCAGCCCAAGACCGACACGCCGCAGAAGAGCGACGCGCCCAAGCAGCTCACCATCAACGGCCCGGCCCAAGCCGGGACCGACGCCTTCGGCGTGGCGGCCGGCAAGGGCGGCGGCGTCTCGGTCGGCGGCGACCCGAACGGCTCGGACACACCCGGCGGCGGAGATTTCGGGGCGGACGGCTACGGCCGATACCTCAGGGGCGTCGTGCAGCAGGCGATCGAGGGCGACGAACGGGTCAATCGCCTGTCCTTCACCGGCCAGGTCGACATCTGGATCAGCCCCGACGGGCGCATCACCAAGATCGCCCTCATCAAATCCAGCGGCGACGTGCACACCGACCACGCGTTGATCGCCGCCCTGCAGGATATCCGGCGCGTGGACGAACCCCCGCCGCCGCAACTCAAATTTCCAGCCCGCGTCGCCCTGAGAGGGCGCCGGACATGACGCGCCAGAGCCGAATGCGGGCCGCTGACCTTCAAGGGGACTTGCTTATGACGACCATGATCCATGGCCGCCGACGTTGGCTGGCGAGCGGCGCGGCGATCGCCGGCGCGCTCGGCCTGGGCCTGTGCGCACCTGGCCTGGCCCAGGCGCAATCCTCCTCGGACAATGCGTCCGAGAACCTGACGGTGAACCTGATGCACCTGCTGGTGAAGCAGGGTGTGATCAGCCAGACCGCCGCCGACCAGTTGATGGCCGAGGCCGAGCGCCAGACCGCCGAGGCCCGCGTGGCCGGGCCCGGAACTGCCCCGATCGCCACCAACCTGCCGCCGCCCGCGGCCGGGGCGACGCGCATCCCCTACGTGCCCGAGATCGTGAAGAACCAGATCCGCGACGAGGTGCGCGCGGAGGTGATCGAGGAGGCCAAAGCCGAGAACTGGGCTCAGCCCAATGAAATCCCGACCTGGACCAAGCACATCCAGATCAGCGGCGATGTCCGCCTGCGCGACGAATACGACCTGTATTCAAAGCGCAACGCCAACGACATCATCAACTTCGCCGCCCTGAACGCCAATGGCCCGACCGATATCAACCCGGCCACCAATCCGACCGGCATCCCCCTGTTGAACACGACGGAGAACCGGGACAACCAGCTGATCGTCCGCGCACGCCTGGACATCCTGGCCAATCCGTCTCCTTGGGTCACCGCCGACATCCGCCTGGCCAGCGGCCAGAGCAACAGCCCGGTCTCCACCAGCCAGATCCTGGGCGGCGGCCTGACCAAGAAGGACATCTGGCTGGATCGGGCCTATATCGACCTGCATCCGGAGCCCTGGCTCGGCGCCACGCTCGGCCGGATGCCCAATCCGTTCTTCTCCACCGACCTGGTGTTCGACGACGACCTGAACTTCGACGGCGCTTCCGCGCACGGGGCCGTCAACGTCCCGCATGTTAAGGGCCTGAGCCTGGCGGCCACCGGCGGCGCCTTCCTGATCGACTACCCCGACGCCAACTTCCCCGACGAGAGCGAGCAGAAGGCCGGCACCCGCGTCAAATGGATGTTCGCCTCCCAGGTGGTGGCGGACTGGCAGACCAGCCGGTTCAACTGGCGCACGGGCGTGGCCTATTACCAATACCAGTATGACCGCGGCCTGCTCTCGGACCCGTGCGCGACCTACACCGGCCTGACCCAGTGCTCCACCGACTTCACCGCGCCGGCCTTCATGCAGAAGGGCAACACCCTCTTCCTGATCCGCGACATCGTGCCGGATCCCAACGCCCAGCCGGGCGCGACGGCCGAGCCGGAACTGGCCGGCCTGCTGTTCGACTACAACATCCTGAACCTGACCACCGCCTTCGACCTGAAGGTGGACAACGACCGCCACCTGCTGATGGTCGCCGACTTCGCCCGCAACGTCGCCTACAGCCACAAGGACGCCTGCCGCTACGGCGAGGCCGGCCTGCCGGTGAACAACATCATCGCCGCCACCGCCGCCGACACCGACGTCTGCGCGCCGGGCACCACGGCCCAGTTCAAGAGCGGCCCGAACGCCTGGATGCTCAGGGCCACCTACGGCGATCTGGAGCCGTTCAGCTTCGGCAAGTGGAGCTTCACGGCGGGCTACAAGCACATCGCGGCCGACTCCATGCCCGACGCCTTCACCGACGCCGACTTCCACCTCGGGGGCACCAACGCCAAGGGCTACTTCCTGATCGCCACCTTCGGCCTGCTGGACGGCTCCAACCTCCAGGCCCGCTGGTTCAGCGCCGATGAAGTGTCCGGGCCGCCGCTGTCCATCGATGTCGGCCAGATCGACATCAACGCACGGTTCTGATCATGCGCCGCCCTACCCTCCTCACCGCCTCCGCCCTGGTCCTGGCGCTCGCCGGGTCCGGCGCGGCCAGGGCGCAAAGCCTGGAAGACCGCCTGCGCGCCCAGCTGGTGGCGGTCACCAACCAGCTCCGCGCCGCCCAGGCGGCTCAGACCGGCCAGGCCAGCCTGAGCGCTGAGAAAGACGCCGCGGAAAAGGAACGCGACGCCTTGAAAGCAAAGCTGGCGGCGGCCGAGGCCAAGCTCCGCACGGCCAAGAGGACGCCCGCGCCGCCGACGGTCTCGCCGGACCTCGACCGGTACAAGGCCCTGGCCGACCAGTCCGCCCAGGCCGACGCCCAGGACAAGGCCGCCCTCGCCACGGCCCAGGCCGAAACGGAGCGGCTGAACGGCGAGTTGGAGCAGCTTCGCAGCGAACACGACCGGATCACCGCCACCCTGACCTCCGACGAGCAGAGCCTGACCGCCTGCAAGTCCAAGAACGCCCAGGCGATCAAGGTCGCCAAGGACATCCTGGCCGCCTACGACAAGGTGGGCGTGGTCGGCGCCCTGACCCGCAAGGAGCCCTTCACCGGGCTGAAGCGGGTGCAGATCGAACAGCTGGAGCAGGACTTCGGCGACCGCATCTACGACAGCCGGCTCGACGTCCATCCGCGCGCGGCCGCCGCCCCGGCGACCACCGACAAGAAATCCCAATCCAAATGACGAGGCCGGGTCCGTGCAGACCCCGGCCCGCGAATGCGTGAGAGTTGATCGATGCCCATCCCGCTGAAGCGCTCCGCCCAGCCCCGCCGCAGCCGGCTGCTGCAGGGCGCCAGCGTCGTCGCGTTCGTCGCGGCGCTTGGAACCGGACCGGCTTCGGCCCAGCTCGCGACGCTCCATAACAA
>JBARAK010000080.1:0-32186 GCA_049791955.1 Caulobacteraceae bacterium
AGCCCGGGCTGCTCCCGAAACGGCTTCGGCGGCGAAGGCGCCGGCCAGCGCCGCAGCGCCGAGCAACTTCCGGCGCGATGTCGATGCGACTTCAAGCTGGGGGTTCGACTCCATGATGACAATTCCTCCCTCTTTTGAATTCTTCTTTTGAAGCGAGGCGTCGCCAGACGGCGTCGGAGCGAGGCGCGACGCGCCAGCTCTGCGACAGGCCGCTGGGATCGAGTGCAGTCATCTGCTGGTTCAGTATCCGGCGATCCGCGCCAGCTGGTCGGCGTGATGGTCGGCGTCGCCGAAGCTCTCGGCCAGGACCCGGCCGCGCTTCATGTAGAATCCGATGTCGTATTCGTCGGTCATGCCGATGCCGCCATGCATCTGCACGCCTTCCTGCACCGCCAGGGTGCTGGCCAGGCCGGCCATGGCCTTGGCCACCCGTGTCGCGCGTTCGGCCTCCGAGGCGCCAGCGTCGAGCAACTGCTGCGCCTTGAGAGTGGCGGCGCGCGCCACCTCCATCTCGGCGTAGAGGTGGGCTGCGCGGTGCTGCAGGGCCTGGAAGCTGCCGATCGGATGGCCGAACTGCTTGCGGGCCTTCAGGTAGCCCACCGTCATGTCCATGGCCCCGCAGCCCACGCCCACCAGCTCGGCGGCGGCGCCGGTGCGAACCGCGCCCAGCACCTTCGACAGCAGGGCCCAGCCCTCGTCGACCTCGCCGATCACGGCGTCCGCGTCGACCGCCACGCCTTCGAAGCGCAGGCGGGAGGCAAGGCTGGCGTCGGCCAGCCGCTCGGGCTGGGCGTCCAGGCCCGTGGCGTCCTTCTCGACCGCGAACAGGGTCAGGCCGGAGGTCTCGCCCGGCGCGCCGCCGGTCCGGGCGACGACGATGGTCAGATCGGCGACATGGCCATGACTGACGAAGCGCTTCTCGCCCGTGAGCCGGAAGCCGTTGCCCGAACGCTCGGCCGTCATGGCGGTGCGGGCCGGGTTGTGACGGGTCGCTTCGTCGATGGCGAGCGCGGCGACGATGTCGCCGGCCGTGATCCCCGGAAGCCAGCGCTCGCGCTGATCCGACTGGGCGCCTGCCAGCGCGGTCACCGCGCCGATGGAGGTGGACAGGAAGGGAGAGGAGGTGAGGTTGCGCCCGATCTCCTCCAGCACGATCCCGGCCTCGACATGGCCCAGGCCCATGCCGCCATGCGCCTCATCGACCAGGACGCCGGTGAAGCCCATCTCGGCGAACTGCTTCCAGAGCTTGGGCGAGAAGCCGGTCGGGTCCTTGGCGTCGCGCAGCGCCCGCATGTGCGCGACCGGCGCCTGCTCGGCCATGAAGGGGCGCGCGGTGTCGAGCAGCATGGCCTGCTCGTCGCTGAGGAACAGGGGCAAGGATCAGGCTCCCGGAAGATCGAGGATGCGTTTGGCGATGATGTTGAGCTGGACCTCGGAGGTGCCGCCCTCGATCGAGTTGCCCTTGGTGCGGAGCCAGGCCCGGGACGCCGCACCGCCGCGCGACCGCTCGCTCTCCCACTCCAGCGCGTCCGAACCGCCGGCGGCCATGGTCAGTTCATGGCGCTGCTTGTTCAGCTCGGTGCCGTAGTACTTCATCATCGAGGGCTGGGCTGGATGGGTCTTGCCCGCCTTCAGCTCGTCGAGGAAACGCTCTGACATGGCGCGAAAGGCGGCGGCGCGGACCTCGAACAGGGCGATGCGCGCGCGCAGCACCGGATCGTCCAGCCGCCCGTCGGGTTCGGCTCCCAGCGCGTCGAGCGCGATCTGGGGCAGGCTCTTCTCGCCGCCGCCGAGACCCATGCCCGAGATCATCTCGCGCTCGTGGCCCAGTAGGTACTTGGCGACGTCCCAGCCCTTGTTCAGTTCGCCGACCAGATTGGTCTTGGGGACCTTCACATCGTCGAAGAAGGTCTCGCAGAACGGCGAATAGCCGGAGATCAGCAGGATCGGCCTGGTGGAGACTCCGGGCGTCTCCATGTCGAACAGTACAAACGAGATGCCGGCTTGCTTCACCGACTTGTCGGTACGCACCAGGCAGAAGATCCAGTCGGCCTTGTCGGCATAGCTGGTCCACACCTTCTGGCCGTTGACCAGGAAGTGGTCGCCCTTGTCTTCCGCCCAGGTCTGCAACCCGGCCAGGTCCGAGCCGGCGCCGGGTTCGGAATAGCCTTGGCACCAGCGGATCTCGCCACGCGCGATCCTGGGCAGATGCTCCAGCTTTTGCGCCTCGGTCCCGTACTTCAGCAGCGCCGGGCCGAGCATGGAGATGCCGAACGACTGCAGCGGGCTGCGGCAGCCGAGCCGGGCCATCTCGCTGCGCAGGGCCTTGCTCTCGGCTGGCGATAGGCCGCCGCCACCGTAGGCCTGGGGCCAGTCCGGCACGGTCCAGCCCCGTTCGGCCATGCGGTCGAGCCAGAGTCTCTGGGCCTCGCTGAGCCTGGCCTTGCGGCCGCCCCAGACCACGTCGGCCTCGCTGCGCGCTGGGGTGCGCAGTTCCGGCGGACAATTGGCTTCCAGCCAGGTCCGCGTTTCAGCCCGGAAGGTTTCGATCGGGTCCACCGGGGCGATCATTTGTTGAACTTTTCGCCGGCGCCGGCCTTGGCCTTCAGCATGGGCGACATGCGGAACGCCTTGTCCATGTGCTCGGTGTGGCGCTCCAGCCCCGATACCACCTTGTCCAGGCCGATAGTGTCGGCCCAGAAGGTCGGGCCGCCGGTCCAGGCCGGCCAGCCGTAGCCGTTGAGCCAGACGATATCGATGTCGGACGCCCGCTGCGCCATCTTCTCCTCGAGGATCAGCGCGGCCTCGTTGACCATCGGATAGAGCAGCCGTTCCAGGATCTCCTGGTCGTCGATCTTGCGCTGCGGCTCGCCCGACTTGGCGGCAAACTCGGCGATGATCTGTTCCACCTCTGGCGAGGGGGAGCGGTTGCGCTGGGCGTCGTAGTCGTAGAAGCCCTTTCCGGTCTTCTGCCCGCGCCGGTCACGCTCGCACAGCACCTCGCGGATGGTGGAGCTGGAGGACTTCTCCTTGTTCCAGCCAAGGTCGAGCCCGGCCAGATCGGACATCTGGAACGGGCCCATCGGGAAGCCGAATTCGGTCAGGACCCGGTCCACGTCCCAGGGCTTGGCGCCCTGCATGATCAGCTTGTTGGCCTCGCGCTGGCGGGGCGACAGCATGCGGTTGCCGATGAAGCCGGGGCAGACGCCGGCCACCACGGCGACCTTGCCGATCTTGCGGGCGAGCGCCATGCAGGTGGCCAGCACCGAGGGGCCGGTTTTGGCGCCGCGCACGATCTCCAGCAGCCGCATGACGTTGGCCGGCGAGAAGAAGTGCAGGCCGATCACCGCTTCCGGCCGCTTGGTCTCAGCCGCCATCTCGTCGATGTTGAGGTAGCTGGTGTTGGAAGCCAGGATCGCCCCCGGTTTGACGATGGCGTCCAAGCGGCGGAACACCTCCTTCTTCACCTCCATGTTCTCGAACACGGCCTCGATCACCAGGTCGCAGTCGGCCAGATCGTCATAGGACAGGGTAGGCGTCAGCCGGCCCATGGCGGCTTCGACCTCTTCCGGGCTCAGCCGGCCGCGCCTGGCGGTGTTCTCGTAGTTCTTGCGCATGACGCCGACGCCGCGCTCCAGTGGCGCCTGCTCGCGCTCCACCATGGTCACGGCGATGCCGGCCGACAGGAAGTTCATGGCGATGCCGCCGCCCATGGTGCCGGCGCCCAGGATGCCGACTTTCTTGATCGGGATCAGCGGCGTGTCGGCGGGGATGTCGTCGATCTTGGCGGCGGCCCGCTCGGCGAAGAAGAGGTGGCGGAGCGCCTTGGACTGGTCGCCGGAAACCAGCTTGGCGAACAGCTCGCGCTCCTTGCGGATACCCTGGTCGAACGGCAGTTCCGCCGCCGCCTCGACGGCCTGGATGCAGGCTTCCGGCGCCTCGAACCCGCGCAGGCGACGCTTATGCTCCTCGCGGAAGCGGTCAAAGACGTCCTTGTCGACCCCGGCGATCTTGTCTGTGCGCTTGCTGGCGACCGGATGCTGGCTTTGGCCGGCCATCTCGCGGGCGAAGGCGACCGCGTCCTTTTCCAGCGTGGTCTCGCCGACGATGCGGTCGACCAAGCCGATGTCCTTCGCCTTCTCGGCGGAGATGGGATCGCCGGTGACGATCATCGGCAGGGCCTCGGCCACACCCACCACGCGCGGCAGGCGCTGGGTGCCACCGGCGCCCGGCAGAATCCCGAGCTTAACCTCGGGCAGGCCCAGCTTGGCCGAGGGAACCGCCACTCGATAATGAGCTCCAAGCGCGACCTCGAGGCCGCCGCCGAGCGCCGTGCCATGGATGGCGGCCACTACCGGCTTGGCGCTCGCTTCGATGGCGTCGATCACGGAGGGCAGGGACGGACCGACCGGCGGCTTGCCGAACTCGGTGATGTCGGCGCCGGCGAAGAAGGTCTTGCCCTCGCCACGGATCACCACCGCCTTGACACTGTCATCCGCCGCGACCGTCTTCAGCGCTTCGGCCAGCCCGCTGCGAACCGCGGCCCCAAGCGCGTTCACCGGCGGGTTGTCGCTGACCACGACCAGGACGTCCCCATCCTTATGGGTGGTGACAACCGTCATATCGCTTCTCCTGTTGGCGTCGTTCGTCTTGCGATGGAACGGGCGGATCGCAAGGGCGCGCCGGACGGAATCGCGGTCGCCGCAGGTGCGAGCCGTCCGCGCTCCAGACCCAAGCGACGCGATGCGTCATCCGCCTCCCCGAACCATACCCATTTTTCGAGACCGTCCGAGTCTCGCTTGCTTCTTATGGGCTGGACCTTAGAACTTGTAATGGCCAGAAATCAACAATATCGTTTCTGGAAAAACCTGGCCGGACAAACCGTGCTTAGGATTGGAGGAAAATGAGCCCGACCGACAACGCCTCCGTCGGCGTGACCGCGACGCCGTGGCCAGCCGCCACCCTGGCCGAAATCCAGGCGGTGATGTGCGCCCCCGGCCAGAAGTTCGAGATGGAAACGGTGACCATCGGCGGCGTCCCGACGCGGAACTGGAAGAACCAGCCGCCCAACCTGCCGACGCTCGCCCGCGCCGCCCGCGCCGCCTATGGGGACCGGGTGTTCACGATCTTCGAAGAGGAGCGGGTCACCTACGAGGCCTTCTTCCGCGCCACCGCAGCGCTGGCCGCGGAGTTCACGCGCCTGGGCGTCCGGCGGGGCGACCGGGTGGCCCTGGCGATGCGTAACCTGCCGGAATGGCCGGTGGCGTTCTTCGCCGCCACGGGCATCGGGGCCATCGTCGTGCCGCTGAACGCCTGGTGGACGGGCGCGGAGCTGCGCTACGGCCTGGCCGACTCCGGAGCCCGACTGCTGGTCTGCGACGCCGAGCGGTGGGGCCGCATCCAGCCGCACATGGGCGAACTGCCGGAGCTGAAGCACGTTCTGGTCGCGCGCGCGCCGGAGACGCTGGCCGCGTCCGCGCGAAGGCTTGAGAACGTGATCGGGGCGCCGGGCGGATATGCCAGCCTGCCTGATGCGGACCTGCCGGCCATCGAGATCGCCCCGGACGACGACGCCACGATCTTCTACACCAGCGGCACCACGGGGCTGCCCAAGGGCGCGCTGGGGACCCATCGCAACATCCTGACCTGTGTGATGTCGGGGGCCTATGTCGCCGAGCGGGCGGTCCGCCGGCGCGGCGAGGCGCCGGAACCGCCGACGCCACGCGTGGTGCTGGTGGTGATCCCGCTGTTCCATGTCACCGCCTGCAATGCGACGCTGATGGGCACCTTCGCCGGCGGCAACACCCTGGTGTTCATGCGCCGATGGGACACCATCCAGGCGTTCGAGCTGATCGAGCGCGAGAAGATCAACATCACCGGTGGCGTGCCCACCATCGCCTGGCAACTGATCGAACATCCCGACCGGCATAAGTACGACCTGAGTTCGCTGGAAACGGTGGCCTATGGCGGCGCGCCCTCCGCGCCCGAGCTGGTGCGGCGCATCCAGAGCGATCTGGGCGCCCTTCCGGGCAACGGCTGGGGCATGACCGAGACCTCCGCCACGGTCACCAGTCACGGCTCGGAGGACTACCTGCACCGGCCGGACAGTTGCGGCCCGGCGCTGCCGGTCTCCGACCTGAAGATCATGAGCGAGGACGGCTCGCGCGAACTGCCGGTCGGCGAGGTGGGCGAACTGTGGGCGCGCGGGCCCCAGATCGTGAAGGGCTACTGGAACAACCCCGCCGCCACCGCCGCGACCTTCATCGACGGCTGGGTGCGCACGGGCGACGTGGCGTGGCTGGACGCCGAGGGCTTCTGTTTCATCGTCGACCGGGCCAAGGACGTCATCATCCGTGGCGGCGAGAACATCTATTCGTCCGAGGTGGAAAACGTCCTCTACGACCACCCCGCCGTCACCGACGCGGCCCTGGTGGGTGTGCCTCACCGCACCCTGGGCGAAGAGCCGGCGGCGGTCGTGCATCTGGCGCCGGGCGCACAGGCCACCGAGGCCGAGCTGCAGGCCTGGGTGCGCGAGCGCCTCGCCGCGTTCAAGGCGCCGGTGCACATCCTGTTCAGCCCGGAGACCCTGCCGCGTAACGCCAATGGCAAGATCCTCAAGAAGGACCTGAAGAAGCTGTTCGAGGACGACCCAGCGGGGACGTGAGGGCGGCCTAAACGAAGATCGCCACGCTCTGCATGCCAGTGGCGACAGGCTGGCCGTCCCGGTTCCAGATGGCCATGGACTGGCTGCTGAAGCCGCCCTTCACCTGTTCGGCCCGGGTCTGCATCAGCCACCAGCCGTCGCGGCTCGTGGGCTCGGGCGTCAGCAGGTTGATCGTCCAGTTCGCCGTGCTGACCGGACCAGGCGTCGGCATCATCGCCATGGCGGCGGGGGGCAGGGCGTCGGCGACGGCCAGAAGGGCGCTGGTGGGATGCAGGGTGTCGCGCTCCACCAGCCGCACCCAACGCAGGAACGCCGGCGTGCGCTGCTCTGTGATCGGCAAGGCATGGCGGTATTCGAAGTTGTTGCCGAAGAAGTTCGCCCGGCTGCGCTTCATCGCCGCCTCGGCCTGATCGGGATCGGGCGCCGGTGGGGCGCTGAGGCCTTCAAAATCCAGGGTGGAATCCCGCACCGCGCTGAACAGCAAGTTCGTCCGTAGCCCGAGGCCGTCCTCGCCACGCACATCGGCCTGGACGAAGGCGCTCGAACGGCCCCGTCGCAGTATCTCCGCGCGGACCTCGATCCGGCCGGACAGCGGTCCGACGAAAGCCGCCTGCATCGAGCGTAGCGGCGGCAGGTCGTCGGCGGCCGTGCGCGCCGCTTCGAACGCCAGGGCCGCCGATAGGCCGCCGTAGACCGTGCGCCCCTGCATCCAATCTTCCGGGACCTCGGCGGCGAGGCGTCCCGGTTCGATTTCGGCGCCGGCGAGGATGGCGGCCACGCTCAAGGCTTCACTCCTATCGATAGCGACCTTGCGAGAGCTCCATTCATATGGTCGCCCCGCCATCCACCACGATCATCTGGCCGTTGACGTAGGAGGCTGCGGCCGAGCCTAGGAACACCGCCGCGCCCGCCAGTTCGCGCGGCTCGCCGATCCGGCGCATGGGATTGCCGCGGCTCACGGCCGCTTCGGTGGCTGGGTTCTCCCACAGCGCGCGGGCGAATTCGGTGCGGATCAGGCCGGGTGCGATGCAGTTCACCCGGATGTTGTGCTGGCCGTTCTCCACCGCGTAGTTGCGCGCCAGCTGGAAGTCCGCCGCCTTGGAGACGTTGTAGGCCCCGATCGAGGTCGAGCCGCGCAGGCCGCCGATCGAGGACACGATGATGATCGCGCCGTCCCTGCGCTCGACCATCTCCGGCAGCACCAGTTGGATCAGCCAGTGGTTGGATAGGATGTTGTTGTCCAGGATCTTGCGGAATTGCTCGTCGGTGATGCCGTTCATCGAACCGTAGTAGGGATTGCTGGCCGCGTTGCAGACCAGGATGTCTATCCTGCCGAAGCGCTTGCGGGTTTCATCTGTCAGCGCCTGCAGGGCGTCGCGGGAGGAGATGTTGGCGGCGATCGCTGTCGCGCGTCCCGCACCGTGCCTGGCGTTGATGCTGTCGACGACTTCCTGGCAGGCGTCGAGCTTGCGGCTGGAAATCACCACTCTGGCGCCCTGAGCGGCGTATTCCTCGGCGATGGCGCGGCCGATGCCCCTGGACGAACCAGTGATCACGGCGACCTTCCCGGTCAGGTCGAACAACGACATGTTTCCTCCATTGTATATTGTTCTGATTGATCTTCGTTGATCGGACCTGTCCTCGTCGCGGCCGTTCAGTCCCTGGCTCCGGCGCGCTTGGCGAAGTCCCAGGCCTGGGCGGCCAGCGGTGCGACGCGCGAGCCGGCCCGTTCCGCCTGGGCGCTTGAGGCGTTGCCGTCGAGGAAGCGTTTCTTGATGCCCTGGACGATGCCGAGCAGCCGGAACAGGCTGTAGGCGAAATACCAGTCCAGCTCGGGGACCCCGTCGCGGCCGGTCAGGTTGCAGTACAGCGCCGTCGCTTCCTCCAGGGTCGGGATGCCGGTGGCGGCGAAATCCACGCCGAGCAGGCCCGACCCGCGATCGCCCGCCGGCATGGCCCAGTTCATCGCCAGGTAGGCGAAGTCGGCCAGCGGATCGCCGAGGGTCGACAGCTCCCAGTCCAGCACCGCGCTCACCTCGGGCGTGTCGGCGGCGAAGATCATGTTGTCGATCCGATAGTCGCCGTGGATGATCGAGGTGCGGGTCTGGGCTGGCGTGGTGGCGGGAAGCCAGGCGATCAGCTTCTCCACCTCGGGTACGTCGTCGGTCTGGGCGGCCCGATACTGGGCGGTCCATCGCGACACCTGGCGTTCGAAGTAGTTGCCGGGCCGGCCGTAGTCGCCGAGCCCGACCCCGGTCGGGTCGATCGTATGGAGCCGCGCCAGGGTCCCGATCATGGCCTGGTAGATCGCGCGCCGCTCGTCGGGCGACTGGTCGGGTAGTTTGCCGTCCCAGAAGCTGCGGCCGTCGGCGAAGGCCATGACATAGAACATCGATCTGATCACTTCGGGATCGGTGCATAGCGCGTACGGACGCGCGACGGGAAAGCCGATGGGGTGCAGGGCCGAGATCAGCCGGTATTCGCGGTCGACGGCGTGGGCGGAGGGCAGGATTGGCCCGAACGGCTTGCGCCGCAGGACATAGACGCCGCTCGCCGCTTCCAGGCGGTAGGTCGGATTGGACTGGCCTCCGGCGAATTTCTCAAGCGTGACCGGACCCGAGAAGCCCTGAATGTTGGCCTCCAGCCAGGGTTCGAGACGCGTCAGGTCGATCGTGTTGTTTCCGATCGCCGGCGCTGGCTGCGCATGCTGCGTATCGCTGACGGACATTCCCTCTCTCGCGATGTGGCGGCAGCGTCGCGTGACGAGCGTACCTGGTTTTCTATATCCTAGAAAACACGCCGCACATGGCTTCTCAAGTCCGTGTATAAATAAGAAGTGGCGAGCGGCCTGGCGCATACCAGATATTGGATGCGGCCCTTGTGGCGCGGGGCGCGCGGATCGGGCAGAATTGTCCGATGAAGTCCAGCCAGGTGCGCGCCGCCCCGCCCGAATCCGTAGATGGCGAGGCGCCGTCCATTCCGTCGGAGCCGACCCGTTTCGAGCGCAAGCGCGAACTGATCCTGGACGCCGCCACCACCCTGATCAACCAGCGCGGCGTGAAGGGCATGACCTTCGTCGAGGTCGCCCAGCAGGTGAAGCTCAACACTGCCAGCGTGACCTACTACTTCCGCCTGAAGGAACAGCTCGCCGCCGCGGTGTTCGAGAACACCCTGGGCCGGCTGGAGGCGATGGTGCGCGAGGCCGGGGCCGAGGCCACTCCGCGGGAGCGCGTCGCGCGCTATCTGGAACTGCATTTCAACCTGCGCGCCCGCATCCGCCGCGGCGAGGAGCGGCCGATCGCGGTGCTGTCGGACATGCGCGCCCTGGACGAGGCGGTGCGGGGACCGCTGGTCCAGCACTACGGGGCGATCTTCCGTGAGCTGCGCGCCTTCTTCGGGCCCACCTCGGATGAGGCGCACAAGGCGCTGCAGACCGCCCGCGCGCAGGTTCTCAGCGAGAACGTGTTCTGGCTGCCGGTGTGGCTGGGCCGCTATTCGATCAGCGATTACGACCGCGTGCGGCGCAGGCTGATGGAGCTGTTCGAGCACGGCATGGCGCCTGACGACGCGGTCTGGGACCCGGGCGTGCTCGATCTCGGGGAGGGCGCGGAGGCCCAGGACGCCGGCCGCCTCAATTTCCTGCGCGCAGCGACGCGCCTGATCAGCGAGCGCGGCTATCGCGGCGCATCGGTGGAGCGGATCGCGCTGGAGCTGAAGGTCACCAAGGGCAGCTTCTACCACCACATGGACGCCAAGGATGACTTGGTGCTGGAATGCTTCGAGCGCAGCTACGAGCGGGTCTCCCAGGCCCAGCGTGCGGCGGATGCGGCGGGCGGCAGCCAGTGGCGGCGCCTGTCCTCGGCCATAGCCGCGCTGCTCGACATCCAGTTCGCCGGCGAATGGCCCCTGCTGCGCACCACCGCCTTGCAGACGCTGCCCAGCGAGGTGCGGCCGGATGTGGTGGAGCGCTCCAACCGCATGGCGTTGCGCTTCGCCGGAACCCTGGTGGACGGGATCAGCGAGGGCTCGATCCGCGCCATCGACCCGATGATCGCCAGCCAGGCCATCATGTCGACCCTGAACGCCGCCTATGAGCTGCACGGCTGGCCGGCGTCCTGGCTCCGCCAGCGGGTGGTGGAGGTTTACGCCTCGGCCCTCGCGCATGGGCTGTTCGACGACCGGGCGATCTGAAGGCCGGCCCTAAGCCCACGCCCCCGCTCAACCCAACACCCCGGGCGCTGGTTCGACCCCGGCGGCCTGGGTCCGGGCGCGCTTGCGCGGTTCCCTTACCTTGAACAGCAGGAGCAGGAAGGCGCCGCCCAGGAAGCCGACCGAGCAGCTCATCAAGACGCCATAGCCCAGCGTGACCGCCAGCAGGCCGCCCAGCAACGGGCCGATGGTCGAGATCATGCCCTCGATGGTGGTGGACAGGGCCAGCCGCATGGCCACGTCGTTTCGCTGGCCGAACTCCAGCACCATGGTCTGCTGGCTCATCAGGTAGCCGGAGTTGCCCGCGCCGAGGCCGCAGAAGGCCACGAACACCGCCCAGGGCTGATGAATCAGGATCAGCAGCAGCACCGCCGCACCCCAGATCCCGGCCGCCAGCAGGAAGGTGATGCGATAGCCGGTGCGGTCGCCGAGGTGGCCCCAGAGCAGGTTGGAAACGGTGTCCGCTCCCAAGTAGGCCAACGATAGCTCGCCGATGGTGGTCCCGGACAGGCCGAGTTGCTGGCCCGCATAGAGCACGTAGAACGGCGAGGCGAGCCGGGCGCAGACGGTGAGGGCCTCCGCCAGGATGAACCAGCGGTAGTCGCGGTCCTCCAACAGGACCGGAAACTCCTTCAGGCGATCGAGGAAGCGCATCGCCGGCCGGCGCGAAGGCGGGTCGGGCTCGACCAGCACCAGTTGCAGCACCGTCAATCCCAGGCTGGTCAGCACGAAGGTCAGGAAGAAGGTGGTGGCGTAGCCGTTGCCGAAGACCTTGCCGCCGATCAGGTAGCGCCCGGCCACATAGGATAGTCCCGCCGCGATGACGCCGCCGGTGATGTTGCGCCAGGCTTGCAGCCGTCCGCGGCGGGCGATGGGGATCACCTTGGACATCAGCATCTGGAAGGCGACGCGCTGCGTGCCATTGAAGATGCCGAGCAGGAAGAGCAGCGCCAGCGTCACGATCAGCAGCACCGGCCCGGCCAGGAACCAGCCCGCCAGCGCCAGGCCCAGGATCATCACCCGCATCATCGATCCGGTGCGGATCGCATAGGGCAGGATGCGCGGCTGGTGCTCGATGCGCGAGGCGCTGATCAGGGGCGATAGGATCGCGCCCAGTTGCAGCAGCGAGGTGCCCAGTCCCACCAGCGCGTCCGATCCGGTGAGCTGATGGACATAGGTCGGAATGAAGGTCGGGGCGTAGATCAGCCGGAAGCCCGTCAGTCCCAACATGCCGTGGATGTAGTTGGCGACGTAGTTGCGCTTCAGGTTGGCGTCGACGAACTTCTCGTAGGCGGCCTCCCGCGCGTGCAGGTCTTCTCCCGTGCCCGCGTCCTTGACGATCTGGTCCATGGGCGGCGCGGCGTCGATCAGGCCGGCTCCATTTCGTCGGCCAGTTCGCGCAGGGCCTCGGCCGGATCGCCGTAGCTTTCCAGCGCGGCAGCCCTGAGCTGGGGCAGGGAGTAGGCGGGGAACACCGGGTCCTGCACATCGCGATAGGCGCGCAGATGCTGACGGGCGACGGTGACCTTGTGCACTTCGGTCGGGCCGTCGGCGATGCCCATGACGAAGGCTCCGATCACCTGGGCGGCGAAGGGCATCTCGTTGGAGACGCCGAGCGAGCCGTGGATGTGCAGGGCGCGGGCGGCGATGTCGTGGTAGACCTTCGGCATGAGCGCCTTGATCGCCGCGATATCCTTGCGGACCTTCTTGTAGTCCTTGTACTTGTCGATCATCCAGGCGGTCTTGAGCACGAACAGGCGGAACTGTTCCAGCTCGATGTAGCTGTCAGCGATCTGCATCTGCACGGCCTGCTTGTCGGCGATGACCCCGTCGCGGGTCTTGCGGCTAACCGCGCGGCGGCACATCAGGTCGAGCGCCTTCCTGCAGGCGCCCACCGTGCGCATGGCGTGGTGGATGCGTCCGCCGCCGAGCCGGGTTTGGGAAATCACGAAGGCCCCGCCGCGCTCGCCCAGCAGATGGTCCCTGGGCACCCGCACGTCGGTGTAGCGGACGTAGCCTTCCGAGCCGTCCTGGCCGCCATAGACGGCGACGTTGCGCAGGATATCCACGCCCGGCGTCCTGGTCGGCACCAGGAACATCGACATCCGCCGGTAAGGTTCCGCGTCGGGGTCGGTGACGGCCATGACCACCAGCAGTTCCGACCAGCGGGCGTTGGTGGAGAACCACTTCTCGCCGTTGATCACCCAGTCGTCGCCATCCAGCTCGGCGCGGGTGACGAACAGCAGCGGATCGGAGCCGCCCTGCGGCTCGGTCATGGAGAAGGCCGAGACGATACGGTTGTCGAGCAGCGGCGTCAGGTAGCGCGCCTTCTGCTCAGGCGTGCCGTAGTGGGCGATGATCTCGGCGTTGCCCGTGTCGGGCGCCTGGCAGCCGAACACGGAGGGGGCGAAACTGGCCCGGCCGAGGATCTCGTTCATCAGGCCGAGCTTGACTTGGCCATAACCTTGGCCGCCGAGCTCGGGACCCAGGTGACAAGCCCACAGGCCCTGCGCCTTCACCTCGGCCTGCAGGGGGCGGACCAGCTTTTCGTACCGCGGATTGCTGACGTCGCCTGGGTGCAGGCCGATGAAGGACAGCGGCTCGACCTTGTCGGCGACGAAACGGTCCATCCATTCCAATTTTTCGGCGAACTCGGGATCGGTTTCGAAATCCCAGGCCATGCGCGTCCTCCCGGCTGGCGTCCGTTTGCGTAACGACATACCGACTTTTTGATATGCGGCAAGCTTAACTGCCGCGCCGGTTGGGATCTTGTTCGGCCCGCGCTTCGTCAAAGTCCACGTGAGCAAGGGAAAGCCTTGGATGCATGGGCGGCCCTCCCAGGGCGCCGGGCACCCAAAATTTCGTTGACCGAAAAATGGGTATGTCGAATTCTCCCATTTTTTATGGGAAGGATTGGCATTGTCGAATTATGGCCGCGCCGTTCCGGCTTGCCTGTAGGCGCGGCCTGCCTTTACAACTCGAAAAACACCGCGCGGGGAGGCGCAAGGCATGACGGCGTCGCCGCTGGCCGGGCTACAGGCCCAAATTGGCCAGACCCATCTTTCGGAATGGCTGCTGGTCGATCAGGGGATGATCGATCGCTTCGCCGACGCCACCGGCGACCATCAGTTCATCCACATCGATCCCGAGCGCGCCGCCCGCACGCCGTTTGGCGGTACGATCGCCCATGGCTTCCTGCTGCTGTCGCTGTTGCCGAAGCTGAACGCGAGCACGGGCCGCCGGCCTGCGGAGGTCCGTATGGGCGTGAACTATGGGTTCGACCGCGTGCGCTTCGTCTCGCCGGTGCGCTCCGGCTCGCGTATCCGTTCCGCCGCGACCCTGATCTCGATCGAGGAGAAACGTCCCGGCCAGTTCCAGCAACAGATGGAAGTTACCCTGGAGGTCGAGGGTTTGGATAAACCCGCGCTCACCGCGGTCTGGATCACCCAGTTCTTCACCTGAACAACAAGCATTCATAGGGACGCCACCATGCGCGACGCCGTCATCGTCTCCACCGCCCGCACGCCCATCGGCCGGGCCTATCGCGGGGCGTTCAACGCCACCCCGTCTCCGACCCTGGCTTCCCACGCCATCCGCGCCGCCGTCGAACGCTCGGGCGTCGATCCGGCGGAGATCGACGACGTGCTGATGGGGGCGGCCCTCCAGCAGGGCGTGCAGGCGACCATCGGCCGGACCGCGGCCCTGCGCGCGGGCCTGCCGACCAGCGTGTCGGGCATGTCGATCGACCGGCAGTGCTCGTCAGGCCTGATGACCATCGCCACCGCCGCCAAGCAGGTCATCATCGACCGCATGGATGTGGTGGTCGCCGGCGGGGTGGAATCGATCTCGCTGGTCCAGACCAAGGAGATGCGGGTCGACCGTGATCCCGAACTGGTGGCCATGGTCCCCGACGTCCACATGCCCATGCTGCAGACCGCTGAGGTGGTCGCGAAGCGCTATGGCGTCAGCCGCGAGCGGCAGGACGAATATTCGCTCCAGTCCCAGCAGCGCACGGCCGCCGCCCAGGCGCGCGGGGCGTTCGATCAGGAGATCATCCCGGTCTCCGCCACCATGACGGTGACCAACAAGGAGACCGGCGAGACGTCCCGCAAGCCCGTCACCCTGGCCAAGGACGAGGGCAACCGGCCCGAGACCACGCTGGAGGGGCTGGTTGGCCTGAAGCCGGTGATCGAAGGTGGGGTGATCACGGCGGGCAACGCCAGCCAGCTTTCCGACGGCGCCGCGGCGACGGTGGTGATGGAGGCTGAACTCGCCGGCAAGCGTGGCCTGCAGCCGCTCGGCCGCTATGTCGGCATGGCGGTGGCCGGCACCGACCCGGACGAGATGGGCATCGGGCCGGTTTTCGCGGTGCCCAAGCTGCTCAAGCGCTTCGGCCTGAAGATGGACGACATCGGGCTGTGGGAGCTGAACGAGGCCTTCGCGGTCCAGGTGCTCTACTGCCGCGACACGCTCGGCATTCCGAATGAGCTCCTCAATGTCGATGGCGGCGCCATCTCCATCGGCCACCCCTATGGGATGTCCGGCGCGCGCATGGTCGGCCACGCCCTCATCGAGGGCAAGCGGCGCGGCGCCAAGCACGTGGTCGTCACCATGTGCGTGGGCGGCGGCATGGGTGCGGCTGGGCTGTTCGAGGTGCTGTAAGCCCGCGCCGCCGGTAAGGCCTGATCTATGCCTCGCGCATCCGGATCAGGCCTTCCTGCGCCACGCTGGCGACCAGGCGGCCATCGCGGCTGAAGATCTGGCCCCGGTTGAAACCGCGGGCGTGGCCCGACCATGGGCTGTCGGTGACATAGAGCAGCCAGTCGTCCACCCGCAGGTCCTCATGCAGCCAGAGGGCGTGATCGAGGCTGGCCGTCTGCATCCCGTGGCTGACCCAGCTGACTCCGTGCGGCAGCATGCTGGTGCCGAGTAGGGCCATGTCCGAGGCGAAGGCCAGGATGGCGCGGTGCACGTTCGGGTCGTCGCCCACCGGCGCGACGGCGCGGAACCAGCTCATGAAGCGGGGCTCTCGCTTGGTCGGGCGGGCCAGCGAGCGCGCCTCGACCGGCCGGATCTCGATCGGGCGCACGCGGGTGAAGATCTCGCGCGCGCGCTCGGGCAGGTCTTCCAGTTCAGCCTCGCGCCGGAAGGCCTCGGCTTCGCTGATCAGGTCCTCAGGCGGCGGCGCCTGGGGCATTTCGGCCTGGTGGGACAGGCCCGGTTCCGGCCGCTGGAACGAGGCCGCCATGTTCAGGATCGGCTTGCCGCGCTGGAGCGCGATGATGCGGCGGGTCGCGAAGCTGCGGCCCTCGAAGTCGCGCACCACGCGGTAGATGATCGGTAGTTCCTCGTCGCCGGGCCGCATGAAGTAGGCGTGCAGCGAGTGGGCGGTCAGGTCGGGGTCGGTGGATCGGATGGCCGCCGTCAAGGCCTGGGCGATCACCTGGCCCCCGAACACCCGCCCCCGGCCGCCGGGCTGGCACGGTCCGCGGTAGAGATCGGTGTCGATCTCCTCCACGTCGAGCAGCCGCAGCAGACGCTGCACCAGGATGCCCGGAGAGGGCGGGGGCTTAACGGGCGCTTGGGGCGACGGGTCGGGCAGGGGTGTGCTCATGCGGTTCAGGATTCGATCGACGAATAGATGATGTTCTTGAGCTGGCCCCGGAAGTTGAAGGTCGTGGAGGGCATCAGCTGGGTGAGGAAGATCACGATCATATCTTCGGCGGGATCGACCCAGAAGATCGTCGACGCCGCTCCGCCCCAGTAATAATCGCCCTGGCCCAGCGAGCCGGCCTGGACCTCGTCCTGGGTCATCGCGAAGCCCAGGCCGAAGCCGACGCCCTGCGATGCGGTCTCCGAGAAGCTGTCGATGGCCATCTCGGTCAGGGTGCGCCCTCCCGCCAGATGGTTCTTATGCATCAGCGCTAGGGTGCGGGGACCGACCAGGCGCGCCCCGTCCAGTTCGCCGCCGCGACGCAGCATCTCGCAGAAGCGGCGGTAGTCCTCCAGCGTGGAGACCAGGCCGCCGCCGCCGGAATGGAACTGCGGTTCGCGCAGGAAGGCGCTGGTTTCCGGATCGTCCAGCAGCGCCAGGGTCTTGTCGGCGCGCCGGCCATAGTTGGCGGCGAAGCGGTGGGCCTTTTCCTCCGGCACGTGGAAGGCGGTGTCGACCATGCCCAGGGGCTGGAAGATCTCTGCCTGCAGGAATTGGGCGAAGGGGCGCCCGGACAGGCGCTCCACCAGCACGCCGCAGACATCGGTGGCCAGGGAGTACATCCACCGGGTCCCCGGCTGGTATTTCAGCGGGACCTGGCCGAGCTTCTCGGTGAACTGATCGAAGCCTTCCTCGGCGTCGCGGCGCACCCGTAGCGCCTTGTAGGCGAGGTCGACCGGGTCCTGGCTCGGGGGTGCGCCGACCTGTTCCAGCAAGGCGCCGTAGGTCAGGCCGGAGGTGTGCCGCAGCAGGTCGCGGAAACTGACCGGCCGGTCCGGCGCCCGCACTTCCATGTCCTCGCCGCTTCCGGAGATCCAGACCTTCTGGTTCCCCCATTCCGGCAACACGTTGCGGACGGGCTCGTCGAGCTGGAACAGGCCACGCTCGAACAGCATCATCAGCGCCAGCGAGGTGATGGGCTTGGTCATGGAGTAGATGCGCAGGATTGCGTCGTCGGCCATCGGCTTGGCGCGGGCGATGTCCATGCGGCCGAACGAACGGCGATAGGCGATCCGGCCACGACGGGCGACCAGCGCCTGGCAGCCGGCGATCTTTCCAGGCTCGACATAGCGCCGTTCGAGCAGATCGGTGATCCGCTCCAGCCGCGCTTCGGACATTCCCGTACCCAGTTCCTGCAGCATGTCTCTCTCCCGGGTCTTTGCTTTTATATGTGCTCTAAGGATTGGATGATGACGGGCCGGTCGGCGGCTCAGGCGGCGCGCACGCCCTGGGCGCCTTCGCCCAGGTGCAGCATGGTCTCCACGCCATTCTCGATCAGGAAGACCGTGCCCTGAGGGGCGTTGCGGGCCACGCGCACGCCCTCGAACGGGTCGCCGCCGACCAGCAGACCGCGCAGCACGCGCAGGGCCACGCCGTGGCTGATCGCCAGCACGTCGCGATCGGGAGGCAGGTCATTCAGCCAGCCGCGCATCCGTTCGGCGATGGCGGGATACCATTCCCCACCCGGCGGCTGCACGTTGAAGATCTGTCGCTCCTTGCAAAGGATCGGACCGCGTTCCGCGACGATGTCGGCATAGAGCCGCCCTTCCCATTCGCCGACGTCGATCTCAAGCAGACGGGTGTCGAGGCGCACGTCGAAGAAGTCCCGTTCCAGGTGCTCGGCGACGATGGCGGCGGTCTGCAAGGTGCGACCGGAAGGCGAGGCCCAGAGATCGAGGTCCGGCCTGCGGCCAAGTCGGGCGGCCAGGGCGGCGCCCATCGCCTCCGCCTGGGCGATGCCGTTGCGGGTCAGGGGCGTATGCGCCATGTGGCCCTGCATGCGTGCGCCGGCGTTGTAGACGGTCTCGGCATGCCGGGCGAGGATGATGCGCATCTTGGCTCCTAATGGCTTCCGGCCCGGGGCAGGCGATAGACCCGGCTGGCGGTTCCGCTGAACAGCGCGGCCTTCTCATCCGCCGAACAGTCCTGAGCCAGGCGCTTGAATGCGTTCCATAGCACCGCGTAGCTGCAGGTCGGGCGGTCTACGGGGAAATTGCTCTCGAACATGCAGCGTTCCGCGCCGAAGGCTTCGATGCAGGTCTCGACATAGGGGCGCCAGTCCGCCGCCAGCCGTTCGGAACTGGCTGGCGTCTGCGCCATGAAGGTGTCGAAGCCGCAGAAGGTCATGGCCAGTCCGCCCAGCTTCACCGCCACATTGGGCGCCTCAGCCAGGGCGCAGATGCTATCGCGCCAAGCCGCGAACCGCGTCTTGCGCTGTCCGGCGTAGGAAGCCATGCCAAGCGGGGTGCCGAGATGGTCCAGCACGATGGAGGTGTCGGGAAAGGCGCGGGCCAGGTCGATCACGTCGCGGATCTGCGGCTCCAGCACCCAGGCGTCGAACGACAGGCCCAGGGGCGCCAGCCGGGCGAAGCCTTCGCGGAAGGCCCGGTTGCGATAGAGGCCTTCGCCCGTGCGCGCCAGCGGGCCGAGTACGTCCGGATCGGCGTCCCACGACGCGCTATGCCTCACGCCTCGAAAGCGGCCGCCCCCCGCGGCGAGGTGGGCTTCCAGCACCGGCGCCGCCCCGTCGCCCAGCGTCAGGTCGACATGGCCGACGATCCCGGCGCAGGTACGGGCCGGGCCATAGCCGCCGCTGGCGCTCATGGCCGCGACGCCGTTGACGAACTCGGTCTCGCCCACTGGGTTCATCTCCGGCGGCCCGTCGGCGCGCCACATCGAGCGGCATTCGACGAACACCGTGGCCTCGATCCTGTGGCCCGCGCCGACGTCGGCCAGCAGTTCCTCCAGCATGTAGTAGGGAGCCAGGGCCATGGTGTGGGAGAAGCCGTGGGTTGGCGGCGGCAGGCTGCGAAGCAACAGCCTGCGATCCCACAGGTGGTGGTGCGGGTCGACGATCGGCAGTTCAGGGTCGAGGATCGGCTCCTGCGCGACGCCGGCTTCGCTCATCAAGTTCTTCCTCAGGCGCGCGCGTGAGCAAAGGTCTCGCGCAGTTCGCGCTTGAGCACCTTGCCGATCGGGCTGCGGGGCAGGGAGGCGACGATGTGCAGGTCGGCCAGTCGCTGGGTCTTGCCCACCCGTCCATTGACCCAGGCGCGCAGGGCGGTGGCGTCCGACTCCGCGCCTGGCCGCAGCACCACCGCGGCCACCGGCGTCTCGCCCCAGGCTTCCGACGGCGCGCCGAACACCGAGGCTTCAGCCACGTCGGGATGGCGGACCAGTTCCGCCTCCAGGTCGCTCGGATAGATGTTGAAGCCCCCCGAGATGATCATGTCCTTCTTGCGATCGATCAGGGTGAGGAAGCCGTCGGCGTCGAAGCGGCCGATGTCGCCGGTGCGGATGAAGCGCTCGCCCTCGGGCGAGAACCATTCCGCCTCGCGGGTCTTGTCCGGCTGGTTGTGGTAGCCCTTCATCATGGCGGGTGACCGGCCCACCACCTCCCCAGCTTCGCTGGGCGCGACCTCACGCCCCGCATCGTCGATCAGGCGGATGTCGTGGTCTTCCATCGGGCGGCCGACCGTGGCCAGCTTGTCGGGATGTTCGTGCGCCGCCAGCATGCAGGAGCCGCCGCCTTCGGTCATGCCGTAGAACTCGACCAGGCCGCCCGGCCAACGGCGCAGGATCTCGGCTTTCAGCTCGGCCGCGAAGGGGGCGCTGGTGCTGAACTTCACCTTGAAGCTCGACAGGTCGTAGGCGTCGAAGTCCGGGTGGCGCATCAGGCGCGCGTATTGCACGGGCACCAGCATGGCGTGGGTGGCGCGATGGCGTTCGGCCAAGCGCAGGAATTCCCCGGCGTCGAACTTCGGCATCAGGATCGCCGTCCCGCCGTTGGCCAGGGTCGGCAGAAAGCTCACCAGGGTGGTGTTGGAGTAGAGCGGGGTCGAGATCATCGTCACCGCGTCCGGAGTGTAGATCACCCTGCGGAACTGAGCCCAGCGCAGGCTGTTGGGCTGGACGATGCCCTTGGGCTTTCCCGTGGTTCCCGAAGAATAGATGATGTTGAAGGGCTGGTCGGGCCCCACTTCCACCGGTGCGACCGGCGTTTCCGGAGCCGCCAGCCAGGTCTCGAACGGCATGCCGGCATCCGAGCCGTCCAGCGCCACTTTCAGGCCCGGAAGGCGGTCGGCTACGGGCGCGAGGGCGGTGGCGACCTCGCGATCGAGGAACAGGATCCGCGCCCCGCAATCCGCGATCATGTCCGCCAGGCTGTCGGCGGTGGAGGAGGGCGCGAGCGGCGCCGCGGCGCCGCCTGCCCGCAATACGCCGAGGAAGGCCGCTGCGTAGGGGATCGACGCCGTGGCGCAGATCGCCCCGACATCCGAGGCCTCGAACCTGTCCCGCTGCAGGGCCGCGGCGACCCTGTCGAGCAGGGTGTCGAAATCATGGTATGTAATCTGGCCCTGGGTATCGATCGCTGCCAGACGGTCCGGCTGCGCCTCGGCCTGGGCGTGGATCAGCTCCGACAGCGTCCCGAACGGCTGTTGGAAAAGATCGTCTATCCGCATGGCTCACTCCGCTGGACGGAGTCATCTAGGCCTTTGGGGTGCAGGTCGTCCAGCGTTTCTATGGGAGGTCTGCACGTGTCGACGGGAGACTTCGGATCGACGGACGCGGGCGAAGCTCGACGCTGACAGCTGTACGAAGGGGGCGGTCGGAGGACCGTGTCCGCGCGTGCGGGGCGCCTCGGAGGCCAGGCTCGAAATTCCTGTCTGCTGGCTTTTTCGAATATCGGTTCTGGAGTTACTCTGAGCTGAAGAGCGCTGGACAGCGCACGGCTTCGCCGCCGGTGTTGCAGGCCGCGGGGTGGCGACCGTCCAGATGGCGCCTTGGATGGTCTGGCGTCGAGGGGCGTCCTGGCAGTAAGGCGCTCCGCCTACCTGAGGGCGTCGGCGATCATCCGGCGCAGGTGGGCGTCGTCGAAGGGCTTGTTCAGGACGGCGCCCGACCAGGTCCTTCTGATTTCCGCCTGATCGATGTAGCCGGTCATCAGCACGATGGGGAAATTCGGATCGCGCTTGCGCAACGCCGTCGCCACTTCGGCGCCGTTCATGCCGGGCATGGCGAAGTCCACCAGCACCAGGTCGATCCCCGGGTCCGGTCTACGCATCAACTTCAAGCCTTCCCCACCGGAAGCGGCGACCGTCACCCGGCATCCGGCGTCCGCCAGCATGGTGGCCGCGACGTCGCGGACGGCGACGTCATCGTCGATGACCAGGATCCTCTTGCGGTCGAGATCGCAGTCGGTCGCGGCCGCCACGGCGGCCTTGCTCGGAGGATGCTGCTCGGTGATCGGGAGGTAGATGCGCACCGTGGCGCCTTCGCCGGGCGCGCTTGCCAGGCGCAGACCGCCCTCCGACTGCTTGGCGAAGCCGACGACCTGGGGCAGGCCCAGCCCTGACCCGTGTCCGACGGGCTTGGTGGTGAAGAACGGCTCCAGCGCGCGGTCGAGCACCTCGGCGGTCATGCCAATCCCGCTGTCGCTGACCGAAAGCACGGCGTAGCGCCCCGGTGTCGGCTCCTCGTCCCGCCTGGGGGGATCGACGACCTCGGTCTGCGACAGCTCCAGAATCACCTCGCCGCCACCGTCCATGGCGTCGCGGGCGTTGATCACCAGGTTGAGCACCGCCAGTTCCAGCTGCACCGGGTCCACGATCGCGGTGATCCGCTCCTCGCCTGTGAGGATCGACAGGCGCCCGTTCGAGCCGAGCGCGCTCAGGAGCAGCGGCCGGATCTCCTCAAGCTGCTCCGCAAGGTCCACCGGCCGGGGCTCCAGGCGCTGGCGCCGGGAGAAGGCGAGCAGCTGGCCGGTCAGACGCGCCCCGCGTTCGGCGGCCTGGCGTGCATTCTCAACGTATTTCTGGAATGGGCTCTCGCCGAGCCGGCGCTGCAGCAGGTCGAGATTGCCGATCACGCCGGTCAGCAGGTTGTTGAAGTCGTGGGCGACGCCTCCGGTCAACCGGCCGATCGCCTCCAGCTTCTGGGAGTGGGCGAGCTGCAGGTGCGTGGCCTCGAGTTCGGCCGATCTCTGCTCCACGCGGCGCTCGAGATCGGCCGCCGCTTCGCGTAGTTCCGTGTCGCGCAGCCGCAGCCGGGTGGAAGCTTCCGAGAGCACCAGCGCGACGGCGTTGGTTTCGGCCATGCCGGTCTCAAGCTCGACCACGTCCTCGCCGTGGCCGACCCGTTCGGCGGCGTCCGTCAGTATGCGCAGGCTGGCGCTGACCTGGCGCATGGTGACGACGACCCACGTCGCTCCGATGATAAGAAGGGCGACCGACAGGCTCACCACCAGGGCGGTGAGGCCGTCCGGTGGCAGCGACGCTTCTCCCTGCGGCAGGCTGACGAGCAGGGACCAGTTGGTCAGGGGAGAGCGGGTGAAAGCTAGCAGCGTCGGGCGTCCGAGCACGCTCGTGCTCCTGACCACGCCCTGTTCTGAATGCGCCATCGCCTGCGCCACCGTCGGCATGACCCCGCGCCCGACGAGTTGATCGGCCCCGTCGTTGCGCGCGATGATCAGGCCCTTGGCGTCGACCAGCGAGGCGGTCCATCCACGCGGCAGGCGCTGGGCCGCGAACACCTGTTCGATGATGCTTGGAGAGATGGCGGCCGTAAGGACGAAGCGGTGCCCCGCGCTGTCCGCAACCGCCTTCTCCACCGACACCAGAGGCTCGTGCGCCCGTCGCAGGTAATGCAGTCCAGAGACCGCTGTTCCGTGGACGAGCGCCGCATCGATCCGGGCGAGGAGGTCGGGATAAGGCTGGTTCAGCAGCGCCGTGCCGGCAGGCGCGGACGTGTTGACGACCTGGTGGCCGTCCGGCCTGTACAGGACGAACCACTGATCATGGCTGGCGGTAAGCTTGCGTGCACGCTGATCGAATGCGGCGAGATCGGATCGGCGCAGGGAGTCCGATGTCGCGAGCGCCTGCAGCAGCGCCTGGCCAGCCAGGACCCGCCCATCCACCGCCAGCGACAGCGCCCGGGCGGTGGCCAGAAGCTGTCTCTCACTCGCCCGACGCTGGACGGCCGTCAGCCCGAAGAGCAGGGCGACAGAAATGGCGAGCAGGACGGCGATGAGCGCCACCGTAAGAACGGTGAGCCGGAACCGCAGGGATGAGGGTTGAGATCCTCGCCGCTTCATGGAGTGATCGGCCAAACCTCCCTGGGTCACGCCCGCTCCTTCGCCAGACCGACTCATTTGTCGGCGCTCGTCCGCCGCGTGTCGATGGCCATATTAACCGCTGTGCGCTCAACCAGGAACAGTAGATTCAGGTTTAGTTGCGGGCGTGATGCGCCGTGGCGACCGCGACCGCGTACGGAAGGTCCTGGAATAGCATGATTGTTCCAATTCAATTGACGTTCCACCTGGTAAGCGACCGCTCTTTCTGAGCCACATAGCACCCTTGAGTTGAATTTGGTGCGGTCCATATCATTACGGGGCGCTAAAAAAATCGATCTTGAGTCGTTTGTGAGGTGCAAGCTGGTTCGCTAACGCCCCTTAAACATCCTGGACTGATCATCGCTTACATCTACTCTGGGGGGAGGGGATGAAGGCGTCGCTCTCGCGTAATTTTCTCATTGGTTTGAGTTTGGCGTCGCTGGTCAGCACCGTACTGGCGTCGCTGATCGCCTATCGCGCCTTCCAGCATGAACTGGAGCGGCGTCAGGTCGCCTATCTCGGCCAATATGTGCAGGAGCGGACCAATAATGTCGGCCACCGTTTCTCCACGCTCAGCACGCTCCAGGCCACGGCCGGCGAGGAGCTAAGGCGACGCCTGTCCCAGCTGCCCGATGCAAACGTCGGCGTTGCCTTCGACAAGCTGTTTCCGTTGCAGGCGGATGGTACGCGGCGCAGCACGGCCTCGTCCTTCGATGGGCGTTTCGGCATTCACGGCCGGCTCGTCTACGGCATGGGCGCCTTTCTGGCGCCGGGTTCGGTGCATACGATCGACGAGAAGCGCGCCCTGATCTCCGCGTTCGACGTCGTCTCGAACTTCGGCCAGGCGGCGCGGGGTGATTACGACAACTTCTATTTCTTCACGCCAAGAAACCAGGTCATCCTGTTCGCCCCGAACCGGCCGGACCGGCTGATGTTCTACCGGCGGGATGCGAAGGCGGACCTCGACTTCTCCAAGGAAGAGATGGTCCGGCTCGTACGGCCGTCGATCGATCCGGGTGGTCAGACCCGCTGCACCAAGCTCCAGCGACTGATCCAGGATGGGAGGGGGGACCGGGTTGCGGCCGGTTGCATGACGCCGATCCTGCTGGAGGGGCGCCTGCTGGGCGCCTTCGGCTCCTCCATCAATCTCACCAGCTATCTCGCCTCGGTCGTCAGCGACACCTTGCCGGGCGCGAAGAGCATCATCGTGCGCGCTGACGGCGCCCTGATCGCCTACCCCGGCTTTTCCAAGCCCGGCGTCGCCTCTGAGCAGACCGTGGCGCAGTACGAGCGCCAGCTGAAGCTGAAGGTGGTCGCGGAGACCGTTGCGCGCCAGCACAAGCCGTTCGGGGTGGTCGCCAGCCCCGACCATAAGCAGATCATCGCCTATGGACTGCTCAAGGGGCCGAACTGGATCCTGCTGCTCAGCTATCCCGCCGCGGCGATCGCCTCCTCGGCCGCGCGATCGGCGTCCTGGATCCTGCTCCTCGGGCTGATGTTTTCGGCGATTCAAACCGCTGGCGTGGTGTGGCTCGCGCGACGGACCATCGTCCATCCCCTCCAGCGTCTGGCCCTGTCCTGCGATCCCGACGAGCAGCGGGTCGGGCGCAGCGAGGCGGTCGAACTGGAGGGGCGCGGGGACGAGATCGGGATATTGGCCTCGGCGCTTCGGGCGGAACGCGAACGCGCCGACGACCTGCTGAGCACCCTGGAGCGCAGGGTCCAGGACCGAACGGCGGACCTGGAGCAGGCCAACGCCGCGAAATCCCGTTTCCTCGCCAACATGAGCCACGAGATCCGCACGCCGCTGAACGGCGTGATCGCCATTTCCGAGGCCCTGGCGCGGGAGCAGACCTCGCCGCGTAACGTGGAGCTCTCGGAGCTGATCGTGTCGTCAGGGCGGCTGTTGCAGCAGGTGCTGACTGATATCCTGGACTTCTCCAAGATCGATGCCGGGGAAATGCAGATCGAATCCGAGCCATTCGACCTGGAGACGACGATCTCGCGCGTGGCGGAGCTTTACCGCGCTTCAGCTGAGATCAAGGACGTGCGCCTGACCTGGGATGTCGAGGCGAAGGCCGGGGGTGTCTATCGCGGCGACAGCGTGCGGCTGACGCAGGTGCTTTCCAACCTGCTCAGCAATGCAGTGAAGTTCACCTCGGCTGGCGAGGTGGAGCTGAAGGTGCTGGCGCTGGAGAGCGGCGCGATCCGCTTCGAGGTCAGCGACACCGGAATAGGTTTCGACGACGAGGTGAAGGCCAGGCTGTTCCAGCGGTTCGAGCAGGCCGACGCCTCCATCCGACGGCGTTTCGGGGGGACGGGCCTGGGCCTCGCGATCTGCCGGGCGCTGGTCGAACTCATGGGCGGATGCATCTGGGCGCTGTCCAAGCCGGGCGAGGGCTCCCGCTTTATGTTCGATCTGCCGCTTCCGCGCGAAACGCGCGCGCCCGACGTGCTCGCCGAGCCGGAAGCCGAGGCGGACATCGCGGGCCTGCGGGTCCTGCTGGCGGAGGATCATCCGACCAATCAGCGCGTGGTGCAGTTGATCATGGATGCGGCGGGGGTGAACCTCACCACGGTCGACAACGGCCAGGCGGCGCTCGACCTGCTGGAGGTCCAGGCCTTCGACGTGGTTCTGATGGACATGCAGATGCCGGTCATGGACGGGATCAGCGCCACCAGCCTCCTGCGCCAGCGCGAACGGAGCCTGGGCCTAGCGCGCACGCCTGTGCTCATGCTGACCGCCAACGCGCTGCAGGAGCACGTTGACGCCAGTCTCGCGGCAGGGGCGGACGATCACCTGACCAAGCCGATCCGGGCGATGGAGCTGTTGGAAGCCATCGCGGAGGTGGTCGCGAGCCGTTCAGGGCCTCATCGAGCTCATCCGGATATTCCATCCGCAAGCGTAGCCTGAGAGCCGAAGGCGAAGCCGCGGCAGGGTGTTCAATCTTGACCTGTGACTGTGATGGCCATGGGAACTTGCAACACGACGTGCCGTTGTCCTAGCTGAAAAGCCCAAGGAGACGGTTATGGGAAGAGCAATTCTTCTTTGGTTCCTCGGCGTGCCTATTCCTGTGATCATCCTTCTGTCTCTGATCTGGCATTGAACCAAAGCCGTAGGTGCAGCATGATCTCTAATGCAGAGGCTAACGACATCTATGGGCTTAGGGCGGAGGACGACGCCGCCCCGGTCGTGAGAGGATTGTCGGCTGTGTCGTGGCCGGCGATCCTGGCGGGCGCTGTCGTCATGGCGGCCTCGACGCTCGTGCTTTTCGCCATCGGCGCGGGTTTCGGACTGGCGTCCGCTGGGCCCTGGCCGGGCGGCCAGGCGCCAGCGACCTTCGCGCTGGTGGGAGGGCTTTGGCTGATCGTGGTGCAATGGATTGCATCCGGGCTCGGTGGCTATCTCACGGGCCGGCTGCGCACCCGTTGGATTGGAACCCACGATCACGAGGTGTTTTTCCGTGACACCGCCCATGGCTTCCTGACCTGGTCCCTGGCCGCCATCGTGGGCGCGATCGCACTGACTTCAGCGGTGGCCGCGGTCAGCGGCAAGACGGCGGAGCCGGTTTCCGGAGGGGGCGTATCCTCCCAGCCGGCCATGATCGGCTACGATGTGGATCTCCTGTTCCGTTCGACAGCTCCAGGCGACGCCGCTCTGAAGACCGAGGCGAAGGCCGAGGCGAGCCGGATCCTTGGCAAGACGGCCGTGGCCGGGAAGGCTGCCGATGCCGACCGCGCCTATCTCGCGGAATTGGTCAGCGCTCGCGCCGGAGTCGCCGTGGAGACGGCGCGGACGCGGGTGGGCGAGGTCCTGGATCGGGAAATCGACATCGCCCATACCGCCAAGAAAGCAGCGTCGGCGACGGCGATCTTCGGCGGCCTTTCGATGCTGGTGGGGGCGTTCATCGCTTGTGTGGCGGCGGCGCTGGGCGGGCAGCAGCGCGATGAGCATCCCTGAGCCTGGGAAGCGGCCTCGAAATGATCAGCCACCACCGAATGGAGGCTTGGCCGTAAGGCGGGCTCGCGCATAAGTTCCCGGCATAAGAGCCAAGGGAGCCATTCGTGATCCAATCGCCCGCCACCGATCGCCGTCGCATACTACAGGGGGGAGTCGCATTGGCCGCCATGGCGGCGGCGCCCATGGCCAAGGCGGCGTCCGGGAGCGGAGGCCCCGCTTTCCGCGGTGATCTCGACGCATTCGCCGACGAGATCGTCCGTCTTTCGCCGGAGCAGGCCACCTCGCTCGGCATCGACAAGGGCGCTTATGCCGGCCTCAAGTCGGAACTCTCCGATGTGTCGCCTAAGGGAGACGCCGCCTGGGCCGCCCAGGTGCGCTCCATGCACAAGCGGCTCTCGGCGCTGAACCGGGAGACGCTCTCCGACGCCGACCAGATCCGCTACGACACCGTACTTTACGCCGCCGACCGTGGCGTCGAGGGCTTGGCGTTCAGCTATGGCGGGGGGGCCGCGGCGGGCTTTTCCGGAGGCGCTTCACCCTATGTCATCAGCCAGCAGGGCGGCGCCTTCACCAATGTGCCGGAGTTCCTGGACTCCCAGCACCAGGTCCACGACACCGCCGACGCCGAGGCCTACCTTTCGCGGGTTTCCGCCTTCGCTCGCCAGCTCAACGAAGAAAGCGCACGCATCCGCGCCGACGCCGCGAACGGCGTCATGCCACCCGACTTCATCGCCGCCAATACGCTGGGCCAGCTCAAGGACTTCCGCGCTACGCCCGCCGCGCAGCAGCGGCTGGTGACCTCGTTGGCCCAGCGCGCCCAGAAGGCCGGGATCGCCGGCGACTGGACCGCCCGCTGCGTCCGGCTAGTCGAGAGCGAAGTCTATCCGGCGATGGATCGCCAGATCGCCACCTTCACCGAGGCCACCGCCCACGCCCCGCATACCGCAGGGGTGCAGCGCCTGCCCCAGGGCGACGCCTTCTATGCCTGGGCGCTGCGCCTCGGCACCACCACCACCCAGTCCCCGGCCGAGGTCCACCGCATCGGCCTGGAACAGAACCGCGCCATCCAGGACCGTATCGACGGCCTGCTGAAGAAGCAGGGGCTGACCCGGGGCACGGTCGGCGAACGGTGCCAGGCCCTGAACAAGGACCCGCGCTTCCTCTATCCCGACACCGATGCGGGCCGGGCCCAGCTGATCGCCTACCTGAACGACTGTATCGCCCGTATCCGCCCGTTGCTGCCGCAGGTCTCGCACCTGGGGCTGAAGGCGGACGTGATGGTCAAGCGCGTGCCGCCTGACATCCAGGACGGCGCGGCGCTGGGCTACATGAACTTCGCTTCGCTCGATGGTTCGCGTCCGGCGATCTATTACGTCAACCTGAAGTCGACGGCGCTCTGGCCCAAGTATCAGTTGCCGACGCTCACGGCGCACGAAGGCATCCCGGGACACACCTGGCAGGGGGCCTACCTGGCCGAACACCATGCGGAAATCCCGCTGATCACCTCGCTGATGGGTTTCAACGCCTTTGTCGAGGGATGGGCGCTCTACGCCGAACAGCTTGTCGACGAGCATGGCCTGTACGCTGAGGATCCCTTCGGCCAGATTGGCTATCTGCAGGCCCAGCAGTTCCGCGCCTGCCGCCTGGTCGCTGACACTGGCCTGCACGCCATGGGCTGGACGCGGGAGCAGACGGTCGCCTTCTTGAGCGAGCAGACCGGCAAGGGCGCCGACGCCATGACCAGCGAGACCGACCGCTACTGCGTCGCGCCAGGCCAGGCCTGCGGCTACAAGACCGGGCACAACGAAATCCTGCGTCTGCGCGAGCGGGCGAAGGCTGCACTCGGCCCGAGCTTCGACCTGGGCTCCTTCGACGACGCGGTGGTGAAGACGGGCGGCGTGCCGCTCACCGTCCTGTCCACCGCCATCGACACCCATATCGCCCGGGCGAAGCGCGCCTGACTTGAGCCGCCGCACGTGCGGTCACCCCTGGCTCTGGATACCGGCTTCCCGCACCAGGATCGAGTTCGGCGTATGAACGGCGTCGACCATGGTGCTGACCAGCTCGCACACCGATCTGGATGTGCCTGCCAGCCCGCTTATTAAGTACTCGGCGGTTCGCGCGCGGTTCTTTCGACCGCCCCAACTCTTGCAACGCGTGAAGCCTGCGCTCTGCATCGCGGCGTGGAGAGGGCGGAAGACGCGACGACCGCCGTGAAGTTCAACCCTGACAGTAAAGTTTGCCATTGAAGCCCCCTTAACTGAAGAATCGAGCCTCACCCGTTAAAAAACGGATGTCGATGCGACGTCTCGACCCGCTTTTCGCCGGAAAGATGAGTATACGGTATGTGCAGATGTCTGACTGGATTTCTATCTACATAGATTTGACTATGTCCGACCCCGGTCCGGGGAAGGGGCGCGGCCACACTCCGCGTGGAGGCGCGAGCTGGGCCGGATTGGCGTTCGCGGCAGACTCATCTAAGCCGGAAGTCTGGCGTGCAATTCGGTAGGGCCATGACTGAAAATTTCGGCCGGGCCATGAATAAGAAATTCAGGCGCGATCCTGCGCGCCGGTATTCCGGAACCCGCCGATGACGTCCTCCACGCGCGAATACCAGCCGAAGGTCGTCATCCTTGCTGGCGGCAGGGGCACCCGGATCGCGGAGGAAACGGCGGTTCGTCCTAAGCCGATGGTCGAGATCGGCGGCCGGCCGTTGCTCTGGCACATCATGAAATCCTATAGCGCCCACGGGCTGAATGATTTCGTGATCTGCTGCGGCTATCTCGGTTTCAGGATCCGCGAGTATTTCCTGAGCTATGCCTACCAGAACGCCGATCTAACCATCCTTCCGTCAGGTGCGGTCGAGGTGCATCAGAGCTATTCCGAGCCCTGGACCATCACCCTGGTGGACACCGGCCTGGACACCATGACGGGCGGCCGGGTGAAGCGGATCGCGCGCTACATCCAGGATTGCCCTTATTTCTGCCTGACTTACGGCGACGGCCTTTCGGATGTGAACATCGCCGCGCTGGTTGATTACCACCAGGGACATGGCGCCCTGGCGACCGTGACCGCGGTGACGCCGTTGGCGCGCTTTGGAGCGCTGGAGCTTAGCGACGATGTGGTGGAGCGCTTCACCGAGAAGCCACAGAACGAAGGGGGTTTGATAAACGGCGGCTTCTTCGTGCTGTCGCCCAAGGTGCTGGATCACATCGAGGGCGACGACACCGTCTTCGAAGGCGAGCCCCTGGAAGCCCTGGCGAGGCGCGGCGAACTCAGGGCCTTCCGCCACACGGGCTTCTGGCAGCCGATGGACACCCTGCGGGATAAGGTGCACTTGGAGCAGTTATGGGCGACCACCGCGCCCTGGAAGGTTTGGTAGTCCTGCAAGGGCCCGAAGGCCTGGATCACCAGTCTATGTCGCGGAGCGGCGTGGTGACGGGGCGACCGTCCTCCAGTACCACGGTCCTGACCGAGGGGCCGCGAGGTTCGTCAGGCGTGATCATGAGGTCGACGAACACGGGCGGCGACCTGCGATCGTGCGCCGCCAGGAAGTCGTCCAATTCCGACAATGTGGCGATGCGCAGGTAGTCGATGCCGTAGGCGCGACTCAGGTCCGCGAAGTCGGGGATGAAGACGCCGTTCTGCTCATCCGTTCCGTAGGTTTCGCCGAAGTGGCGCGTCTGCGAGATGCGGATGGAATCGTAGCCGCCGTTGTTCAGCACGAACAGGATGAAGCCGGGCGGCTTGTGGCGTGAGATGGTCGCCAGTTCCTGCGCATTCAGCATCAACCCGCCGTCTGCGTCCATGCAGACCACATGGCGCGAGGTTCCGAATAGGGCGCCCAGCGCCATCGGCAGGCCAAACCCCATCGCGCCGAGCGACGCGCCATTGAAGAAGCGGCAGCCCGAAGGTGGCGTGAAGAACCGGGTGAAGGTCTCCTCGGCGAATCCGGAACATGCCGGCACCAGCACCTTGTCCTCAGCCCAGGACGATAGGCGCCTGGCGAGGGTGTAGGTGTTGAGCGCCGGCGTGGACAGGCGGCGATGCTCCTCTTCGAGGCCGGACTGGCGCTGGTCGAGACACCAATTGCGCCAGGCGGGGCCGGTGACCTCTTTCGCCAGTCCCTCCGCCGCTGTGGGCAGGGCCCGCAGGTCGGCATGCACGGTCTCGCTGTCCGGCAGGCCGGCGAACTTGCTGAGCTCGGCGGCGTCGACGTCCACGAAGCTCCGGAACGCCTGATCGCCGAAGGCGTCGCGCTGGAAAGCGGTGGTGCCCAGGTCGAGCCGCGCGCCGAGGAAAAGGATGCGGTCGGCTTCGCCGAGGATCCGGTTGGCCGAGATCGGCGCGAAGCCACCGGGGCAGCCGAAGTGCAGCGGGTGGTTTGCGGGCAGGATATCGAACGACAGCCAGGAGAATACGGCCGGCAGCTTATGGCGCTCGATCAGGGCGCGCACGGTCTCCTCGACCCCCGCCACGCGGCAGCCGTTGCCGACGTAGAGCAGGGGACGATCAGCCTCCAGCAACC